>PIYB01000060.1 GCA_003601835.1 Candidatus Bathyarchaeota archaeon
CATCATAATCTTGACAGTTAACACCTCGATCGACAGAAAGAAACGTGCCGACTATTCAAACCTTGAAGAATCATGCAGAACCATAGGGTTGAACCTTAAACCGGGATCGTTGATTATTCTTGAAAGCACCGTAGGCCCATCGGTAACAGAAACGTTGGTGAAGCAAACCTTAGAGAAGTCCTCCGGGCTTAAGGCTGGAATCGACTTCGGATTAGCCTACAGCCCCATCAGAGCTAGCATCGGAAGAACCCTTAAGGATATCGTCGGATACGCGAAGATCGTAGCCGCGACAGACGAGCAGAGCTTGACAGCAGCGAAAGCCGTCTTAAGCACGGTTACTAAAGGCGAAATCATCGAAGTAAAGGATCTAAAAACTGCGGAAGCCGTTAAGATGTTCGAAAACATTTATCGCGACGTTAACATAGCGCTTGCCAACGAGTTTGCAAGGTTCTGCGAGAAAATGGGTATCGACTTCATTCGAGCTCAGAGTGCAGCCAACACGCAGCCTTATTGTCATCTGCTTAAACCGGGGCTTGTCGGCGGGCACATTCCGAAAGATTCGTATCTTCTCATCACCGAGGCAGAAAATATAGGTGCAAAACTTAAAATCACGGCTTTAGCGAGAAGAGTGAATGATGACCTTCTGAACCACGCCTATAATCTTGTTAAAGAATCTCTTCACGCCTGTGAGAAACCGGTGAAAAGGTCCAAGGTCGCCCTTTTAGGGGTCTCCTACAAGCCTAACGTCAGGGAATCCAAAGGATCATTGGTTTTAGATCTCGTGAAACTTCTTAAACGGCGTGGAGCCCGGGTTACAGTCTTTGACCCGCATTTCACGTACCGGGAGCTGGAAGACGCGGGATATCCTGCTGAAAGAACCTTGGGAAAAACCGTTGAAGGAGCAGATTGTTTGCTCATAGCAGTTGGACATGAAAGGTTTAAGCGTCTGAATCTGAGAAGAATAAGCATCCTCATGAAGAAACCTGCGGGGCTGGTGGACCTAGCGAACGTCATCAACCCTGCTAAAGCGAGGATGGAAGGTTTCGTTTATCATGGTTTAGGAAGAGGAGTCTGGCTAGAATGAAAAAACTGAAAGTCGCCGTAGTCGGCGTCGGCTTCTGGGGAAGAAACCACGTAAGGGTTCTAGATGAGCTTCCAGATTCAGAGGTAGTAGCCGTCTGCGATATAGACAAGGAAAGAACAAAAATGGTCGCTGAGAAATACGGGGTGAGAACCTATGTTGACAGCAGAAAAATGTACCAAGAAGAGGATCTGGACGCCGTAACGCTGTGTGTCTGGTCAACACGTTTATCGCAAGAAGCATCCAGAGCTCTTAAAGCAGGCAAACATGTGCTCGTGGAGAAACCTATGGCAAGCTCTGTCAGAGAAGCAAAGAAAATCTTGGAATTAGCTGAGAAACATGAGCTCCTCTTAACCGTGGGGTTCATAGAACGGTTCAATCCGGCTGTAAGACGGTTAAAAGCGGCAATTAAGGAAGGAAAAATTGGCTCCGCGGTTTCAGCAACAGTGAAACGTGTTTCTAAATGGCCACAAAGAATAGGTGATGTTGGGGTAGTGAAGGACACAGCGATACATGACATTGACATAATGCGCTTCATCTTCAACGAAGATCCCGTGGCTGTTTATGCAAGAGCAGGTAACCTCAGACATTCAAGCCATGAAGATTACGCCCAGATCATGTTAACGTTCTCGGAAGGCAAAACCGCGTTTTTGGAGGCAAACTGGCTGACACCGTACAAGATTCGAAGGTTAACTGTTACGGGGAGCGATGCTATAATCTCGTTGGATTATATTACGCAAGAGATGACCATTGAAACCTCTGGGCAAACCTTGACGCCTCGTTACGAATGGGAGGAACCGTTGAAGCTTGAGCTTCAACACTTCGTCAGATGCGCGTTGAACAACGAAAAACCTTTGGTTACAGGCTTGGACGGTTTTAAGGCTCTCAAGATCGCTGAGGCTGCTTTGAAATCTGCTGAAAAATGTCGTTTGGTGAAGCTGAGGTACTGAAAAAGGCTGCGACGAGAATCTTTGGCTCGTTACCAGTCTATTCTTCAGCTAGGTTAAAAGGTTTCCCTTCGCGCAGTATTTTCTCGGGAATCTTCGTCTTCCATTTCTGGAGGAAATCTATTTCTTCTTTCTTGTCTCGAAGCTGATCAGGCAGCAGCTCAGGGATTTCGTCGCGTATCGGGTACCAACGTAGACACTTCGGGCAGACGATCACACCCTCAACGATCTCTTCTTTTTCTTCAAACACATGAAGCTCAAGCGGGTAATACTTGTCAATCGGGCAGGCAAGGATGTCCATTAGCCGTCGCTTCATCTTAAAACTCCCTTCACACCATTGTATGCCATATTAAGGAAGACAACGGGTTACTATTAACGTTTTGTGTAAACACGTATGTCAACCACGATCTGGAACCATCTCGGTCCGACTGTGCGGACAATCCTGCCGAAGGTTAAGTCAAAATCGGCACCCAGCTCTTTCAGTCTGCCGGCTACTTTCCTTCTGATTTTGTCAACAGGATTCTCATCTTTTCCGGCGTGAACAAAATCGTAATAGTGAATTGCTCCGCCGTCTGGTTTCAACGCAGCCAAAGCGTATTCCAGATATTCGTAAGCCTTTTCAGGTAACGGCATGAGAACCCTGTCAACTGTGTTCTGTTGCTGTTTAACGATCACTGTTTTTGAGTCTCCTTCGATGATTTCAACGATGTGCCCCACTTTGTTGAGACAAACGTTCTCTCTTGCATAACGGACCGCAACAGGGTTGATGTCGATTGAGTAAACCTTTGCTGGCTTAGCGTGCTTGGCGATCACGATTGAGAAGCAACCGACGCCGGCAAACATGTTGGTAACGGTCTCGTAGGGCTTAACCTGGCTTGCGATTCTCATTCTTTCGTAAGACAGCCTAGGAGAAAAATAGCATCTAGCCAGATCAACCTTGAACACGCAACCCCATTCTTTGTGAATCGTTTCGGTCTTTCTTTCTCCGGCGACCCATTCAAGTTCACGTAAACGTAGGTCGCCTTGGACAGGAGAGGATTGGCATAAAACGGTTTTGACATGCTTGTTCGTCTGCACTACCGCTTCAGCTATGTCTTTCTTTCGGTGCTTAAGGGCTGGGGGAACACGGATGACGGCGATGTCGCCGACAACATCATAGGAACGATACAAAAGACTTAGCTCCCAAGGCTCAAGCATTTCAGCAAGATAGTCCTTTAAACCTCTTCTCATCTGAGAGATCAATCTCCGCCAAATTCTCAGCCTATCTGTCAGCCTTAAATATCTTATATCCTATTTCGCTGTTTTGATCGGAGCGTGCAACGTTGTCCAAGGAAACGGTTTTGGTCATAGGCTTAGGAGAAGTAGGACGCCCGCTTTTTGAGCTATTGAGTGAATGTGGAAGTTTCTCTGTTTTTCGGATATGATGTTAACACGGATAAAACGCGGGAAGCTGGAGCAAACGAGCCACCCCGCGAAGTTGACGTGATGCATATTTGTATTCCATGTCACAGCCAGAAAGATTTTGTAGACCACGTTGTGAACTATGTTGGAAGATTCAAACCCGAATTAATGGTAATCAACAGCACAGTTCCGCCGGGAACCACAGAGAAAGTTCACAGGAGATGCTGCGTTCACATTGCGCGTTCACCTGTCCGCGGCGTTCACAAAAGCTTGAATCGCATGAGGAAAGAATTGAAGCACTGGACGAAATACGTGGGCGACGTTGACGTCAGGTCCGCTAGACTGATAAAAAAGGCACTTCGAGAAGATCGGGTTAAGAGTCAAAATCATGTCGTCTCCTTTAGAAATGGAGTTGATGATTCTGTTGCTGATTCTGAAATCAAATGGAAAACGCAAGGAGGATATCATGGAAAAGGTCGAAAAGGTCAGGAAAAGAACACAGAATCTCGAAAGAAAGATGATTGGGACCACCGATGAATCTTCTCAAAAAGCAATGTCGATATGTCTACTCCTAGCTTTCTTATGTTCAGGTTTTTTCACTCGGAGTTCTTAACATCTTTAGAAGCTCGTTCTTTACAGATCGGATTGTAAGCCTACTTTCTTTGTCAATGGCGGAAAGTACAACGAGATATATCACACTGCCTAAGAGGGTTTCAGCCAATGTAACTGAGAGTCTTGTCGGAGCAGGGAAGAGATACAACGTCAACCCCATCACTGCAGACGCACCTAGATATTTACATAGATAGATCCAAGGCATAGAAAAGTTGAGGCTTTTCTTAGCTAATCCGTAACGGACAAAGGTCATAGCCACATCGGTTACGGCAACCATCAGAGCTACGGACGTGGCTGACTCTACGGCTCCTTTAGCCGTCAAGTTTAGAATGAAGTATGTCGCAGGAAGGACAACAGCGGCTTGAACATAAGGCAGAGAAAGCAGGATAAACAATTTGCTCTTGATGATGTTTTTGTATGAAATCTTGGCTTGAGCGTCCAGTTTCTCCGTTCCACGGACAACGGTGTTAAATACTGATGAGATGCTTCTGCACAAATAATCGATAACCAACAGGATGAGAACAAGCCTTGCAACGCTATAGATAGGGTTCAAAACGGTTAGATACGAGTCGGCTAAGATCACAGCTCCAACCGTCATGGGTGTTGCAAACATCAAAACCGTTTTAAGCGAAGTGAGAACGTCTTCAGGTCTATCTTCAGATAAGAGCCGCGGATACAACGCGTATGAAAGCAGCGAAGAATAACCTATTATGGTTGCGATGGTCGTGGCTGCCGCGTAATAAGCTCGGGACAGAGTTCCACCGTACACGAACAGAAAAATAAGGTATAAGGCAGCAATCCGCTGACCAGCCATACCGTAAAGGTTCAGCGGTGAAGCCTTAAGCCACTCTCTAACATAGTTCCATCTAACTTTTTCACGTAGCTCAGCGTACGTTAATCTTAAATAATAGGCGATCTGGAACAGGTAGGCTAATATTATGCTGGTTATGGCTCCGAGCAATCCTAATCTAAGATGCATGAGTAACATAAAACCGAGAAGAACCTTGCACAGTTCAAATATTAAAAAGCCGAAACCTTTCGCTTGGGGTCTTTTTGCCTGCAATATGGCTTCAAGAGCGTTCAGCGAATAAATCTCGAGAATTTCCAAAGCAACAACAGCGTAGACGATCCAGTATGTGCTACTGATCTGAAATGTAGCCATGATTGTTGGAAGGGCGGCTAAATAGATTAGAACACACGGTAAAGAAATAAGGAGATTTGCCACTAGCCCCGTCACCGATGAGCCGGGATGTTTTCTGGCAACGAACCTTGTAGCCCAAAAAGGAAAAATGCCTGCTAGCAAAGCGAAGTAAGACATAACATCGCTGATGTTGCCGAGGATCCCGAATTCCTTGCCGGAAACATTGCGGGTGATCATCAGCGTGAAGAGCAAACCGGTGCCGACGCTTAGTAACCTTGAAAAGAACAGGATGAAACCAGAGTACCTAAGCCTTACTCCGCTGGCGCCCATATGATCCACTGCTTATTATTCTTTCATTATTCATCTTGATTAACGACAGTCCGGTATTTCTTTGTTGACAAACGCTTATGAGCACAACCTCTGAAAAGTCTCATGTTGCTTTTTTCCAAGCATGGTTCTTTTAGGTTCTGTTCGGCGCATTTGATTCGTTAATTATGATCTTGAAAAAGTCGGTTATCTGTTCTGGTTTAGGATCTAAATGTTTATTGCAAGAATAGAATCCGTGTTCAGAATGGGTTCCCGTTTTAAGATCAAACCCGTGGTCAGAAACGATTAGAAACGTAACGTCAGCATCGATTTTTCTCTTAAGAGTACGGACGTAATTATTTAGATCAAAATAATGTTTCTTGATCTTAACAGGCTTAGTGAAAAGGAAATGTTGCAGTATATCGGGAAAATGCATAAAAGCAAAAACTACGTCCTCATCCCGAATTTTCTCCACCTCGCGGAGAATCAAGTTTTTTCTCTCCATGTACAGTTTTTGATAAGCCTCTGCTGTTTGCTGCAAAGAAAGTTCTCCTGCATTGAAACGTTGCATGATGATGAACGAGTAACAATCGTTACCGTAGAACGGGGCGTTTATGGCTTTAGACTTTGTAAGGTCAAGGAAGGTTTTTTGGCTTGAGGGTATCCCATATTCAAGTCCGCCCCACCACTTCACGGGCATGGCGTGTAGAACCTTTCTGCCAAGACCGAGACTTAACTGGATATGTTTACGCAGAAACTTCAGCGACCTTAGAAACATTGACAGT
>PIYB01000061.1 GCA_003601835.1 Candidatus Bathyarchaeota archaeon
TGCCATAGTCTTGTAGGAATCCTCGTAAGGCGTGCGAACAAGACTTTTGTCGCCGGTTTGAATCGCGGCGATGAACGCCTTATGCATCTTTCTTGTGGGATCACCTTTTCTCCCTTCCTGTATACTCTGGTTTCTCTTGCGTGAACATAACGGATCAACAGTTCTCTGCAGATTACATCCAAAATAACTGAAGATTCTCGGGTTGCTTTGTCGCTCTCAACAGATTCTGCCGTTGACCTGAAAACGTCTGGATACAACGCGTAGGTACTGTATAGGTTTCCTATGACACCGTTCTTGAACCTGATGGTAACGGCGTAACTAGCCCAGTTATCAAACCTTGAAGCTCTGTCCTCCGCTGTGTGTCTACCCCTTTGAGTGTATTCCGCATAGACTGTTTCCGCCTCCCCTGCAATGTATCTTGCAAGGTCGATCAGATGTATTGTTTGGTCAACCATCTGTCCTCCACCTTTGTCTCTCCGAGCTATCAATCTCACCAAGGGTGTACTCCAGTACCAGTAACCAGCGATCATGGACAACGTATCCTTGTCCACGTTTTCTCTGATTCGTTCGACAACATCTGAATACCTCGTCTGGAACCCAACAATCACAATGCTGCTGCTTCTCTCAACAACGTCAAAAAGCCGGTTCACTTCATCCATGCTTAAGGCAACAGGTTTTTCAAGAAGCACATGAAGCCCGTTCTCTAAGCATTTGATGGTTTGAGGCACATGGAACACGGTTGGAGTTGATATGACAACGGCGTCAAGGCTTTCGTTTGCCAACATGTCATCAAGGTTCACGTAGGTTCTCGCATCAACTTCGGAACATGCTTTTTCCAGGTTGGATTCACTGACATCGCAGAGAGCTTCAACTGAGGCTTCTTCGAATGTTTTGATGGTTCTCAGGTGGTTCAGTCCCCTTCTTCCCGTGCCGACAAACCCAAACTTGACCTTGTCTTTTCCAGCCACCGTTACGGCTCCTTTACTAGTGCATTTTTGTAATAAGATGTTACGGTTCAGTTACGTAGAGAAGAACCCGATCGACCTCTAAATTAAGCCCGGGTTCCTTACTGTGCGCTGGGTCTACAGCTTCTATCCAGATGAGCCACCTGTCTTTCAACGGGTCATGGACAACATTAGCGTACGTGTGGATAGGCCAGTCTTTGTGTTCATATTCTGAGCTTGGAATCCATGGGGAAACAAAAACGGTCTCTAGATTTAGTTATCCATAATCTATGACGTAGGCGGCGAAATATTTTGTAAGCGCTGCTCCTTTGACTACATCGGTTGTTCGGGTTCCTAAGAAAACGGGTCCCATGCAGCCTGAAAGTATGAAGCCGCTTAAAAGGAAGTATTCGGGCTGCGGTTTGCCGTCAACCCTAAGCTCCCCCATCTTGGTCCAGTTCTTTCCGTCGGAGCTGAAAGCCAGGGCTGTGTGTACTGTTCTGGTGCCCGTCTTTCTTGCTTTGTATAGAGCCAGATATCTGCCGTCGATGATGTCGATTGTAGAGTCTCTTGCCTCTGCACTATCATAATTCTCGCCGCATCAAGATCCCGGGTTAAAGTTAGGAGGGTTAAGAAGAACCCGTCTGAATCTTTTTCCGATAAAAATGTGTTGTGGAGGATACAATCCCTGCCACATTCCATTTCACCGATAGGACAGTTCCTTCGGTGTTCATTTAAGGGTTTCCAAATTGTTGTTTTAAGATTCTAGCCTTGTTTCCTCTACGGAACTTTTTAATAGATCAGTGGCAGTGAAAGAGTCAACAATGATATATGGACGTGAACTGATGTGGAAAGGGTCAAGGTTGGTGTTGTAGGAGCAGGCGGAATATTCCGAGGCGCCCATCTTCTCGCGTATCCGAACGTTAATGAAGCTAGACTCACATGTCTCTGCGATGTATCAAAAGAAACATTGAAGGTTTCCGAAAAAAGAATGAAGGAGCTCTTCCTAGGAAGGGCGAAGAAGGCAGCCGACGAAGGTAATGCTGATTTAGCGGAACGACTCCGAGAAGACGCGGAGAATGTGAAGACTTATTCTGACCTTTCAGAGATGCTTTCGAAAGAGGATCTTGATCTGGTTGACATCTGTACGCCGACAAAATTTCACAGTCCGATCGCTATAGAGGCGTTGAACCACGGTGTTAACGTTATGGCTGAGAAGCCGATGGCTCGAACCTATCTTGAATGTCTAGAAGTCGTCGAGGCAGTTGAAAACAGCAAAAAACTGTATCAACACAATGAGAACTGGCTTTATTCCCCGGTTTACTATAATGCTAGAAAAATAATCGAAAGCGGGGCAATAGGGGAGCTGCAGCTGATCTTCCTGGCTCAAGCTCACGGCGGACCGGAATGGGCTTCATGGTTCTGGAATCCAGATATTGCTGGGGGCGGAGCGCTTCTTGACAATGGTGTTCACGCGATAACAGGCGCTTGGTTTTTAGCTGGTTTTGATAAAAAACCGACGGTTGTGAAGGCTGCTGAACCGTATGGCATATGCATAAGGATGAAAACCAGAATCCTCCAAGGAATGTTCAAGCCGTTTGAGGTTGAGGATGACGCACACATAATGATCCGGTTTGAGGACAAAGAAGGCAGATGGTGTACCGCTCACGTGGAAGGTTCATGGTCTCACAGGGACTCTATAGATACGGAGGTCATCGGCACCAATGGAATAATGAGACCTGTGCAGAAGGAAGGTGAGATGTTTCTGGAAGTAACTGATGCTGCCGGTGGGACGAGAGAATTCAAGATTAAGGAAGCAAACTGGGTTCTCAGCTTCGAAGGTGAAATCAGAAACATGTGCAACTGTGTGTTGAACAACACGAAGCCTTTATGCGACGAGAATATAGGCGCAGAAACGACGGCGATTGTGCAGTCTGCCTACCTGTCTCAGAAACGTGGAAAGAAACCTGTTAAGCTCAGCGAATTCAAGCGTTATGCGCTTAAGATCAGGGAAAAAGAAGGAAAGAACGCTCCAGACGTGTTGCTGAGGGACCTGCTGAAAGGCATAAAAACAATTTAACGGTTCGTTGCCTGCAGAAAACATGGATTTCCGTTTCTCTTTTTTCTTCCGCAGGATTCGTTGAGCATTAAAGATATTTCGTTAGCCTTTCCTGATAAAGCGCATCCTTTAAAAGGACGCTTGATGCAACCCAGTGTTTGAGTCCTAAGGCGAACCTTGAACCGATATGTGTCATTGCGTCCGTGAGGTTGTCGAATCTTTCGCCGTCTTTTCGAAAGGCTTCTCTGACGCATTCTCTGTTAATCCATACGCCGAGAGGTGTGATGAAGCTTGGATGTATCTCCCTCATAGCGATAACCCCTGCTTGTCTCCTTTCTTTGGCTAGAAACTCGGCTGCAGCTAATCGTACAGCATAGTAGCATCCGCCTATCGAAGCGTAGGTTGTTCGCCCTCGGTATCCTTCCCAGTCTCCTCCCATGGCTATGTCTCGGGCTGCGGGATTCCACACTGTTCCGGGATACCATGCTTCTATCCACTCGTATTTCCAGCTGGAAGGCGTCAACAACACCATAAACCGGTTTCCCAGATAGCTGTACTCGTAAACTCTGTACTCGTTTATGGTTGGTTTTCCCTTCACCTCGTTTTCAATGAGGCTGCGGGATATTGTGGAGTCCACAGCTGTTATGCTCCACCGGGTTGGAACCATGCGTCTCTCATTTTTCAATCCGAAAGCTCCAACGCTGAAAGCCCTTTGAATCCCTGAAACTGGAACCCCGTTCAAATAAAGGTCTAAAACCGCTGACTCAGCCTTCAGGTCACCGTCCGCATAAGCCTTCTCGATTCTTGAATCAGTCTTGAAATTTCCAACATTCATTTTTCTTAACATGGCTGAAGGACCCATGGGCTGAACTGTTCCGTCGAAGAAAAACTTGTCAGAAGGCTTCTTTTTAAACGCGACTTCCGTGTAAACTGGAGCTTTTGACAATGCAACCTCTAACGTTTTTTCTTGAAACCGCCTGTTCTGGAACGGTTTCTTCACGTTAACTCTGAACTTGCCTCGTACAAGGCTTGTTCTGAACCTGATGATTTCGTCAAACGTTTTCCCCAGCCACTGTTCCGGCGCGTCAAGTATGGAGGTGTCTCCTAAAACTGGAGGAACCAGTGGTCCCGCATACACATATGGGTATCCGATGCGTCCTACGAAGATTCCCGGCGGGGATGAACCGTACATCTGGTTGGAATCAGCAGCTTTCTTCGTCTTTATAAACGAGTACAGTTTCACGATTGCTGGGCATACTGGTTTTCCACATAACATTCGGCTTCCCCGGCAGGTTAGGCATATGCTTCCTTCCCACGCTTGGATTCTCACATTGTGTGACGGCACGTTCAGGTCTCCCGCTATTTTCTCGTCGTTTACAATATGCCCTACCCAAGGAACCCGTCGCTTAACCTTCTTGACAAACCTTTTTCGAAGAGAAGCCTTCAACCCATCTCTCAGCCTTTCCGCAGAGACCTCTACGCTTATAGGAAAAATATCGGCAAGTGTGTTATTAAATCAGTCGGAACCCTTGAGTCTTCTGATACTCTTAGAAGAACATTCAGAAACCTTGACAACCGGTGTCTGTTAGATGCTGAATTATGATGCGTAACGGAATTGAAAAAACCGGAAAGAATGCTTTGATGTTGCACCTGTGTTTGCAGGGAGTCACTCTATCCTTATAGGCTCGCCCTTCGGCTTTTCTTCTTCCTTCTTTTTCAGTATAACCTCTAACACACCGTTCCTGTACGATGACTTCGCATTCTTCGGGTCAACCTTCACCGGCAGCTCAATCTCCTTGTAGTATTTGCGCTGCGGCGTGTCAACCGAGATTGTTAAACTGTTCTCTGTGCCGTGAAGTTTAATATCCTCCTTTTCAACGCCGGGTAGCTCAGCGATGACCCTGACTTCGCCGTCTGAAGGTATGATGTCAACCAACGGCTCCCTTTCTTCTTTGATGCTTAATTGAGGCTTCCCGAACCTAGCTTCCGGCTTAACATTTCCAAACTCCCTAATCTGGGGTTTTCCGTCTGGACCGATGGTTACGCTGTATCCGTAGACGAAGGGTCCCCACTCGTGGACCTTTGACCCGTCTGGCAACGTTTTCTCCCGTACAAGGTCCCTAGGGATCTTCTTTGTTATCTCCCTGAATTCCCTTTGCATCATCTCCTCCATTTCTCGGAACATTTCATCTATGTCTTCAAAGAAGGATCCTCTGAAGAAAGGCCATCTCCTTCTCCTTCTAAACCAACTGTCCCATTCATTATCAGGCAAAACATATCACCATCATAAGCTTGGTAAGCCGCCGTTTAAAAGTATATCGCGGCTTAGGAAAAACCGGTCATGGTCACCTGTTTGCAGAGGTGAAGCTGGTGAGGAGAAAAGGAAGGTTACGTAAAACAGGATTGTTTTTCCTGCAATTCTGCCAGTAGTCTTTCTAGTTTTTGTATGTCTTCTTTTCTCACGTCAAATTCGTGATTGTAAGGGCAAATCTTGTCCATAACCGGTTTGCCGAGGTTTTCATCGAAAACCAGAGGGTACAGACGGCATCCTTCAGGTCTGTAATCGTAGATTCTGCAGCGGTTTTCAGCTAGAAAGACGCATCTTCCAGAACAGTTTTTCAGCTGCCAACCGTCCTTCGTTTTGACGGCGAACTCGTCAATTTTGTGTCCTCGCTTCAGGATTTTCTTAATGTCAGACTGTGAAAGCGGCATTTCGGTTTCAAAACAGCAAAGCGCACAGTTGTGTTTCAAACAGGGGCTGCCGCTTTGTAAACGATGTTTCTCTACCCGTCTTTTTTCCTTCATTGCACAGACCGTTATGTGTAAGGTTGTTGAAAGTTTTATTTGCTTCTTACCCGATGCATTGTTGTAAATGCTGGTGATAATGGTTGAGCGGCAACTACATAGGCGTCATTGTCAGAGGTAATATTGTTTCAGAGGCTTGGGAAAAAGCGGTTATCGAATGCTGGAACCGCGGCTTCGAGGTTCGAACAGAATACGGAGAGATGTCCAAGGAAATTCTAGGTCTGCTTGTGTTTGTGGAAAACCCGTTTGAAGAGCCTAGAGTTCACCGGGGAGACATAAACGCCGCCATCAGAAGCGCGCTGAGCAAATATTACGATGAGGTTCTACAGGGAACCCTTGACCACGCCGTTGAAGAAGGCAAGATACACTACACTTACCACGAAAGATTGTTCACATATCCACGTGAATCCGTAAACCAGATAGACTACATTGTGAAGAAACTGCGAGAAACCAGTTTCTCC
>PIYB01000018.1 GCA_003601835.1 Candidatus Bathyarchaeota archaeon
TGAGGATGCATTTTGCCATCAAGATAATTATGACATGACTACAACGTATAAATGTGTTTATGCACAAAGATAGAAAAATTAACGTTTACATTCCCGAACACATTAGAAAACAGAAAAAATGGAACATGAATTCTCATCACGCACAAATTTAGGATTCTTCTTTTTACGTGTTTAAAATTGAAATCAAGCGACCGGAACAATAGACAAATCTTATATCAACCAGTGACGAAGAACGGTGGAAGGTGTAAAGCCTTGATTGGAAACTCGAGTTTGGCGAACCTTCCTCGCTTAAGAGATTATATAAGCCACAGAGTTTCGAGCTATGATCCAACAGAACGGGCGGAAACAAAGATGCGTGGCAGATCAAACCTGGAGAGAAAAGAACGCTTGCAGAAATTGAAGGCCCAGGATGCATAAAACACATCTGGATGACGCTTGGAATCCCCAGAGAAGACTATCTCAGACGCATCGTTTTAAGATTCTTTTGGGACAGCTATAAAGAACCAAGTGTTGAATGCCCCATCGGAGATTTTTTCGGCTTAGGACACGGTATCCGCAGAAACTTCGTTTCTCTTCCTCTTCAAATGAACCCTCAAGAAGGGAAAGGCTTTAACTCTTGGTGGCCCATGCTGTTCAAGACCAAAGCGCTGATACAGGTTGAGAACCAAGGGGAAGCGCCTTATTGGCACTACTTCTACATCGATTATGAACGTTACAGTTCCGTTGAAGCCGTCGAAGGCTTAGCATATTTTCACGTTCAGTGGAGACGTGAAGCAGACACCGCTGGTTGGGCGTACACTGAGCGTCTTAGCTTGGAACAAGCAAGAAAGGATTCTCGAGATCTAAATGTTGACGGAAGAGACAACTATGTGATTCTTGAGGCGGAAGGGAACGGCATTTACTGTGGTGCTCATTTGGACATAGACTGGTTTCATCGCAACCCTAATGACTGGTATGGGGAAGGCGACGACATGGTCTTTATTGACGGCGAAGAATGGCCTCCATCGTTACATGGCACAGGCACAGAAGACTGGTTCAACTGTGCTTACTGCCCGAGGCAAGAATACAACGCGCCTTACCACGGTGTGATCTTATATAATGGCACAGAAGAGCGGCTTTGGAGGGGGAAGCAAACGGTTTACCGGTACTATATCGAAGACCCTATTCGTTTCCATAAAAGCATAAAAGCAACGATTGAACATGGACATGCCAACCGGCTTAGCAACGACTATTCAAGCACAGCGTATTATTATCTTTCAGAACCCAAAAGGGGAGGACCACCACTTCCGCCTGTTCAAGAGCGGTTGCCACGACCAGACGAAGAGAGATACTTGCCAAAAACGTAACCGTCATTTTTTACCTTAGCAGCGCAACCTTATTATCTTAATGCTGGGCTATTGAGCTTGGTGAAACCTTAGTGAAGATTCTTGTTTCAATCGGCAGAGGCGGCAGCGGCAAGACAAGTTTTGTTGCACTTATGGCGAAATATTTCATCGAGAAAGGGAAGGTGCCGTTGCTGCTGGTGGACATTGACCCAGATCAAAGTCTAGGTGAAGCAGTCGGGGTGTCTCTTGAAGAAGCTGGCAAGAAATCGATCTCTGAGCTTGTTATTGAAACATTCATTGAGGGCACCGGGACCACCATCGGCATTCCTCCATCTGAAAGAATCGAGTCGAAAATTTGGGAGCAAGGACTTTACGAGGGGGAAGACTTCGACTTTATGGCTATCGGTCCTAAATGGGTTGAGGGTTGTTACTGTCTGCCTGATGCGTCGCTTAAAAGAGCATTGGAGAGATTAACAAAGGTTTACAGTTATGTGCTCATTGATTCTCCTGCTGGATTGGAACATCTCAATAGAAAGATCACTTCGCAAGTAGACGACTTGTTTGACATCATAGATCCTTCAAAAAAAGCGTTTGAACACATAAAAAGAGCCCGCAGGATCGTAGAAGAAGTCCAAATTGAATATAAAGACTTTTTCGTTGTCGGAGGCTATCGGTTTCCAGAATCACTTGAACCTATGGTGCATGAAAAAACAGGATTGAAATATTTGGGAAAGATACCATACGACAAGACTCTGGAAGAATATTTCTTCTCCGGTAGACCTCTTCTTGAACTTCCACATTCATCGCCAGCTTATCAAGGGGTGAAGTTAATCCTAGAAAAAGCAGGATATTAAGTTCATGTCCTCGCTTAGGTAGATTCAAGAACGAATAGACACGCTTCTGCGATTTCCAGCCCAAAAAAATAAAAGAAGGAATCTAGGAAGTATTATTGGGGTCGGCATATTTGGGGTTAAGGGCTTCAGTTGAAACTGTCATGAGAAGTCCTCCTGTCACAGCATTGTTCTCGGATACTGTTGCGTCAATCGCAGAAAAAATGTTTACAAACAACATCGGTGCGGTTATTGTGATTTCAGGCGGCGTGCCAACAGGCGTAGTGACCGAAAGGGATATAGTTAAAAGCGTTGTAAGAGGACGAAAAGACCCAACTAAAACACGTGCGCAAGACATTATGTCTACACCGCTGATAACCATAGAAGCGAACAAAACAATCAGAGACGCGCTTGAACTCATGCGGGACCACAAGGTCAGAAGACTCGCCGTAACAAGAAACGGCAGACTGGTAGGAATTGTGACGGAAAGAAGACTGTTGGACTCGCTGCTCTGACATCAAACTCCCTTCACTTTATTTTTTAAGAAACACTTCATCATAAACATCGGTTTTTAGGAGTTCAACCGTCCTACGAAAAAAGGTGATTCCATTTTTCTCCTAAACCGTTACGGGAAATTAAGCGAGAAGACTGTAGCAAAGGTTTTGTATACAAGGAATCGTAAAGATTGTTTGATGGAGAACACTTGCGAAATGAGCTTGGATCTGGTTGGCTTTGGGTCAGCGATAATCGATTTTGCCCCAGCAAACCTCGGCGTTCCTCTGAGCGAAGTAGAATCCTTTGTTCCTTACGCAGGAGGCGCGGTCGCAAACGTGCTCGTAGCTGCTTCCAGGCTGGGTTTAAAAACAAGGTTCTTGGGTTGCGTGGGAGATGACGAGTTTGGCGCCTTTATAATTCGGGACTTCAAGCGGGAAGGAATAGACACCTCTTGTGTCAAGCAAGTTAAAGGAAGAGCAACAGGCATAGCTTTCTATTCTGTTGACGAAAAAGGAGAACGGCATTATGTCTTCTATCGGTTCCCAGGTTACGCTGACCCCGAATCCACATTTAGACCAGAGGACATAAAACCAGAATACATCAGCAAGGCTAAGGCACTGCATTTCTCAGAGTCCGGTCTCAGGCACCCTCACACTCGTGAAGCCGTTTTTCACGCTGTTCAGATCGCGAGGAAGAACCGGCTGATAATCTCTTATGATCCCAACATGAGACCTGATCTTTGGGACGACAGAAAGGAGCTGCTTGAAATCCAGAGGAAGGCGGTGAGCCTCGCAGATATCTTCGTAGCCACATTTGAAGAGGCTAAGCTCATAGTGGGAGAAACATCTCCGAAAGAAACTGTGAGAAGCATTCTAGCCTTAGGACCTTCAACCGTTGTGATAAGAGAAAAAATGCACTATCAAGTGGCGACTCGTAACCGTGTGTTTAAGGTTCCCGTTTTCAGGGTTAAGGCCGTTGACACGTCAGGCGCAGGCGATGCTTTCGACGCTGGCTTCCTAACAGGCTTCCTCAAAGGCTGGTCGTTAGAGGATGCTGTTCGTCTGGGAAGCGCCGTTGCCGCTCTGAAAGTTTCGAAAGCCGGAACACGAGCAGGTTTGCCTCGGATGAAAGAGGCTTTGGAGTTCATGAGAACCAGACGAAAGGGGACATAGCAGTCTAGAAGAATTTTTTGAATGATCCTTCAGCCTTGACTTCTTTCAGTGATTCCGCGAACGCTTCGGAAGTTGCATGGATGTCTTCCTCGGTGTGCGCGATGGACAGGATGAATCTTGGTCCCATGGGGTGAACGCCTTTGTTTATCATGGCTTTGCCGAAGAGTTTGATCACATCTTGTTGTTGCTTCTTTTTCTTCATGAACTCAACGTATTCATCGATCGTTGAGACTTCTAGATCGTCTTCTGTTAACCCAAATCCAACGTACGTTATTGAAGGAGTCGTTCCCCAAGCTAAACCTTCAACGCCGCTGTCCTCAATGGCATCGTTCATGGCGGACCTAAACTGTTCACCAAGATCATTTATTTTTGGATGAACCTTCCCCTTCAAAATCAACCTCAAGCAAGCATTGCCAGCAGCCGCTGATAACGGATTCGCATTGAAGGTTCCCGGATGATTCACCCGTTTACGGGACCAACCTGGCGCCTCTCGGATATCCAGCATCTCCATTATCTCCTTCTTGCCGGCAACAGCGCCTCCCGGGTATCCTCCGCCGAGAACCTTACCCAGCGTTGAAAGGTCAGGAACCACGTTGTAATGTTCCTGTGCTCCGCCAGGAGCATCCCTGAACCCTGTTACAACCTCGTCGAAGATCAAGACAACCCCGTGTTCGTTCGTGAGTTTTCTTAGCTCCTCAAGGAAAGGCTTCCGCGTCGGCAAGTATCCCATTGACGCCCCGCCGGGCTCGAGTATGACAGCCGCCACCTCCTCAGTTTTCAGCGTCTTCTCCACTGCGTTAATGTTGTTAGGCGGCAGAGCTATGACGCTGCGGCAGGTTTCTTCCGGCACACCGGACGGAAAACAACCTTCAAGCGGAGGTGAAAATTTAGGGTTATAGTTTACGATGGCGTAATCAAGCCACCCATGAAAATGGGACATAAACTTGACTATCTTTGATTTTCCGGTGAAGGGCCCGTGCTAGTCTAAAAGCCATCATCGTGGCTTCGGTGCCGGAGCTTGTGAACTCAACTAACCCGTTGCGCGCGCAAGGAAGCAGTTGCTTGATCTTTTCAGCCCATTTGATCTCAAGTTCATGTGATGCGCCGAGATGGGTTCCTTTTTGTGCCTGTTCAACCGCGGCTTTCGTCACCTCGGGATGAGCATGTCCGAGAATCAGGGCGCCGTGTCCCATCCAGTAGTCGATGTACTCGTTTCCGTCCACATCCCACTTCTTTGAGCCGCGGGCTTTAACGCAGTATATAGGCATGGGTTTGAAATATCGAGCGTCGTGGGTGACGCCTCTCGCGAAATGGTTTAAGGCTTTTTTGTAGAGAATTGCAGAAGACGGATGTTTCTTCACATATTCATCATCAATCTTGCTTTGAGTTTCTTTTCCCATTTTCTTTCCATCCTTCCCGCTTTATCAGTTGAAAAAGTATTTTTCTTGCTTCTTACCGAACTTGCTTGCATATAAAAAGGTAACACATAGAGAGGCCAATAAGGGCTTAAGTTGATGATTTTTGGTTCGGTTCGGAAGATGCATTTTTTGAAGCATGTTTTTTCTTTATGTACCTTATGCACATCCGCTGAACTCTCTTCAAGAATTCTTTGTCATTTTCTAATGCGCAGAATTCTCCTCTTAAATGCATCAGATTGTCAGGAAGCTCCACCGGCACCATGATGACTGGTTTCCCAAGGATTCTGCGGAATTCCTTCTTTGCTTCCTCATACTTTTCAAGAGTCCTCTCTTTAGACGTTATCCACTCCCAGACCCTTGACATGACATAACTTCCCTCGTGTAGCTCATAAGCCTCCGAACCTTATAAGTATGTAAAAGTTGGCAAAAGCCAGCTGTGTAAAGGTTGTGATTATGCCAGCCTTGGCGAACTCTGCGAGACTAAATTTGATCCCTTCTTTCTTCAGCGCTCCCAACGCCATTACAGTTACAACGCCGCTCATGGGTGTCGCTGCGCCCCCAAGGTTTGAACCGAGAACGAGAGCTGACCACATTGGCGCAGGATTCGCTATGTTCAATGCTTGAATAATCGGAGTGAAGGTTAACGCCACTGCAATGTTGCTAACGATGGTACTAGCCAGTCCGCTGAGCCACAATGTTATGCTGGCGAGGAAGAAACTGCTGTTTTCGTTTAACCCAACGATGGCTTGACCGACCTCGTTCAGTATCCCCGTTTTTTCCAGTCCTCCGACAATGAAAAAGAATCCGCCTAGGAAAAAGATGGTTTCCCAATCAATGTTCCGAAGAATCCCAGACGGATCAAACCCGCTGACAGCTAGCGCCAAAACCGCGCAGCCAAGCGCTACAGCCTCCGGCTTCAGGTTGAGATAGTCTTGGAACATGAAGAGAACGAAAAACAGTCCTAACAGCAAAGCTGCACGTCTAAAAGCGGTTTTGTTCTCCACGCCTTCCCAAGGATTATAAGTAGGAACCTCCCTCTTCTGCGCCAGTCTAGGTTTGTAAAGGTAATACAGCACAGCTGTGGTCAAAACCCATAAAGCGAGCTCGCAAGGCGCTAGGTAAGATATAAAATCTGTAAAGCTCAACCCTGAAGCCAGTCCGATGACCATGTTGCTCACCGAACCTATCAATGTACTTGTTCCGCCGAGGTTAACCATCACCGACGCTGAAACGAAATACGGAACAGGGTCATAATCCATGATTTTGCTCATTGTGGTTGCGGCAGCTGCAATAAGCAGCAGAGCGGTGCTGTCGCTGAGAAACATGGAAACAGTAGCCGAGGTGATGCATATAAGGATGAAAAGTTTTCTAGGGTCTCCTCCTGCCACCTTAATTGTGTATAATGCGACAAACCGGAATAAGCCGCTTCGATACGCTACTTCCATGACTATCATCGTACCTACAAGCAGCCCAATTAGTCTCATGTTGATAAAGCCTGCAGCCTCGTCGTAGCTGAAAACCCCGTAACTCAGCCCTATCCACACTGAAAGCAACGCTCCGATGAGCGCAGCTACAGACATAGGAACCATGTCGGTTGCGACGAGAAGAAGTGTAAGAATGTAAATCATGATGAAACTTGATGTTTCAATGCCCACTGAAGTTCACCTCGGTTTCAGCTTTCCTCAGCGTTGTTTTCTCTCTTGTCTCCCGCCAAACCTCCGATCCATTCAGCTATTCTCTGGGTTTTCCGTTGAAGAACCCCATGAATGACACGGCCGATGTCATATATCAATATAAGAAACACTCCAAGTGCAGTCACGCTTATGGCAACAGTCAGGTATCCGCCGATCTGTGGAATAGGGGATATTATCGGCGAGATGGCGGTAGCAAGCAAAATAGCCAGTATAATGTATGCGATGTCTCTGGCTATTCGTTTAAGCGGTCTTTCTTCCCTAATGCCGAGGTATCTTACGATAATCTCTGTCCAGATGTCAACGAAGAATAGAATGTCAGACGCAGCTCTCATCAGGAAAATCAGCGCAATTAAGGTTGCTGCGATGCTCACGATTGATTCAGCATGGTTGAACGGTTCAAGGTTCACACCGGGGATTATTATTCCCGTGACGAATATTGGACCAATACGACTTACGATCCAGAAGATGAACGCCACGGTTAGGTTGATAACAATGCGGGGGAACCTTGTTCTGACTTCTGCTCGAATCGACTTTCGGCTCATCACAGCAACCCCCGGAGCTTTAGTTTCGCATCTAAATCGTGAACGCTTTAATAAACATAACGAAGAACATTAAAGCATATCAGTGAGCTCTCAAGTATCTCATCAAATCTGGTTTGCGGAGCTGGGTCTGATTGGCGGGTAGCCTTTTCTTCATCGGACATGTCTCGGTGGATACGGTTGAGAACGTTCATGGAAGACATATCCAGCCAGGTGGAGCAGCACTGCATGCGGCGGTTGCAGCAAGAACGCTTGTTGGCGACGTCAAACTGGCATCGGTTGTGGGTAAAGACTACCAGTTCATGGATATCTTAAGTTTTTTTCCTCAGAGATACCTGAAGATTTCCAGTTTGCCTTCGACTAGATTCAGGATCCGTTACGATGAACGCTGGGATGCTCACTACATAGAAGCCGAGTATGGAGCGGGAAAAAGAATATCGCCGACAATGATATCCACTGGATGCCTTAAGCAAGATGATGTGATCCACATATCGCCTCTGCCGCCTGTTAAGGTTGAAAAGATCATAAACAGGATCATAGAGGTTTCACCAAAAACCAAGATTTCAGTCAACACATGGATCGGATACATAAAGGGAAGGAAGAACCGTAAGATACTGAAACAGCAGGCTTCAAAGGTTGACTTCTTCATCATCAACGATTCTGAAGCGAAGAAGCTAACGGAAACCCAGTCTCTGTCTACGGCTTTGAGGCTGTTAAACGCTAAGACTCTGGTGGTCACACTTGGGGAGCTTGGAGCAATAATCATCACAGAAAAAGAAGGGGTTCAGATGGTGCCAGCTCTCAGTTTTCCTGTCAAAAAAATTGTTGATACCACTGGAGCAGGGGATGCTTGGTGTGGAGCTTTCCTAGCAGCGTATACGTTGTCTAAGGATTTCGTGAAATCTGTGACCGCGGCTTCGGTCATCTCGAGCATAAAATGCACCGGATGGGGTTTCAATAAGCTTCTTAAACTGAAATTTCGAAGTGTCGAAAGCATAGCTGAATACGTGATAGGACTTAGGGAAGGAAGCTTACAGAAAAGGCTTTCAGACTACTATCTCTAAACGTGCCTTCTGTTGCTACAGCGCTCTTTGCGCCGTGATATCTACCATTTGCTTGATGCTGTTCTCTAAATCTTTGGGCAAGCCGAAGATGCTCACATCCATGAAACCCCTGACTATTAAGGATGAAGCCTCGTCCTCTGAAAACCCTCTAGACATAAGATACTGGATCTGTTCCTCTGCAATTTTGCCTACCGCTGCTTCGTGTGAAAGTTCTGCTCCTTGAGATGTCGCAAGCAATTCAGGCACAGCATAGATCTCCGCTTCATCTGACAAGAGCAAGCCGCGGCATTCAAGATGAGCTTTGCTGCCTCCGTGTTCCCCTTGAAGAAAGCCCCGGGCGTAAACTTTGGCTTTGTCTGTAGCTATTGCTCTCGTGATAATTTCGCCTCCGCTTCCCTCATTTTGAAGCACAATCTTAGCTCCCGCATCGATGTATGAGGCTTCTGAAGCGTACAGAATGTTGTTAAAGCTAACTCGAGAGTTTACTCCTCTGCAGTATGCAACGGGGTACATCTGTAGACTTTTGACAGGCTTGAAACACATGTAGTTGCTCACGAAAACACCGTTGTCACCGATTACTGCGGCTGACCGGGGTCGCGAATCGAATTCTTGAGACCATCCATGGATCATTGTGAATGTGAGGTTTGCGTCTTCTTTAATGTAGAATTCGGACACGCCAACATGGAGACCGCGATGAACGCTGGGGTGAACTGTGCAGCCGGTTATTATCTGGGCTTCCGAGCCTGGTTCGCTTATTACCACGTTGTGAACGTTCTGGTTAAGGTTGTCAGTTGACACGAACAGGCATGCTTGAAGCGGAAAATCCACTTTTTGATCTTCTAGTATTCTGATGAAATAACCTTGATCCCATCTTGTTTCCGCAAGAGCCGTAAATTTGTCGGTGTCAGCGTTTATGAGTTTCCACCAGTAATCCTTGAACCACCTGTATTTTTTGAGCGCCTTTTTAGTGCTCATCACCTCAATTTTGTCCTGAAATAGGTTTTGAACAATCTCAGCGGTTACAGAATGATCAACTTGAAAGTATGTTGCGGAACGAGAATTTTCCTCTGAGACTATGCCTACTTCAGATGCACGTTTCAAAAATTCTTCGGGGAGATGTGCAATTGAGCGAGAACCCCACCTTTTTGGTTTCCTCGTATAGCTGTTTACGTCAAGGTCTGAACGTGACTTGTCAGGTTTGCTTTTCATTTTTGATGAGCCTTTATGACTTTTGGGCATTTCATGCACCAACTGTATCCCTCGTTAAGGATCTGACCTAGAATTCTTACCGGTTTACCGGAGCAAACAATTGTGCCGTTTATCAAAACGTGAGCTTCATCAGCGTTCACGTAACGCAGAATATACCCGTAATGTGTAATTATCAATCCGGATCTCTCCTTGAACAGTTCATCTATCACTTTTCCTACAACCTGCAGGTTTTCAACATCAACACCTGAATCGGGTTCATCAAGCATCACGAAATCTCCGCCTTGAGCCGTAATCTGCAGTATTTCGGATTTTTTGACTTCACCGCCTGAGAACCCGAGGTTCACATCTCTCTGAAGAAACTCGGGTGGAAACCGTAGTTTCTCCGTTATCTCAGCCAGTTTGTTGCTGTCAGAAACAAGGTGGTTCACTATGCTTCCAAGCTTAACACCTCGTATGGCTGGTGGATTCTGAAAGGCGACGCTCATCCCAAGGTTAACCCTTTCGTTTATCGGCAAGCGGGTTACATTTACCCCTTTGAAGAATATCTCGCCTGATGTCACTTTATATGACGGAAAACCGAGAATCGCCATTAACAGAGAGCTTTTTCCTGAGCCGTTAGGTCCAAAGAGAACATGAACTTCGCCTTGTTGAATTGTCAAGTTTATGTTTTCAAGAACCTTTTTGCCTTGAATATTGACAGAAACATCCCTTACATCGAGCACATTCTCCGTCAAACTGGTTTCACGGCTCCATCCGCTTGCTGTTAGCTAGACCTTCACCGGATTAATTAATGTTGCTGAAGGAAAGCTAACTGTTCAGATGGAGCCGAACAGTCTCAGTTGGGTAATAAAGGTCTAGCAACCTTAAATAACGGAAGAAAATTAAGAGATACCCCTTAAACATTCAACATAAGTGATGCTGCATTGCCTGCAATTGACAGAAACCTGGCTTTCCTCTTTCTTCTCAACACAATCGTAGCAGTCTACTGGAACATGATGACAACGCTGATTCCGCTTTACATTAGAAGCTTGAACGCTTCAGTCTTCCAAGTTAGCCTTGTGCTCTTCATTGGAGGCTTAGCTTCCACCGCAACAATGCTACCCAGCGGAATCTTGTCAGACAGGTACGGACGGAAAACACTGATACTTTTAAGCATCCTATGTCTGCTTCTCTCCCCGATTTTATATATAAACGCACGGAGCTGGCAGGAAACAATTGCCTACAACATACTTGCTTCGGTCGCCTTCAGCATGTTTATTCCCGCGAGAACCGCTATGATAGCGGATCATGTCAAACCCGCCTCGCTGGCAACAGCGTTTGGATTAATGAATCTTGCTTGGCCGATTGGAGGAATCGCAGGGCCTCTTATCGGAGGAGTTATCGCGGACAACTATGGATGGAGCGGATTCTTTTACGTGCTTCCAGTAATCGTTGCTCTGGCGCTCGTTCTAAGTCTGTTTCTCGGGAAAACTGAAGCAGTAGAAGATGCAACAATGAAAGAAGAAGGATCATTAACAAGAAGCATTGTCTTAACGTTGACCGTGTTTTTGCTGTTACATATCCTCGGCAACACGGCTAGAGGGATCATGGGAACAATTTTTCCGTTCTATTTAACCGAGATTTTTCACAAAAGCAAAACAGAGGTTGGAGTATTCTTTTCCGCAGGATTTGGGTTGGCGACCTTGATAGCTCAGATACCGAGCGGGCTCTTAGCTGACAAAGTAGGCAGAAAGAAGGCGATGCTTTACAGCATCTTTCCAATTCCCTTTTTCTCCTTCCTCTTCTCACTGTCAGATGACTATGTGATTATGCTTCTGATCTACATGGCTATTTCTTCTCTTTGGAGCGCAACTTGGCCTGCTTCGTCGGCTTACCTAATTGACCTGTCGTCCGCCTCCAAAAAAGGATTCATGATGGGAGCAAGGTTAACCGCTGTACGGTTAGGATTCACAATTGGACCTTTTATTGGAGGTTTCATCTGGGACACGTTTGACATAGCAGCATCGTTTTACATGGTGACAGCTATCTTTGTCGGTTCACTTGTTTTCGCTTTTCTACTAAAAGAATGAACACAAAAATCTTCAAGATCTTTCTTTTTCGTGTTTGTCTCCGTGTATGTAACAAAGCAGTTCAGAGATCAGTTTGGCTGCTTGTATCGCTGTGTTTCCCTCGTCATAATGAGGTGCTACTTCAACAACATCGAAACCAACCACTTTTTTGCCGCATGTTTTATGCAAGATCTCCAAAAGCATCGTAAGTGACAATCCTTCTGGTTCAGGGTTCTGAACTGCAGGGGCAAAAGCCGGGTCCAGAACGTCCATGTCAATGGTCACGTATAACTGGTTGAATCTCTCGAGGAAACTGTTTACTTGGTTTACTATTTCTTCTGTTTGCGTTCCCAGCATCTGATGAGCTGCAAAATATGTGATTCCGTGATTTTCTGCATGTTCAAGTTCTTCTTTGCAGGCAGCTCGTGTTCCTATTTCCACAATGTTCCGCGGGTCAACAATCTCACTTATCCGGCGCATAACCGTTGCGTGACAAATCGGTTGATCCATATATTCGCTTCTTAAGTCCATATGTGCATCGAAACATAACACGGCGAGGTCCTTTTGGATGCCTTTCACGGCTCCAAGCGATAATGTATGTTCGCCGCCTATCAGTACCGGCGTTTTGCCGCCGTTGATGATATCTCTGACTACAAGTTCCAGCCTTTTTAGTGTTTCATTTACGTCGCCAGCTACATGTAAGTCTCCGGCGTCGTGAATCCGCACATCAGCAAGATCGACACCCGCTCTGAAACTGTAAGATTCAATGTTGAGAGAGGCTTCTCTGATTGCGAGAGGCGCAAATCTGGAGCCTGGACGGAAGCTGCTTGTAACATCGAAGGGAACACCAACTAGGACGAACTCAGCTTCCTCGAATGAACGCTGCAACCCACCGTAAATGATAGATGAAGAGGTGTATAAGTCTAGATAGCTCATTCGCCTTCTTTCCCACACTTTCAAAGTTTACTCATACGCAACGCTGTCTAAACAGGATGGTTTTCTCGTTAAATATGTTTATGCCCAGAAGCCGGTTTGCAACACAAAGAAACGTTATCCAGATGGACATTTGCATTGTTCGCTTGGAAAGATCTAGTGGATTGTTTGTCTGCATTTAGGCAGGCGACGAGTGATCCTGGAAGTTTCAAGTCTATACCGAAACTGTTTCTATGCCCAGTAATTTGCAGGCGTCTGCTATTGGTTTAGCGTAGTCTCCGTGTATTAGACTTGCGTGATGAATGAAACCTTCTTCCACCAAGGTTCTGTAAAGCAAGTCAAGATTCGGCACCTTAACCCAAGCCCAAGAACCTCTTAGGTGCTGATCTGACTTTTCGATGTTACCCTTCGTTATCAACATCTTGAATTTCCCATCGTACTCGACTAGGCGGCATATCGTCACAACGCCCGGTTTAAGTTGGAATTCGCCGGTTCCCATCGAATGTTCCACTCCGAGAACCTGGGACAAGATACTATGCTCTCTGATTGTGGGGACACATCCTTCACAAGCGAGTGACGGCGGCGCATTTCCACAATGCCAAGACAGGAAAACATTTTCCTTTTCTTGGTGTCTTATTGTCCAATCAACGAAATGAGGCGGCGTAGTCTTTAAAGAAGCTAAGTATTGTATGAGCATCGTTAATGCGCCGTAAATGTCAACTTCACATGAGGTCATAATTCCTTGGTTGGTTAAACGTCCCATCGCATAGCAGGGGGTTACGCCGTACACCTGTTGTATCGCCGTCCAGCATTGCACCCCTATCCCTGAAAGCCGCTTTTCTTCAGCGAACTTCTTTAACGCTATCTCAATCTTTGCAAGTTTTCTTGCAGTTTCATCAGTTGTACCTGACAAATCCGCCTCTTTTCTCATGTCTTCAAGTATCTTCTCGACTTCCGGCGCATCATCTGCGATGGCATTTGCTTGGTCTATGATGTCAACCAAAGAAACCGGTACAACTCTCTGTTTAAACGATTTCATCATAGCGTCTTCGCTGAAGATGCAAGTCTCGAATCTCTCAGGGCGAGGACCAACAAGACCAATTCTGGCGCCTATGAAGCCTTTCATTACTGAACACACGCGAACAAAGTTTTTGATGCTTTCTAGAAACTCTTTTTCTTCTGGGAACACTATGCCTGCAAAAAGGAATCGGATTTTTCTTCGATGAAGCCCTGAAGAGACGGATAGAGTTCCACAGAAGGAGTCCGATCTTCTTCCCCCGTCAGGTTTGAAGGGTCCTTCCTTCGTTCCAAAAAGCAAAATAGGCTTGGTGGAAAAGGCTGTTGCAATTGCTAACGCTGAAACTTCGTCTCCAAAAGTCATCGTGCCAATAATTAAGCCATCTATCTTCTTTTCATTGAACAGCTTAATTGTCTTCTCGGCGTCTGTGTCATCCCGCACAAGCCCGTTCTTTGTTATCTCCTCGGGGACCACGATCTCTAAGCCTTCAACCTTTGAGAACGCTTCTATGCATCGTTTACGCATCTGGATTGCCCACTGTTCATCGAAAGGTTCTCTGTGAGCAGGAACGAACCCTATTTTGATGTTTAACGAGTTTCCCGGAGACAAAACCAATCCTCCTTAGAGAATAGCAGTTGCAAAACATTTATATTTTTTAAGCGTCGCCTGCACCTTCAGCATCGAAAGACGCCGTTCTTTCACGACACATTTCCATTCGTCCAAAAACTTGAGCTCATCAAGGAGATCTCTAGCTTCATTCTCAGTAGGACACCATGTTCTTATCAGAAGACCGTCAGGTCGCAAAATCTTCAAAAGAGGCTTAACGCGTTTCCTTGAAGCCCCGAGAAGAACGAGACGTTTCCCACTCTTCTGAATCTTCCTGTACAGAGGAAACCATTTAGAAGAGTCAACTGACGGGTTGCCTTCTCCAAGCGTCCACTGTATTCCATCTAGTTCAGGTATGCTCAGAAGATGATCCAGATGGGGAATCGCTTTTGGTCCGTCTAGATGGTATATGGTGTAATCAAGCCGCACGCATTGTCTTTGATAAACGGTAAAGCAAGCTCCTTGAAAAATTTAGGTGAAAGCATGGCTGCAAAGTCGCATTGAATGGGATACCATCTTTTGGACGCCCAAAGCCACATCTAAGCAGAATTTCCCCTTTTCGGTCCACCCGAGAGGCGGTAAAGCTCCTCATAACATATGTGCCAGATGTCTAAAATCCGTCTTGAAAGGTTTTTCACTTTCTCAGGGCTTCGAAACATGTCAACTACAAGAGTCTGAGAACCACGCAACGAAGCAACGATATCCGTTATGCCTCCGAGATCCGTGATTCCTACCATGAACTTTCCTTCGCTTCTCTTAGTCACAAATGATGTCAGGTTCTTGATTATCAACCACCACTTGTTTTTTGGATCAAATTCTAATCGTTCAAGTTCTTCCCATGTCTTTGGGGCTTCAAACCACACGGTTTCAGAATCACAACGGTATCTGGCTTCAGCACCGACATAGGCTGCTACTATACCCGGGCCGAGGTTAATCCACAGATCGGGGAAAGCTGAACCCCCGAAGAACATCTTTGAACACCAACACTCAAATGCATTAACGGTTTTCTCAGGGTTTTCGGGTTCTCTGGCAAATCCCCAGTTCAACCATGCATGTATATTTTCGTGACCAGTCTTGGGCGCCGTAACCTGGACAAGCGGCTTATTTGTTTCAGCTTCCCATCACGCGTTGAAAAGTTCACAAAATTCAGGCCAGTCTTTTTTATACAACATTTGCATTCTGCCTCCCCTTCTATGACCCTACTTTGTAGACTAATGGCTGCTACGGTATCTGTGAGCCTTTATTATCGATGTGCAACGCGGGTTGGTCTAGGCAGATGGTTACGGATATTTTTTATTTTTTATATGGAATAAGGCAAAGGATGCAAAGGTCTTCGTTTCCTGTGTTCTTGAAGCAATGCCTAACGTTTGGCGGCACATAAACCACGTATTCTGGTTTAATCTTTTTCTCAGAATTGCCGCAGATTGCGACGCCTTCGCCCTTCAGCACAAAAACCTCGTGCTCCCAGTCGTGTGAATGGAGGGGAGTATGTCCGCCTGGCGCAATTGTGAAGTGTCTCATTGCAAAGTTTTCTGCGCCGTCTTTATCGGAAATCAGCCATCTCACGTGAACACCTTCTGCTCCGCTTTCCTCGACTTGTTCGAGTGGAATCTCCGAGTAATGAACAGCCTTGAACCCCAAAGCATTAATCTCCTATCATACGAAAGCATAGGCACTCTGCAAGGATGCATAACCTAAGTTAAAAGGTTTTGCTGTTCAGGCACCACCCAATCTGAGATGCAACCACCCATTTGCTGCCATTCTGGTTCTCCGATTTTAGAAAGAACACCAGCATCAATTAACTGGATGAGCCTTGCCTGAACAGTGCTTGACGTATTGAATTAAGCCACGTTCACCGTTTATCAGCCATTCTGGATCTTCTGCTTCAATGCTTTCAGCTTGGGTTTCCTTCAGACCGACTATTATTTCCCCTTTCAAAGTCCGCAATATGAGGATGGAAGTAGGAAAATAATGAACGATGTCCTCTATCGGCGTGGTGTAGGGCCAGTGTCGATCGCTGAGCAACCTCCGATAATTAACGTCCCCCTTCGAGATCACCAAGTCAAACCGGGAAATCGCTTCCTTGAGCCGCGGAGGCATCTCACAAAAATGATGAGGAGAAGCCCAGAACCAATCAGTCGTTATGCGAAATGTTCCTGCAGACAAAGATTCCTCCATACGTTTCCCGAAACGGCTTAAGACAAGATCCTTTGAGTGTACCAACGTTTTCAGCATTTCTTCCAGATCTTTAGGCATAGCGTCTGAAACGAAGAATGGGTAGGGCTTAAGTATGAATGTTACGCTGTGAACCCATTTGTTTTCCAGCAAGAAGTCAGCTAGGAAAAGATCCATCCCCAGCTCCATGCCAACATTATCATTTAAGAATGCCACATGTGAAAAAACGTGTTCTCTAAAGGCGCTTAGAATTTCAGGAAAGTCGTTGATCAAGAGATTTTCTCTCTCCAGCATAGTTTGTCTCCACCTGATCTCGTCCGCTACCCTTATGTTGCTGAGGTCAATGCGGTTGCCCCATAAACTTGCATGCAAAATATGCTCGAAGCGTTTTTTGGGACTTTGGATCTTCCGGATTGTATCAAGAGCAGCTCGTACACTGGTCAAGCACTCTTTAAGCAGTTTTTTCTTAGAATGCTGGAACGGATCGCACATGTACAGGGTTCCAGACTGAAAATACTCAACGGCTTCCAACAGCCGACGATAGAAATAGGATTCTGCAAAATACCAAGGAATCTCAAGCCACGTTTTACCCTTGAAGCTTCGCCAAATCTTGTTCCATCTGTCAACGTCTTCTGCGTCCTCAGTCAAGGCGCGGACTTTTTCATGCAATATCTCATGTTTAAATTTAAGCAATCCTTTGTTCACGCGCATAGGATACTGGTTGTTAGCCATAACTTCATTGATGATTTTGGGTTTGCGGTGAACTATTGTTCTCTGGGCAAATGAACCAGCTTCAGAGGTCATTAAGAAGCTTGACAGTTTGCTGCAACGTCTCAAGGTTGCCGGCGACTCCTATTTTTCTTGGCGTACCATGGATGCGTGAAAGAAAAAATAGAAAGCAAACATGTTAAAAATTAGGCTGTGTAAATGCTAAAAGCTAGCTTTCTCTGAGAGTTTCTTCATACTTTTCAAACAAGAGTTCTAGGGCTCTTCTGAACGCCTCAGCTCTGCTCGAGAAAATTCTCTTAACATCAATTAGCTGATCAAGCTTCTTAAGATAATCATTAGAGATAGCGAGTTTTACAACAATCTCTTCATAGTCTTTTTCTTCGGTTTCTTCACTAGCCAAGGCTAATTCCTCACCCAAAAACTAGCCTTTTGAGTATATAAAAGTTATCATATTTCAACCTCAAGGATTATCTAAAGGTTAAAACCAGTAATACCCTATCATAACCCTTTGAATGCCTCTAAGGTGCACCTTTTGTCTACATAAATACTATCTCTGGGTTAACTTTACTTACAACACAATGTTCACTTTAGGAAAGCTTTATATTCACGTGAATATAATTAAAAAACAATTGTTAGAGCGAGTAAAATCTGTGGAAGGAGATTGAGGAAAGATGGAAAAAAGCGTTGAGGAAATTGTAAAAAGAGCAGTTACCGAAAAAAGCATAGAAGAAATCGCTAGAGAAGCCATCCCGCAGATAGCTGTTCTCGGCATCGGCGGAGCCGGATGCAACATCGTATCATGGATGAAAGGCAAAGAGGTTTCAGGCGCGAAAATCTACGCCTTAAATAGCGATGCCCAACACCTAAGCATAACTAAAGCTGATCAAAGGGTTTTGCTCGGGTACAAGGTGTGCGGCGGGCTAGGATGCGGCGGGTTCCCAGAGCAAGGCGCCAAAGCTGCTGAGGAAAGCGCAGATGAAATAGAGAAGTTAATATCTGGTGCAGGCCTCGTTTTCATAACCGCGGGGTTGGGGGGAGGAACTGGGACAGGAGCAGCCCCTGTCGCAGCTAAGCTTGCAAAAGAGATGGGAGCTCTAACACTTTCAGTTGTGACAACGCCGTTCCAAGTAGAACGAGCAAGATTGGCAAAAGCAAAAGATGGACTTAAAAGGCTAGTAGATGTTTGCGACGCAGTAATCGTAATAGATAACAATCGTCTTAGGAGAGTTGCAGGTAACCTACCGCTCACGGAGGCATTTGCGGTTGCAAACGAGTTGATAGCAACCTTCATAAAGAACATAGCTGAAACCATAGCCACCCCGAGCTTAATGAACCTAGATTTCGCTGACATGAAAGCAATAATGATGGGAAGCGGTGTTTGTGCCATAGGCGTCGGCGAAGGCCAAGGCGACACCAAAGTTGAAGACGCAGTGGAGAAAGCATTAGACACTCAACTCCTCGACATCGGCGATGTAAAGAAGTCCGAAGGCGCACTGGTTCATATCGAAGGCGGCGACGACATGACGTTAGAAGACGTTAACAGAGCAGGCGAAATAGTCATAAGCAGAATCGCACCGAACGCCAAAGTCTCATGGGGCGCCAGAATAAACAGCGCCATGCAAGGAAGCATGCGTGCAACAGTGGTCCTCGCAGGTGTTGACAGCCCATTTCTCGTTGGAGGACTCGCACCGTTTGGTGTGCTTAGAGAGCAGCCGACGGGAGAAGGAACAGAAGTCGATGTGGTCGAGAGAAGCTCAAAACCTGAGGAAAAGAAAGGAATATTCGGAAAATTCTTTGGGTGAGAATCCTACACAACAGTTTAGGGGAAAAGAAAGATCACGGATCTAATGACCTATGCGATATTGATATTCGCAGCTGTTGCAGTAGTGATACTGCTGTTTGTTACAGTGAAGGCCTTCAAATCTCCAACCCTCTTTTATGCAACTGAAGAACCAATCGACGAGCTGGCTACCCGGCTTAGCTGCCCAAAGTGCCGTTCGAGAAGGCTTCGGCCAACCGGACCCTACACTTTGGGATGCGAAAATTGTGGTTTCACGTTCAGTGTGGGCACAGTTAAGAAAAGGCAGCCGGGAAGCCAATAACCACATTGACCACATTTTTTCTTTTTTAGCGCTTTAATGCTCATTTTTTTAGATTTGCCTCTTTATGATTGTGAAAAACAGCAAAAACAATTTTGTACATAATTTGATCCACAGCATCTTTGGTGAACTGAGAGTACAGACGAGATGTTCACAACGATTTTAATCGTTGAGAATTGCTTTCTCGAATTGAGCCGGTTCGTCTAAATCTCTGATGGAAGGATAAGCTTGCATTTCAGACGAGGCAATGCTCTCTTACTGATCATGTTAGTGCTAATCGTAATGGCAACCACCAAATATGGTGTACCAACGGCAAAGGCTGCAGCCTCTGACGGGCCTCCGGTTCCTTACAATCTTGGGAACTGGACGTATATGAGTAAACCTGTGCATCCAGCAAAGATCAACGCTTCTCAGATTCCGATAGGAGGAAATTGGACATACGTTTACACACTTAGCAATGCCTCGAAGTATCATGTTTACTTTTATGGAGACTGGATAAATTCCACCACCGACTATGATGTTTACGTTTACGATCCTCTTGGAAGACTTGAGGCGGTTCACACCGAAGCCGCGGGGCTTCCTGAGCATCTTGGAACAACCGTTACAGACCCGTTCTTCACTCCCAAATTTTCAGGCAACTACAGTTTTCTCGTAGTTAATGATCCACGGGAAAGCGAAGGAGCGGAAGCCGCTACGCTTATGTTGATAGAACATGTGGAATGCAACAGATGGTATGAACGTTACCTACAGGGCAAAGTCAACTTTGCTCATGTTTACTACACGACTTGGGCTTACGAGTTCGCTTCAAATAAAGAGAATATACAAGTCCTAATTGACGTACCAGAAAGATTGGACATGTATGAGGCGCGGCTCTATGTCATGGCAAATCCTTCTAGGAACATGGGTGACGTGCTAAATGGGGTGCCCCTCGCTTGGGAGCCGGGATTATATAATGAAACTGACGCTTCAGGTGTTTACGGCGGGTATAACCTTGAAGATGAAGGGTTCAAACAGGATGATGCAACAGCAAGCTGCGAATATTTTGGGCAAGACATGCTGATTAACTATACATCGCCGTTCAAAGGGGAAACCGTTCTTTACCATCTTGTTCTGATCGGTGAGAACGGTCAAGGTGTTTTGAGGTTCATGGTGAAGACAGATTTTAATCCGCCGACCATCAAGGTTTTAACTCCAATTCAAGAAGCTTGTTCGGGTAATGAAACAAGGATCAAGGTGAACGTGACCGATGAGGATTGCCTGAAATCGATTGCTATGTATTACACGAACGACAACTGGCAAACATCAATCCCCGTCCCTCTAGCAGAAACGAGTAACCAGACATATATCGGGGTGATACCCGGTCAGACCGCTGGAAACATCGTAAGATACAAGATTGTGGCAGTTGACATGGCGGGGAACAAGGCTGAAGCTGGCGGAAGCTACGTTGTTAAGG
>PIYB01000001.1 GCA_003601835.1 Candidatus Bathyarchaeota archaeon
GGGGGGAGACAACGCGAGACTCGTTGTCATTATCGCAAAGGACAAAACCGTTGAACGACTCAAAGGCAGCCGACCCATAATTCCCGAGGATCAGCGAAGAGCCCTAGTGGAGTCTCTCAAGGTGGTTGACGAAGCCATCTTAGGCTACGAAGACATGGACATGCTTAAGGTCATAGAAAAGGTGAAACCGGACATAATCGCCTTAGGATATGACGAGGAACAGATAGAGGAAAAACTGAGGAAACTCATAGCTGAAAACAACCTTGCCATCCGCGTTGCCCGGGTAGACCGGTTTAAGGAAAAAAACCTGGTAAGCTCCTCAAAAATAAAAAGGAAGATTATCGAGAACTACCGGAGGAACATGACTTAAACAACTCTTTATTCCTTGTAAACCCGCCTCCTCGTTCTTGTCCATGATGCCAAACAGCAGACATGCATGGCTTACATTCCTGTGCTGCGGAAAACGTTAACGTTTCTCCAGTGCCGGTTCAACGGTTCTATGCAAACGCGGGAATAACTTTTTCTGCGAACAGTTTTGCACCGTCCGTTTTCGGGAAGTCTACGAACCGCAGGATGAAAAGTTCGACGCCTATCTTTGTGTATTCTGAGATTTTTTCCGTGACCGTTTCCGGGCTTCCGATGATGTAGTTTTCCTCTTTATCCATGTCAATGAAGGGGCTGTGAGACGCTGATCTTCTGGCTTCCTCCTCAGTTTCAGCTATGGCAACGATGTTCGCCAAGGTTTTAACGATCTCAGAAACGCTCCTTCCAATATTACCGCAGTGCCTCTTGAGAACGCTCAGCTTCTGCTGGTAGATGCTGGGTGAAACGTTGGGAAGATTCCACCAGTCAGCATGCCGAGCTACAACCTTCAAAGTCATCTTTTCTCCTCCGCCACCTATCATGAGAGGGGGAACAGGTTCAGGTTTCGGGCTGCAGACGGCTTCTTTGATCTGGTAGTATCTGCCTTTGAACGTGGCTTTTTCCTCGGTCCACATCTTCTTTATTATCTGAACGGCTTCTTCGAGCTGTTGAATTCTAACCTTAGGCGGGGGAAACGGGTAGCCGTAGGCTACGTATTCATCCTGTTTCCAGCCTGCGCCGATTCCAAGGACAAACCGTCCTCCAGTTAAGGCTTGAAGAGTCGCCGCCATCTTAGCCAACAACGCAGGGTTCCTATACGAGTTGCAGAGAACAATGTTTCCAAACGTCAAGTTTCGGAACATTCCAGAAAGGTACGCGACGGATGTGAAGCCTTCCAAGTTAGGCGCGGTCTCGGAAACGAAGTTTGCCCAAGGAACGAAGTGATCGCAAACCCAAGCGGAGCTGAAGTCTTGCTTCAGTTCGTTTATGAACTGTGTGACTTGGTTGATGAAGGCTTTACCGGTGCTGCCGTCTACTGGAAAAGCTGGGATTCTCAATCCAAACTTTACTTTCGTCATTTTGCTTCATCCGCAGAACTTATGTGCATAATATTATGGCGCTGAGGCTTTTTAGGTTTGTTTTCTTTTTTCTTACGGCAATCCTAGTAGGGAGAAAACTCTGAATACGATGCCGCCTACCAAAAGCGCGAAGAGAACCTCGCTTACCGTTATTAACAAAGCGTTTTTCCAGCCTGTTTCTTTCACCAGCACAGCGGTTGTTGCAACGCAGGGAATGTAAAGCATCACCACAAGAGTGAACACAACCATCTGTAACGGAGATAACACAGCTAAGTTTCCTAGGACGGTGGCAAGCATTATCAATGCGAGCTCCTTCCTGAATATGCCGAAGAGAAGGGAGATTCCCATCTCAGGTTCTAGCCCCAGCCAGTTTACGGTTACAGGGCTCATGATGTTAACGATCAAGTTCAGGTAGCCGAGGACTTCGACGAGTTTTATTATGAACCCGCTTACGATTATGAGCGGAAACGCTATAATGATGAACTCTTTCAACCGGAACCATGTTTGGGTAAGAACGGTTTTCAAATGTGGAACCCTGATCTCGTTCATCTCCATTATAAGCCCAGTTGGCTCCCCGGGTAATGCTTTGAATGCTATCCTTCCAAGTGTTAGGATTATCGCTAAGTCAATCATGTAGAGTATCAACGCCCATTCCAAACCAACGTATTTTCCGACAAGCCCGAGGACAACTACGCTGACGGCGGCGCAAGGAACAAGCGTAACGACAAAGATCGCAAGTAACCGTTCGCGTTCGGTTTCCATTATCTTGCATCCTAAACATGCGGGAACGTTGCAGCCGAAGGCAAGCATAACGGGAATGAAAGCTTTGCCGTGCAGACCGATCTTGTGCATCACTGCGTCCATGAGAAAGGCTATTCTGCTCAGGTATCCTGAGTCTTCTAGAGAGAATAATACCAAATAGAAGGGCACAATATACGGCAAAGCTATGGTTACGCCTGCAATTATGCTTTCCATTATGCCGCCCCAGATTAGCTTCATAGTTACGCCTTCACCGAGAAAACTTTGAAAAACAGGCTCCAGCCTATATAGAAGGTCTTCAAGGTACCCAGATGTGATGTCGCCGAAGGTGAAGATCGAATAAAAAATTGCGAGAAGAACGCCGAGCATTATCAAATAGCCGTAAACAATGTGAGTTGTGATGTTATGAATGCGGTCAGTTAAGGTCTGTTTTGTTCCCGGCGTTATCTCCTGAACTTGAGCTGCAATGCAACGGGCAGTTTCATACCTTTCCGAAACTATGACGGTTTCACACGGATGACCGTGAAGATTCTCAATTTCTTCAGCAAGTTTTCTGGATTTTTCAAGTATTTCCGGAGCAACCTCACCGATCTGCTTCTGAATCTCCTCGTCCCTTTCAAGCAGTTTTATGGCAGTCCATCGGGCGGGATACTTGAACCCGACCTTCTCAATAAACTGCGTGAGCTTTTGGATCTGCTCCTCCACTTCCTTCCCATACTTGATTCTTACCGGTTTAACTCCCCCCTTCTCAACAACCTCAACCGCTCTCTCGAGAAGAGCGTAAACCCCTATGCCTTTTATGGCAACCGTCGGGACAACAGGAATTCCTAAGATTCTCTCAAGTTTCTTGTGATCTATCTGTATGCCTTTCTTAGCGGCGATATCGATCTGGTTCAGAGCTAGGACCATAGGAGTTTCGAGTTCTATAAGCTGCAACGTGAAAAACAGGTTTCTCTCAAGAACTGAAGCATCCACCACGTTGATGACCAGATCCGGCTTCTCAAAAGCTATGTATTCCCGTGAAACAAGCTCCTCCAGAGAAAAGGTGGAAAGAGAATAGATGCCTGGAAGGTCAATTATGTCAATAAGATACCCTTTGAAGAAAAGGGTGCCCTCCGCCCTCTCAACCGTTTTACCCGGCCAGTTCCCAATATGCTGATGTAAACCGGTCAAGTAATTGAAAATAACGGATTTACCAACATTAGCGTTTCCCGCGAGGGCTATGGTAAGCGTTTTCCGCTTGGTTTCTACCGGATTCTCTCCACGAGGATCCTCTCCGCCATACCCCTCCCCAGAGCTAGCCTTGACCCCCTGACCAATATCTCTACGGGACCTCTGAACGGGGCGGTTTTGACGACCTTCACCTGCGTCCCAGGTGTCAGTCCCATGTCCATAAGTCTTTTGATGAAGCCTCTGCCTCTGCTTCTGCCTCTGCCTCGTCTTCCCGGTTTGGGGTTCGCCCCGATCGAGATGATTATTGCCTCCTCGTCCGGTCTTAAGGCTGTTAATGGAATTCTTCGCGGATATCCCATCCTTCCACCCCTGAAGAAACACGACTATCTTCTCCTTTCTTTTTAACTTTGACTGCAACGGCGAGTTCTGGAGGTACTTTTCGGCGGACTTCATCAACCCTCACGTAGATCGGGCTTCCACGTTGAGTTTTCTTAAGCATCTTCACATGGGCTCCAGGTTTCAGCCCCAGCATCTCGACACGTTTCAGAATGCTGCTCCGTTCATCAGTTATCATCACAACAGTTCCTTCCTCGCCTTGATTAAGGTTCAAAAGCGGCTTAGCTTGTAACTCTTCTATGATCCCACCGCACCTCGTGGGAATCGGATTGCCATGTGGACATGTTCGAGGCCATTTCAGAACCTTCTCGATGTTTTTAGCAACCTCCTCGGTTAATCCGTGCTCAAGCTGGCAAGCAGCTTCATGCACCTTGTTCCATTCTATGTGAAGTATGTCTGAGAGAAGCCTTTCGGAAAGCCTGTGTTTTCGGATGACGCGGAGAGCGATTCTTCTACCTTTCTGTGTAAGTACCACGCCTTTGTACGCTTCATGTTTAACAAATCCCCTTTTTTCCAAGCGTTCCACAGTGTTTGTAACAGTCCCGGGAACAACCTTGAGCATTTTAACAATCTCGCTTGTTCGAGCCACGCCGTCTCTCTGTTCCAGCCTGTAGACCGTTTCTAGAAACTCTTCGGTTTGGCTTGTGATCTTCTCGGGCAAGGCGTCCCTCTCGCTTCAACAGCCGCTAAATTACGACGCATCGTACTTTTAAGCTTTTTCCCATATTACGCAATCCTCTGTGCATGAAAACGTTAGTACGCATTTAAAGGCGGAAGGCGGCAAAACCTAAAAGGACCTTCCAAGCCAGATGTCTGTTTGAGGGCACGCTTTGCTCAGAGTCGGATTTCACGTCTCCATCCAAGGAACAATCGATGAAGCAGTGGACAGAGCCGTCGCATTGGGCTGCAACACCTTCCAGATTTTCACAAGAACACCTAGAGCCTGGGCAACAAAGAATCTAACGGCGGAAGAAACAGAGGCTTTCATCCGGAAAGTTGACAGGTACGACGTACGACCGGTTTTCGCGCACATGCCGTACCTTGTGAACCTAGCTTCACCTAAACGTGACGTTTACCATCGGTCAATTGAAACCTTGAAAGAAGAACTGGAGCGATGCCGGAAGCTACGAATCCCGTTTCTGGTTACACATTTAGGCAGCCACCTTGGATTCGGGAAAAAGGAAGGGTTCAGACGGATCGTTAAAGCCGTGAATGAAGCCTTCGAAGATTCGTCGGGAGAAGTCATGCTTTTGTTAGAGAACACGGCTGGAACACGGAACAGCATGGGAAGCTCCTTCGAGGACATCCAACGCATAATCGCAGGGTTAACCCGTCCAGAACGTGTAGGCGTGTGTTTTGACACCGCTCACGCTTATGCTGCTGGCTATGATTTGGGGTCTAAAGCAGCAGTGGACAACACGATCAGAAGGTTTGATGAAACAATCGGGTTTGAGAGGCTTCACCTTGTTCACCTGAATGATTCCTTAGGTGGTCTAGGTTCACGCATAGACCGGCATGAACACATCGGGTTGGGCATGATCGGTGAAAAAGGGTTCCACGCCATTCTTCATAGCAAACTCAGACAGCTGCCTTTTATCATGGAGACGCCTAAAGACGAAAGGAGAAGCGATGTTGACAACCTTCGGAAGGTCCGGGAGCTGGCTGGCGAACTTTAACAGAGACACGTTTTCTCGCACTCAGGGTGAAACCCGGCTTGACTGAAAGAAGATGTAAAGGCTGCGGTGTTCTGTTGTCAGACGAGGATGTGATGAAGATCCAGCTTGAGGACCGGTCTTGGGAGGTTGTTCCGCTTCCTCTATGTCCACGTTGCTTCACTGAGCAGCTGCGAAAACGAGTGTGTCAGAAAAGGTGTTAACCTTTAAAGCCTTGTAAACGCATCTGTATATGTTTGCAGGTAGGTGTCACGGTTGGTTTTACCTGTTAAGGTTTTTGAGATCATTGATGAAGTTGACTTCGGGTTCATGGTTCAAAAATTGAAGGATTTTCGCGAAGAAGAAACCTATCAAACCGAATCAGGAGAAACAATCGAGTTAGTCACCGAAATACTGGACCTAAAGGTTGAAGACACAACGGTTTCCGGAATCTTCAGCAAAGACTTCATAGGCACCCAGTTCTACAAGCGGGAACTGGTTGAACACCCTTCCACAGAAGAAGCGCCTTTCTGGATCGTCCCATACAACGAAAGAAGGTTCCTAATAGTCCTAGCTCCTTCCGTGGCACGCGGTGTGAAGAAACTTCTCACAGGAAACGTCGCGAACACGCTCAGCCGAATCCTATTCATACGAACGGGCGGAATCGTCGAGGCAAGCATACCCAGCGAGACCCTGCGCGAACTGCATGAGTCGAATCCTCAAGCCACAAAACTGATATGGTTTGATCAAGTGGATATCCCCGGCGTCGAAAAACTATGCCTAGCCGGCTCAGACGTCGCAAATACCGATCTTTATCAAAACTATCTGAAACACGGTCAAATCTGGTACGTTGTCTTCGAAGCACAACGCCGCGGCATAGTTGTCGGGATAACACGGAGCTGCGTCGTCACGTTATTCAGTAAAAGCACAATAGACGAGTTCATTCGATACATCCAAGAGGACATTCTACAACTCATACAATAAACAAGCAAAGGGAAAACACTGCGCCATCCTGAAAGAAGACACCGTCAAGAATCGGGATTTTTTTCTATATAAATGTTCTTTGGATTCTTTCTTTTCTTTATAAACGAAAAGAAAGAGTCTTTCGAATTCTTTTGTTTATGAAGGTTTTTCTTGGGGTACGCCGGTGTGTAACAGCTTTTTTCTGTTTGTAGTTAGGTGATGATTGTGACTTCCTTGGCTTGTTTCAGATTGGAACTGGTTCTCCTGTGAAGTTCCGTTTTATTCTGCCAAGTTCATTCTCAACCTCTTTGAGCTGGTCTTGGTTGAAAACAGGTCCGTCCTTGCAGACTCTGTATTTTCCTATAACGCAGCTTCCGCATATCCCCATCCCGCAAAGCATAATACGTTCAAGACTCGCTTGTAGAGGAACCTTATGTCTTACGGACATGTCGTAAATCTTACGTGTCATAACCTCGTTCCCGCACACGTACACCATGTCAAACCGTTCAGCGGAAAGAATCTTCTCCGCAGCCTCCGTTGCAAAGCCTTTAACCCCGTAGCTGCCGTCATCCGTCGTAAAGATGACCTTTGCATGTCCCTCTTTCTCAAGCCTGCAAAGCTGGTTGAAGAATATCAGTTCATCACGGGTTTTAGCGCCCTCAATGATGGTTACCCTCACATTTTTGTCAAGAAGCCTGCTGACCAACATCATAAGCGGCGCCATCCCCGTTCCCCCGCCTACAACCAACACGTTCTCACCGAAAACCTTGAAATGAGAACCATAGGGCCCTCGAACCCCGATAATGTCACCTTTCTTCATACGGTTAAGCGCCTTGGTTGCTTCACCTACCTCCTTAACCGTTACCGAGGCAACCGTCCTAGACACCGAGGAGACGCTAAGAGGGATCTCGTCAACCCCCGGTATCCAAACCATGAGAAACTGACCGGGCTCCGCAGAGGAGCACAAGCTGTCCTTGAAAAAGAAGGTTTTAACCTTGAAAGCCTCATCTATAACCGTTTCTATCTTCACCGTTCTCATCTGATTAACGTCTGTGTGCCAACCCGACAATATCCTTCACCCTTCTGCTCCCTCTCTTCTCGAGATAAGCTGCTATCCCTTCTGCAACCGACTTGAAGACACCTAAATCCTCGTAAACTATGGCTGAACCTATCTGAACAGCAGAAGCCCCTGCTAACAGAAACTCAACAGCATCCCTCCAAGTTCGGACACCTCCGCAGCCTATTACCGGCAGATCCAACCTTTCACTAATCTCGTATACGCATCTAACGGCAACCGGTTTTATGGCTCCCCCTGACAATCCACCTATCCTGTTAGCTAAAACCGGGCGAGCAGTCTCAACATCTATAGCCATAGCCTTCACGGTGTTTATAGCCGTAACCGCGTCTGCGCCCGCGGAAGCCGCAGCCTCAGCGAGCTTCACTATGTCTGCAACGTTAGGCGTTAGCTTGGCAAAAACAGGAACATCCACGCAGTCTTTCACTTCTCTGACCACCGTTTTAATCATCCTAGGGTTCTGCCCTATCTCGGCTCCCGCTCCTTTCACGTGGGGACATGAAAGGTTCAACTCTAAAGCGTCTGCGCCGGCTGCTGCTGCCTTCGCTGCGACCTCGGCATATTCTTTCGGTGAATATCCGTAGATGCTGGTGATCAACGGGACTTCCAAGTCGTCCAGTTTCTTGATTTCCTCAGCGAATCTGCTGATACCGGGGTTAGGCAAGCCCACAGCGTTCAACAGTCCACACTCAACCTGGATAACGGTGGGATTCGCATAGCCTCTTCTCGGTTGAAGCCCAACAGATTTCGTTGTAACCGCCCCTGCGCCGGCGTGAGCTACTTCTCTTAAGATGTCAGCTGAAACACCGAGGATTCCTGAAGCGAGAATCGTGGGGTTACGGAGGTTTAGCCCGGCGATCTCAACCTGAAGCCCGGCTGCTTTTTCCATGACAATCAGACAAGTCTACTTTTGAGGGAATATATTAACCTTTAAACCGCCAAGGAATCCCAGCGTTCCTGTCTTTCTGTCGCACGCTTGCATTCTCTGATTGTTAGGTGAACCTTATCCCGACAGGGAGAAAACATCGGAGTTAAAAGGGTCTCACTGCTGACCAAGTTAACAGACGCTCGACCTAAAGCCTGGCTGTGAAGCAATACCTTCCGGATTCAATGTTGAGCCTAAGACGCCTCTCAGACCAGTCGTCGACCGTGATGCCGGGTTGCTGCTTCACCGGGCGCCCGCTTTCTCGAACACTAGTAGGATCGCTTGTAGGAAGATAAACCGTTGCAGTACAGTTCGGCGGAACAACAACCTCAAGGGTGAACTGATGGTTCTTCACTGTCCAGTTGCACACTATCTTTCCGTACATGGAGTTGTGCCAAGATTTAACCCATCTCAAATCTGCAACCGGGTTCGGTCGGATTATGATGTTTTTGAATCCAGGCTTAGAAACATCTGGATTAATCCCTGCGAGACCCTTGTAGAACCAGGCGCTGATGTCGCTGAACATGTGATGGTCTCGAGACGCGCTGCCGTCCCAGGTTTCCCAAAGAGTTGTCGCGCCCTGCTTTATCCAGTGTCCCCAGCTCGGAAAATCAGTTTGAGTTGCAATCGCATAAGCCAGGTCCACACGGCCATGTTCGGTTAAGGCATGCAATATGTATTTGGTTCCCAGAATCCCGCAGTCGATGTGCCTGTTCTGTTCTTCTACTGCTGCCGCTAACGCCTCCAAAACCTTGCCTTTTTCGTTCTCCTCCACAAGCCCCTGATACAGCGCACATGACATCGAAGTTTGACAATTACCGGTAACCTTGCCTGTTTCCAGATTCAGGAATCTTTTACGAAAAGCAGCCTTAACATCCGCGGCAAGTTTAGCATATTTCTCAGCGTCCTCCTTCCTCCCAAGCAAAGCAGCTGCTCTGGCGACGATTAACGCGTCAACATAATAGTAAGCCGTGCTCGTAACAATCCTTGGACACTTATGCCCTTCAGGCCCACCGACAGGAGGACACCAGTCGCCAAGCCCGAAATCCACAATGTTTTCTGAAGCCATAGATGTCAGGAAATCCACGTACCGTCTCATGCACTCGTAGTGTTCCTCCAGTATGCCGGTGTCTCCACAGTACAGGTACAAGTACCACGGAATCAGGATTGTAGCGCTGTCCCACGCCGGTCCGCTGCCCCAGTTATAACCCCAACCACCTGTGGGAATGATGCCTGGAAGCTGCCCGTTTAGCCGCTGGTTGTCACGGTGATCCGCTAACCATTTCGTGTAAGCCGTCATCGGGTCAAAGTTGAGAAGAACCTGTTCAGCTGATATGTGAGCGTCCCCCGTCCACCCGTTTTTTTCTCTGTGCGGACAGTCCGTTGGGATTCCATGGTAATTGTTCACGGTAGACCAAAGGGCGCAACGTTGAATGGCATTCAACAGATCGTTCGAACACGTAAATTCTCCCCGCTTTTCAAATGCAGTGTGCACCGCACGTCCACGTATGTTGTCAAGCGTAGGCGTGCCGGGAAAACCCGTTACCTGGACATATCTAAAGCCGTGATACGTGAACCTAGGCTCCCATACTTCGACGCCTTCCCCTTTCAAAATATATCGGTCCGTCTGGAACTCACCGCTTTTGACGAAACGGTTAATGTTAGACGGGTCAATGTCCCCATCCTCCTTAATCTTCTCGGCGTACCTGAGGACAACGGTGGCGCCGGCTGGTCCGCTGACTCTAAGCTGAACCCAACCCGCGATGTTCTGACCTAGATCGTAAACCCATACTCCCGGGCGGACCTCTTTGAGGCTTACGGGAACAATTGTCTCGGTTATCCGGATGGGGGTCATCTGCTGCGAATGTAGGACACCGCCGGGTCCCGGGACGATGGTCACAGGTTTCCAGTCGCCGTCATCGTATTCGGGTTTTGTCCAGCCGGGTTTTTCCAGTCTAGCATCATATGTTTCGCCGTTGCGTAGACCGTCGAAGACGATGGGTCCTGTGTTCCACCGCCATTTTTTGTCGCTGACTATGACTTTTTCTTCTCCATCCTTGAAACGGATATGGATCTGGAGCAGAAGCTTAGGTTGATCACGCCAAGGAGCCTGTTGAAAGTTCCAGACGTCCTTTGTGAAACAGTTGTACCAACCGTTACCTAAAATGACCCCAACCGCGTTCTTACCTGTAACGAGAAAATCTGTGATGTCATGCGTCTGATAAAGCACGGTCTTGTCGTACGTTGTGAATGCAGGCGCCAAAACCTCGTCTCCGACCTTCCGACCGTTCACATATAACTCGTAGTATCCAAGCCCGCATACGTAAGCCCGTGCGGATGCAACCGTTTTTTTAACCGAGAAGGTGCGGCGAAGCATTGGTGCTGGAGGCGGGTTAGACGGTCCAACCACTATTCTCGCGCTGCTAATCCACTGGGCTTTCCAATCGTCCTCGTTTAAGAGACCCATCTCCCAATATGAAGGCTGACTCCACGCGCACTCTTTTCCATCCCTATCCCAAACCTTCACCTTCCAGTAGCAGCCCTGCCTAGAATTCAATTTTTTCCCGCGGTACAAAACGTGAACAGACTGGTCAGACTCAACCTTACCGGAGTCCCAAAGGTCCCCGACATCACGGTCTAAGGTTTGGCGGCTGCTTGCCACAAGAATCCGGTATGCTGTTTGACGTTGACCCCGCTCGTCAGACTTCAAAACCCAGCTTAAACGCGGATTAGGCGTCTCAACCCCTAACGGGTTCTTAAGGTAATTGCATTTCAGCTCAGTCACAGTCATGTTTGGATTTGAGAAATCCTTATCCATTTCCAAGTTCATGCTGGTTCCCCGCATGTATGACTTATCTTTGTGCATTTCCGATAAAAGACTAACCTAAGATTCCTAGATAACACTGAAAAACAGGTCGCGAAGACATTTCTCGGATGACGTACAACATTGGTTCAAACGTGGGAAGCAACCATCAAAGCATTATGCATCTGTTCCGACAAGCGAAAAGACTGACGGTTAAGGTTCGGGATTAAACTTTAAACGTGTAAGGTTAGCTATCCCGCGGCGTAGGACGGAAAAGGTTATTCGTTAGGCGGATGAATAACGTTTGGACGTTAATGGTGAAGGATTTTGAGGGCAACCATTGTTCCGTCATTGATTGGAGTACTAGGTTTCGGAGAAGACGGTAAACTTGCTGGAAAAACACTTTTTCCTAAGAACGCTTCGAAAATCGCCGAGAAACTTGTTGACATAGAATCAGGCAAGCTCATTAACGAGGTTACTGCGCTAGTTGAGGAGCTGAAAAAGAAAGGGTACACCATTTTTGTTTTTGAAAACGACAAATTAGCTCGAGCTGTTCAAGCAAAGCTCAACGTAGAAGTTGAGGTTAAGCCTTCGCCAGAGATTGAGGAAGCCGTGCAAACAGATATTGGAAGATACGGCGTTGAAACCGGTTTCCTTGAGGAAGCTTCCGAGATAGACCAATGGATCCACGACGTCTCGATGGAAATATCGAGAATAAAGGTCAAAAAAGCCACCGAAAAAAGGGACCTTTTAATCGTGCAAGCAGTCCAAGCCTTAGACGACGTTGACAAAACGCTTAACCTCTTCAGCGGTCGGATGCGCGAATGGTATGGACTTCACTTCCCTGAAATGGACAGGCTGGTCAAAAAACATGAAACATATGCACATCTTGTACAGAGATTAGGAAAGAGAGAAAACTTCACGGAAGAGAATCTTGAAAAGGAGGGAATCACGAAAAACAATGCCTCGCAGCTTGCAAAGGCTGCGAAAACCTCGATGGGCGCCGATCTCTACGACAAAGACGTTGAACAGATACAGAGATTGTGCAGTCAAATTTTAAGCCTGTACGACACTAGAGCCAACCTGGAGAAGTACATAGAAGAAGTCATGGAGGAGGTTGCGCCGAACACATCAGCCTTCGCCGGAGCCACCTTAGGAGCAAGGCTTATCGCACTGGCAGGAGGGCTTGAAAACTTAGCTAAGATGCCGACAAGCACAATGCAGGTGTTAGGCGCTGAAAAAGCTCTGTTCAGATCATTGAAAACAGGTGCGCGTCCGCCGAAGCATGGCATAATCTTCCAGCACGCCCTCATTCACGGATCCAAGCGTCGGCTAAGAGGAAAAATCGCGCGGGCTTTCGCAGGCAAACTAGCCATAGCTGTGCGAACCGACGCGTTCAGCGCGGGTTTTGCTGGCGACAAGCTAAAGGAACAGTTACAGGAAAGAATTGAAGAGATCGAGAAGAAATATCCTGAAAAGAAACGGTCAGAGAAAAAATCCAAAAAAGACAAAGGTCAATCTAAGGCTATGCGGAGAAGAAGGAAGGAACATGGACGTAAGCGTTGAGCCGCACCGTGAGTTTCCTAATGTTTTCTGGGTTACGCTTGAAGATGGATCTCGGAAGATTGCCACGAGAAACCTGTCGCCGGGCAGAACCGTTTACGGCGAACGGTTGATCACTCTCGGCGAAGACCAGTACAGAATCTGGGACCCGTTTCGAAGCAAACTTGCAGGCGCCATTCTGAAAGGACTAAATGTGCTTCCGGTCAAACAGGGACATAGAATCCTCTATTTGGGTGCTGCTTCAGGTACAACAGCTAGCCACGTATCGGACATCGTTGGCAGAAACGGACATGTTTTTTGCGTCGAGTTTGCACCTCGGTCCATAAGAGACTTGATAAACAATGTGTGCCGGTTCCGCAGTAACATGTCACCTATTTTGGCTGACGCCAGGTTTCCAAGACGCTATGCAATGCTCGTAGGCAAGGTTGACGCCATATACTGCGATGTTGCCCAGCCGGAACAGGCTAAGATACTCGCTAACAACGCTAAGGTGCTTCTTAAAACCGATGGTTGGACTATGCTTGCTGTGAAAGCCAGAAGCATAGATGTCACGAAGAAGCCTTCCGAAATATACAAGCGGGAGATCAAGGTTCTGGAAGACAACGGGTTCACCGTCTCTGAGGTTATCCATCTTGAACCATACGATAAAGACCACGTAATGGTTGTGGCGAACTACGGGTCTGGATGATTGTTTTTGCTGCCCGGAACTTATCCTGACGGGTTTTTTAGGTTTGTGTTTTTGACGTAAGACAGAATCTCATTCGGATGGGTTACATCTTTCCACATTTGAAGAAAGGCGACGCGTCCAACCGTTTTCCGGATGTCCTTCAGATGTATGTCCCGATCGTCAACGTAAAGGATCTCTTCTGGCTTCAGATGTGTCCCTTCATCTGAGAGATTCTTAAGTATCTTCCGTAACAGAAGATGTTTTCGAGGATGAAACTCTGCTGCTACATATCTAAAGAACGGTTCTAGTTCTAAAATGCGGAGAGCTTCTTTAATCTGTTCAGGCTTGTTCCAAGTTGCCAAAGCCAAAACGATTCCTTCGCTTCTCAGAACCTGCAGCAGCTCCCTTATGCCGCTGAACAGGTTTAAACGGTTTCCCCTTGCGTCTACGAGAGAATCCTCGCCGACCCTTTTGAACGGCAACTCAAGAGAAGAAGCATTGGGGTTGTCCCAAAGAGTTTTGTCCGCGTCAAAGACAACAAGGCGAATAGGCAATCTTTTGCACAACACGTTTCTGATCAAAGGTAAAAAAGGGAAAACCGGGAATACAACGTTAGAAACGGCTATAACCCAAGTTTTCTTTTAAATATTTCCTGCTCATAGCCATGCTTTCTTTAGGTGTTCTTTCAGTTCTGTCTTGTTCGACGACCAGCCACTCTACGCCTAAAGGTTCAGCCGCCTTGATTATCGCTGGAAAGTCTATGATGCCTTGTCCTAGCTCGAGAAACTTGCGAGGCTCCGTTTTCATACCTTCCTCAGTTCCATCCTTCAAGTGAAGATAAGCCACACGGTCTCCGTATTCCTTTATGAATTCCACAGGAGACATCCCGCCGCATTTAACCCAGTAAGTGTCAACGCACAACGAAACATGTTCAGGACTCGTGTTCTCAAGTATGATACGGGTTCCCCGCGCGTCATCCACTATTTCCTGCCAGTGATTATGGTAACACACCATAACGCCTTGCTTCTTCGCAAGTTTCCCGAACTCCTCAAGACGCGCAGCATTCTTGACGTAATTCTCATCCGAGTTTTCTTTTCCTCCGGCACCACTGAACAGAAGATAGTGACCACCAGTCTTGCCGAGAAGACTAACCGCTTCATCAACAGCCTTCGTGTCAGCCGAGCCTACGTTCATGTGTAGCCCTGCGAGAAGCAATCCGCGTGTAGATAGAACCGCTTTGGGATCAGAGACGTTCTCAAAGTGAGGGACGCCGGCTTCTATGCCTTCGTATCCTATTGATGCTATTTCGTCTAGAACCTGCGTAAAGTTTGTACGCCCTCTTTCGCCCCAGATAATAAGCTGAACACCAACCTTCATTCTAGCCAAATTCTTCACCTTCAGAAAGGTTCATAATGCTTGGATATTTAAGGTTTAATTCAGCCAATTTGACGCAGAGGCTCAACAATAAACCGGGAAAACAAGCGATGCGTATGGAGCTCCAAGGATGAACCGGTGTTTTTACGTGATGTTCGCTACAAACATAGAGGCATCTAAAAGAACGGTCAGTCATGCACGTTTTTCCGGGTGTTTCAGGTTATCTCTTTCCCTGTTGTGCTCATCACAAGTTTTCCGTGTTTTACTCCTCTGCAACTTATGAGCCTGTCAGCGAGCTCCCTGATCTCTTTCGGCATACCCTTCAACGCCAGTATCTCCATGCACATATGTTCATCGATGTGAAGATGCATTGTTGACGCAATGTTTTCATGTCTTTCATGCTGAATCTCTATTAGCTTCTTCAGAAGCCCACGGGTCTCGTGATCGTACAGAAGCGTCAGCGAACCCATCACCTCGGTTTCCGATCTCTCCCATTCTCTTTCAACAATGAAGTTAACGATGAGGTCCCGCACAGCCCTAGAACGGTTGGTGTATGCCCTCGCCTTTATTTCTTTATCAAACTTTTTCAAGAGATCCGGGCTTATTGAGACGCTAAACCTGATTGTTTTTTCCAATTTCAGATTCCCCCAGCAGACCGGAACATGACATTTTGGTCTTCAGAATAAATTAAGAGTAAACCACTTATTAAACGTAAAATCAGCCTCTTAGATGCGCTGGTTTGCTCCGGGAAAAACGTTAACAGCCTTTTAAACCCGATTGACTGCCAGCAGAGATGCTTCTTTCAACCGAACTGAATAACGGGTGGCTTGCTAAGTCAGAACGTTTTCCGTGAAGGTTCTTGAGAAAAAAGGGAAGACGCAGAGAACGCTTATTCGCCTATGACTTTTACTAGAACCCTTTTTCTTCTTCGCCCGTCGAACTCGCCATAATATATCTGCTCCCACGGACCTAGGTCCAGCCGTCCGTTGGTTACTGCGACAACCACTTCCCTGCCCATGATCTGTCTCTTCAGATGTGCGTCAGCGTTGTCCTCTCCTGTTCTGTTGTGACGGTACCGGGAAACCGGTTCGTGCGGCGCCAGTTTCTCAAGCCATTCATCATAGTCTTGAATGAGACCTGATTCAGCATCGTTGATGTAGACGCTTGCCGTGATATGCATGGCGTTGACCAAGCATAATCCTTCTTTGATTCCGCTTTTCCTGACAATCTCCTCAACCCTGCGGGTTATGTTGATGTAAGCCCGCCTTGTTTCAGTGTTGAACCACAAATATTCTGTTATGGACTTCAAGTCATATTCACCCATCTCACAGATTGTTTCCCAAGTAAATGCGCATTAACGGCTATTAGTGTTTGCCCTAAACTGGAAACGGAAACGTATGTGGAAGAAAAGAAAAAGTCGGTTTCCCGGTTAAACCAAGCTATGCTAGCCAAGGCGGAATCTTCTGTCCTTTCAGGAGATCCTCAAACGTTTCTTTTTCTCTGACCAATGCATATTGTCCGTTGTTAACCATAACCTCTGCGCATCTTGGTCTGGAGTTGTACTGTGAACTCATCGAAAACCCGTATGCCCCAGCGTTCAACACAGCCAGCAAGTCTCCTTCGTGAATCTCCGGTAGGCTTCGGTCCCGCGCCAAAAGGTCCCCTGATTCACATAACGGTCCAGCAACATCGTACGTTTCCTTCTCAGGTTCATTCAGCCTGTTCGCAACAACTATGGGATGATAAGAACCGTACATTGCAGGCCTGATTAAGGTGTTGAACCCTGCGTCGACGCCTACGAACTTCCTGAACGGAGTCACCTTCACCGTGTTCACTGTTGTTAACAACACCCCGGCGTCGCAAACAATGTAGCGGCCTGGCTCGATGCAGAACCATGGTTTCCCAAGCTCGTACTCTTCTATTCTCTTCTTGTAGAGGCTTAGAACCTTCTCTGCGTAGTTCTCTAGGTCTAAGGGTTTTTCTTCCGGTCGGTATGGGACGCCTAATCCTCCGCCGAAATCAATGAACTCGAAGGTTATTCCAACCTCGTCGTGGACAAGTCGAGCTATTTCCAACATTTTCTCAGCGGCAAGAAGGAAAGGTTCAACTGTTAGGATTCCGGAGCCTATGTGCATGTGGATGCCGAATCTTTTCACGCCTGCCTCTTTAGCTGTTCTGTACGCAGTGATCACCTGGTCTTCCCATATGCCGAATTTCGACATTTTTCCCGCTGTGATGCAATGCTCGTGATGTCCTGCTCCAACCTCAGGGTTCACCCGTACAGACACGATGCTGGGGACGTGAATCTTAAGCAGCCGCCTCAGCTGGGATAAGGAGTCGATGTTTATTGTGACCTCTGAATCCACTAGGAACCGAAGTTCATCGTTCCTGACGCTTGTGCCAGTGAACAAAATTTCCTTAGGCGCGAAACCTGCGTTCAAGGCTAAAAAGGCTTCTCCCGGGCTGACAACATCAATGCAGGCGCCTTCGGTTTTCAGAATCTTCAGCACCGAAAGGCTTGTGTTCGCCTTGGCGGAACAGTAGATCCTAATCTTGTCGTAATGCCTTAATAGAGCTTCACGTACATTGCGGTAGTTCTCGCGGATTCTTCGTTCGCTCATCACGTAGACGGGGGTATCAAACTTTCTCGCCAGTTCTATGGTTGAGACACCGTCGATGTAGAGAACGCCCTCTTGGTTCTCCAACAGTTCATGTGGGAGACGATTCATTAACGGTCCGACCTGTTCAAGATTTGAAGGAACTGCTTTGTTCAAGCTACAGGATTCCCTTAGCAACCATAAGTTCAGCGCTTAAGACTCCTGCTCCCGCTGCTCCTCGGATTGTGTTGTGTCCCAAACACAGGTATTTGACGGTCATGATAGGGTCGCTTCGAACCCGCCCGACAACGACGCTCATTCCTTTGCCTGCATTTCTATCGAACCGTGGTTGAGGACGGTCATTCTCTTCTCTGACGATTATGGGCTTCTCCGGCGCAGAAGGCAGGTTGAGCCTTTGCGGTTCCCCCACGAAGCTTCTGAAGGCTTCTTTGACCTCTTCTATGGTTGGCTTGTTTTCAAGCTCAACGTACACGGCTTCTAAGTGTCCATCCTTCACATCCACGCGGTTGCAGCTAGCGCTTATCGTCATGTTTGCGGGTTGAATACTGTTGCCGTTGAATGTTCCTAGAATCTTTCTGGTTTCGCTTTCCATTTTTTCTTCTTCGTTCGGAATGTACGGTATGACGTTGTCAATTATGTCCAGAGAAGGAACGCCAGGGTAGCCGGCGCCACTCAAAGCCTGCATTGTTGAGACGATTAGCTGTTTCACCCCGAACCCCATAAGCGCCTTCAGCGTTATTGCCAGCTGAATTGTGCTGCAGTTCGGGTCCGTAGATATGAAGCCGTTCCATCCTCGGTTTTTCTTCTGGACAGGTATGATGCCTAGATGCTCCGGGTTCACCTCGGGGATTATCAACGGAATATCTGCATCCATTCTGTGTGCGCTGGCTTTGCTGACAACTGGGTATTCAGCTGCAAACTCTTCTTCTACTGGTCCAGCGACGCTTCCCGGCAGAGCTGAGAAGACAAGATCTACGTCGGCTGCTTCTTTCACTTCCTTCACCCGCGTGTTGACCACCGTCATCTCACCGATTTCGTTTGGCATATCGGTTTCAAGCCGCCATCTGCAAGCTTCTCTATATTTCTTGCCTGCGGAACGTTCTGACGCGGCGAGAACGGTTATTTCGAACCACGGGTGTCCTCGGAGTATCTGGATGAATCTTTGTCCAACCGTTCCTGTTGCGCCTAATATTGCAACTTTACGTCTCAAGTGCATCCCTCACAACCTTAACCGCATCATCAATCTTCGACTCGTCAACGAAGAAGTTTATCGTGGACTTACTAGTCGTAGCCTCAACTATATTTATGCCTTTTTCTGCCAAGGCACCTGAAACCTTGGCTATCCAACCAGGGGAATCCACAAAAGCAGGGTTCGTCAGCTCAATCAACCCAATATGGCTTTTGAGACTCAAGATTTTGCAAACGCCGAGATTGTGCAGGTCGTTCATCAACGCCTTAGGCTTCTCCGACGAGGTGAACACGGTTAACGAAACTCTTCCCGTGCTGATCCCGTAGATAGGCCTGTTCCCGAAAGATGCGATGATCTTGCTCACGTTCTCGGGATTAATGTCACATACCACGCTGACTGCGGAAAGACCCTTCTTCTCCGCTATTTCAGAAGAATTCGGGTTGAAAACCCCAACGATTTCCGTTCCTTCCGACACGATGCCGTTTGAGAAACGGACAACCCTGAGCCTCTGATGGGCAAGCTTGTATCTAAGAGCCTCCGCCTTGATTATCTTCGCTCCGCCGTAAGACATGGCGAACATCTCATGAATATCCAGCTTCTTAAGCGGCTTGGCTTGGGGAACCATTCTGGGGTCAGCTGACATCACCCCTTCCGTTTCCTTCACGAGCACAACCTCGTCTGCTCCGAGACAGTTTGCAAGGATCAACGCTGTTGTGTCGCTTCCCCCTCTTCCAAGCGTAGTTATGTTTCCATGTTTATCTCGTCCAAGAAAACCGCACACAACAACGATTTTCCTGCCGAGAAGTGGCTTCACGTGACGCCTAACACGTTCACAGGTCTCTGTCATGTCTGGCTTGGCATTTCTGAAGTTGGAATCCGTTATGATGGGCCAGCGTTCATCATCCGGGTCGAGGTATACTGCGTCTGCGCCTTGAGCCTTCAGCGCGGAGCAGAAGATTCGGGCGCTGGTTCTTTCACCCATCGAAACTATGTCTGCGTAGTCTCTGTCGTTTACGTTGCCAACTTGTGACATGACCTCAATCAGACTGTTGGTGGTCCCGGCCATCGCTGACACAACGACAACGATCTCGCTGTACCCGGATTCCACAACCATTTCAGCAGCTTTTCTGATCTTTTCTCCTGATTCGAGGTCAGCTCCGCCGAATTTGATAACAGTGCTCCTAGGCATCGTTTTTCCTCACCCTGCTTCTGAAGAAAGGGGCTTGTTCTCAGCTTAGCACATCGTCCATGCCGTAGATTCCCGGTTCTGTTTTTCGGCATATCCACTCGGCTGCATATAAGGCTCCCTGTGCGAAGACGCTTCGAGAAAAGGCGGTGTGTTCAACACGTATCATTTCGTGAGGCCCAGCGATTATGAGGTCATGAACCCCGGGGACGCCTCCCGTCCTTGCTGATAGAATCTCCAGTTCACCGGGTTTTCTCGGGTTTATTCCTTCTCTTCCGTGAACAACCGTTGAGTATCCTCTTGCCTCTGAGACGAGCGCGCCGAGCTTCTTAGCTGTTCCGCTGGGAGCATCTTTTTTGCCCGTGTGGTGGACCTCAACTATGCTGAAGTCGTAGTCCGAAGGCAGCCGCGCCAACGTTTGAACAAGCTGAAACACGATGTTAACCCCAATCGCATAGTTCGGTGAAAAAACGGCTGGAACCTTTTCAGCCACACCGCTTCTGAGCTTCCGCATCTGCTCTTCGCTAAGCCCAGTTGTTCCCATAACTATCCGCTTGCCCAGAGCAGCCACCCGGGGAAGGTTTGACACCTCTGCTTCAGGCGTCGCGAACGAGATATAAACATCAGCATCTCTTACAGCCTCTTCCAAACGGGAAGAATCAACTATCTCAACATCTGAGGGACATATTCCCGCCTCGCTGAGGGTTTTTCCGATATCCGGATGTCCTTTCGCCTCGACCGCTCCGACAATCGTAAACCCGCGTGCAGCAGCCTCCCTCAGAAGGATGCGTCCCATTCTGCCAGCTGCGCCTGCTACGCATATTTTAACCATAAGAAAGTCCCCGCCAGCTATTTTCGTTGTAAAGCCTTTCACCTAAGTCAACGTCGAAAAAGGATTCTATGGGCTCAAGTATCTCAGGAGTCTTCTCATAGACGGTTCTCGCCACCTTCAACACTTTCTGCAAGCCTTTCTCCGTCATCTTCCCCAAAGGCCGTCTGCAAGGACCAGAAGGCATGCCTAGAATGTTCATAAGAGTCTTGTAAGGTAACGGGTTCCTCGCCTTGCACAAGGCAGGACCGTACGGTGTGGCCTCCTCAGTTTTAACGGTGACCATGCTGAACAACGGTTTCAGCGACTCGTAGAGTTTTTTGCATTCTTCACTTTTACCTTCAAGAGCTGCCTCCACAAATCTCTGAACGGCGCCGGGTGCAACGTTTGAGGCTACTGAGACCACTCCGCTTGCAGCAATTTCCGGGTCCGTCATCATCACGTACGTTTTGTCATCGTCACCTGAAAGGATGTCGAAGTCTTCTCCGCACAGCCTTCGCGTGAGCTTCATGTTATCTAGGCTTCCTGTTGCTTCCTTGACCGCTCTCACGTTTTCGAATTTTGAATGAAGAACAGCAAGGTCTTGCGGCAACAGCTGGGTTCCGCTTCTACCCGGGATGACGTATGGAATTATCTGAACTTCGGGGAACTGTTGAGCTATGGGCTCGACGTATTCCTTTCTAATCTCAAGGGAACTGGGACCATTATAATAGGGGTCCACAAGCAGGACACATTCTACGCCACGCTCTGAAACTTCTTGAGTGGCCTCAATTGATTCCTCCGTGTTGTTGCTTCCAGTTCCGCCGATTGTAAGCGCCTTTCCCCCTACGTAGTCATAGACCTTTTCTATTACCTCTATGTGTTCCCCCCAGCTGAGGGTTGGACTTTCACCCGTTGTCCCAACTGCAAGTATGCCGCTTACACCTTGTTCAATCTGAAACTCGACTAGGCTTTTCAGTCCTTCATAGTCGACTTCACGGTTTTCTTTCATAGGTGTTACCGTAGCCGTGTAACATCCACTGAATTTGCGCATTCAACGTCACCTTGTCAACGTGTGATGTTCAGAAGCCGGATATTTATGTTTTTCGTCCTTCATTTACGAAAATCGTAAAAAATTCATGGCCATACCGAATAAAGATCCATGACGATAAAAAAGAGGAAGAAAGATTCCAGAAGACGAAAGCTCAGCGGCAGCCTCGTGCATCAACAGTTTTTAACGAGGTCTGTTCATTCTGACAAAAACCATGTCTTGCACAGGGACCGATGCGCATTCCAGCTCCAAAACTGATATCGGGTTGTCCGGAGCCTCCTCAGGTAATCCGCTGAATTTCACTCGGAACTCATCTTGTTCGTAGTCCACTGGTTCCCCTTTGGGCAGAAGCTTTGCAGAGAGCACCTTTGTCCGCAACCCACCGATTGCCCATTCCTGACCCGGCCAGAAGTAAACGTGAACATACAGCGTGTTACCTTTGCGAGTGAAGTTAGCGAAGGCGGAACGTTTCACGTTGCATCGTTCAGCGCCGTAGATTGTGTGACCGTACTTGTCCATCCATCCGCCTATCGTGTTCAGAATGCGAACGGATTCTTCAGGTACTGAACCGTCCGGTTTAGGTCCTATGTTAAGAAGGTAGTTGCCTCCGTCCCGGGCGCAGGTGATGAGGTTTCGAAGGATACGTTTCGGCGTCTTCCACGCATCGTCAGCCTTATGGTATCCCCAGCTGTCGTTCATGGTCATGCAAGCTTCCCATGCACGTCCTTCAGGCTCACCTCTCACGTGTTGTTCCGGCGTGCTGAAATCTTCAGGAAGCCCTGTTCTGTTGTTTATGATGATGTCCGGCTGCAGCTCCCGAACCATTCGATTCATCTCTGCAGCTTCCCATTGTTCAGGGGTAAGCGGCCAGTTCACATCGTACCAAAGTATGTCTATTTTACCGTAGTTCGTCATCAGTTCCCTGACTTGACCGTGAATGTACTTGACGAACCGTTTCCGGGCGGCTTCATCCTTTGCACATTTTGCCCCGTCAGGATGATGCCAGTCCATCAGAGAATAGTAGAAGCCTATTCGGAGGCCTTGTTCTCTGGCGGCGTTAACATATTCTGCTACCAAGTCTCGTCCACAGGCTTGTTTCGAAGCGCAGTAGTCTGTTAGCTTCGTGTCGAACAGGCAGAATCCTTCGTGGTGTTTAGTCGTCATCACCATATATTTCATGCCGGCGCGTTTTGCCAGTTTAGCCCAGTCCCTAGCAGCGTTCGGTTTAGGGTTGAATTTTTTTGCGAGTTTTTCGTATTCGGCAACGGGGATGCCTTCGTTCTCCATCGCCCATTCGTGTCGCCCAATAAGACTGTAGAGTCCCCAGTGAATGAACATCCCGAATTTGGCTTGATGCCACCATTTCATCCTTCGGATTCTGTCTTTCTCCTCGGGAGTGAGAACCTTGTTTTCAGCCAAACTGTTCAGTCTCTTTTCTAGATGTTTATACCGGTTTAGCTAATGCTTGAAGATGGATATAATTATATTCAGGCATCCCTGTGCAGAACGCTTAAACAAGATTCATTTTTAGCTGAGGAACAAAACATGTTTCTGATACTGGTGGAAAAATGCGACAAAAAGTTCGAACCGCCCGTTCGCTAGGCTTTAATAACCAATCACTGTGTCTATTGAACAAGCAAAGGAGAAGCTGGGGCTAGGTATGGCTAAGGCTATCAAGGAAATCGGGGTCAACGCGGAAATGCTGGCGGGTCTCCTTAAGAAGCTCTACAAGGAAAAGAAGAAACTAACTAGTTACTAAAGTGAACCGTTTTCTCCGTTTTTCGTGAACCGCCGTTTAATTAGCTACGTTTCCCCCGCCTGTTTAAGCTGACCGAGAAAACCGGTTTCGCCCGTTCTTTAGATTTCATTCAACACGGATTAACAAATGGCTCACTGGTCTTCATTGTGCGGACGGCGTTCTCGATTTTAGTTTGAATCATTTCACGTGGCAATGCAACACCGTAGGAAACCTCTTTTTATTGAATGCGCTATAGACAATCCTGTAAAGGGTGTCAAGTAATGCCTAAGAGTGGAATGGAGGTTAGTGAAAAAGGGTTCGTAAATTTTGCGGTGTCAAGCGCTTCATTTCCGTATTTTCTAACAGACCAGCAAGCGAAGCTTATGTATAAATCGTTTAAAAAGAAAGGATGGACTCTTGTTGACGCGGAGAAGTTCAGGAAAATCCGGGAGATGGTCAACAAGATTCCGAAGCCGTACTATTCCATTTTGTTCTCTCTTGAACCTTGGCGGGATGTTGTTGTTAAACACGTCAAAGAGCTCAAAAAACTCTTGAATAGTGATGAACAACAAACGTGATGTTGTCGTTTAAGTTGAAGAATCTGGCAGAACGATGGCTGCGCAGCTGCGATTTTCGCAAAAAAGCTTTTATTTTTCGTAGAGCTTAGTCTGCAACCATGGATGAAATTGACCTAAAGATTCTCAAGATTCTTAAACAAAACTCGCGGGCAAAATACGTAAGGATCGCTGAGTCCGTGGGCTTAACTGAAGGAGCGGTAAGAAGAAGAATAAGGGCGCTTACTGCAACCGGCATAATCAAGCGTTTCACCGTTGAAACTGCCGCCGAGTTTGAAGGCATAGTTCTTGTGGAAACCATGCCGACGACAACCAAGAACATAACATCAACAATTGAGAAGATAGCGACACGGGTCTTCGAGGTTTCAGGAGACTATGATGTCGCCGCTTTGATTCAAGCTTTTACGATGGACGAGCTGAACAGGAAGATAGATGAGATCCGGAAGCTCCCAGGAGTCCAAAACACAAATACTCTGATAAAACTCACAGACTAAACGCGAACGCAGCCAGTCACAAATCTTTTTATCTTTGAAGGGCTTTCAACGCCCGGTACATTTTTTCGTAGGCGCTTGCGAAGGCGCTGTCTTTCAGCAGCAAGCTTCGTGTGTCAGCGTACATCTGGGCGAAACGTTTCGCGTCCTTTTTTGAGATGTGCTGCATTAACGTCTTAGCTCTGGAGAGAAATTTTTCTAGGTACTGTGTTGTGTATTCGTTGCTCATCTGTATCGAAGCGTACAGCTCAGGGTTTTCCGTCATAACTCCTTCGCAGAGAATCAGCTGCAAAGCGAAGGTTGTACCGCCAAGCTTTTTGAGGGTTTCAAGGTTTTCTTCACCTATCACCGAGCCGAAGGCAATGTTCAAGAAGTGAGGCAGTGAAAGCGTTAACGCCATAGCCCGGTCATGTTCCTCCGCTTCGACAACAATCAGATCAGCACCCGGGAAAAAAGTCTCAGCCAACTGAAGCTCAGATGATGGATCAGAAATCGGGATCAAAGCTACCTTCTCGTTTACTGTTCCTTCTGCACCTGGACCGAAAAGCGGATGAACAGAAACTGTTTTCACTCCTCGCTGCGCAATTTTTTCCAAGACTGGAACCACACGTGACTTAAGCGAAGATATTTCCATTATCACGGCTGAACGGTTGATGTGGGACGCTATTTCCATTAGAACCTTCGGTGTAACCTCGATGGGTGTTGACACCACAATTAGCTCTGCCCCTTGCACGGCGTCAACATTGCTTTTGGCAGGATTGACTCCCATAACCCTTGCCGCAGCTTCTGCTTCATCAAGGTTAATGTCTGATATTGTTACTTCGTGTCCTTGATTTAGGAAATGGGTTGCAAGCCATCTTCCCATCCTTCCCGCCCCGCCTATTATGGACACTTTCAACGATGAATCCCCCTAACACTTGTGTAGCTTCAAGTTTTTTGCTTAAGCATCTCGTGCTGAACTCGTTTGGATTCTTCAAGGAGAACTTGGAGAAGCTTAGAACCAAAATCTTTGTCAATTGCTTCCTTCTCGCACAGTTCAAGAATCTTACTTTCGAGCTTTTCTTCGACTTTCACGTTTGTTACAGGAAGATTTTCTTCAGCCTTAATTTTAGCAATCTGTTTCGCCAGTCGAAGCCTTTCTCCGCACAACCTAAAGATTTCCATGGTCACTTCCTCAATTTTCCTTCGCAGCTCTTCCAAACTGGGCTCGTTGTTCAAAAGCTGATCCTCCAGCAAACCGTAGAAACGCACCGAAGTAGTATGCTGTTGTTATCTTATAAAAGTGAGATTTTGTTTTCCAAAAAACGTGCAGCCTTACGCGTCAGGTTCGATGAAACGTGGAAGTTCTCTTATGTCGCGAATGGCTTTGAACCCCGACTCTTGAAGACGCCCAGCATACTGTTCGCGTCTCGCGCCGACAAGGATAAACCGTATTCCAGCTTTTCTGGCGCAATCCACATCTAACCAGTGATCTCCAACAAACAAAGCCTCATCAGCTGAAACATTCAAAAGCCTCAAAATGTGGGACGCGTGTTCCGGGTTAGGTTTAGGGTTTTCAACGTCGTCTCTGGCGGAAACAGCATCGAAAAGCCTGGTGAGCTCAAACTTGGCAAGTATCCTCTCAGCGTATTCGCGGCAGCTTCTGGTCATAAGCCCCAGCTTCAGATTTCTTGCCTTCAAAAAACGTAGGGTTTCCGGCACACCTTCAACCAATGTGGCGCCTTCAAGGGATTGAAGCTCCACTTCGTTCATTATCTCATTAATCTTTGTCAAGACATTTTTGATATACTCTTTAGTGAAGCCTTTTTGCTGAAGGTCTTTTACGGCTCTGGTGGTTATCTCGTAATTCAACATCTCTCGGCTGAGCAGACCCCGTGTGACCCCGGCATCTTGAAGGTAATCAATGATTCTACGTTTCATCTCCTCGAAGTAGATGGTTGAATTGATCAGTGTCCCATCAAGGTCGAAGATGACTGCCTTCAACGAAACTCAACCAATGGAGATTATTCGCTTTTGCCTGTAGCCTTCACCTGCGATTCGGGTGCGGTGCCGGTTTCAGCTAAGCATGGTCACGGGTTATCCTTGGGTTTTTTGAGACACTGTTCTACGACCCACATTACTCTCCGGACGCTTTCAGGGGTAATCTTGAGAGGGGCACCGTGCCTTAATGTTTCGTACAGATCCTTGTAGAATCTTAACGCTGATTTTACGTATTCCTCTTTTTTCTCCCAGGTTTCTTCTTTCCAAGGAATCTGTTCAGCGTTGTAGCTTCGGTCCGGCGTAGGCTCCGTTTGCACCTGCCGTGGAGGAAGATCATCTGGGTTGAAATACTTCCATCTGAGGAAAGATGTGTTGCCAGTTAATCCGCCTTGGGTTCCCATCACTAACCATCGGTTCTGCGGATAAGCGCATCCCCGAGTGACCTCTATATCCAGCAAAGGTGATTCAGGCGCCTTCAAAATTATCTTCACATGGTCCTCCGCATCACCTAACGTTAGAGTCCTCTGTAGGTCGCAGAAGATTTCAGGTTCGTTAGGACCAAGCAGCTGAAGCGCCTGGTCTATTGTGTGAACAGCGTTGTTTCTAAGCTCGCCGCCTCCGAACTTTTTCAGAGTCTGCCAATCCCAACGTCTACCGAACGAGTGGGTGCAGATTCGTATGAGAAGCACGCGTCCAAGTTTTCCAGATTGGATGACTTCTTGAACTTTCATGAAATCAGCGTCGTATCTTCGGTTTTGGAACACGGTTAACAACTTTTTTGTTTTCTTGGAAGCTTTGATCATGGCGTCTGCTTCAGCCAAATTTGTTGCCATGGGTTTTTCGCAGATCACGTTTTTCCCCGCTTTTAACGCCTTGATGGTTTGAGGGGCATGCAGATAACTCGGGGTGGCTACCACCAAAAGTTCAATGTCGTCGTCTTGAACAAGCGACTCGAAGTCAACGTAGGTTTTGCAGCCGAATCTTTGGGCAGCTTCCTGTCGGCGTTCTTCAATCGGGTCGAGGACTGCTGTCACTCTGTAGAGATCTGGAAGATGCCCTAACGCGTTAGCGTGAATTCTCCATCCGCTTCTGCCTAGTCCTGCGATGGCGACTTTTACTTTTTCGTTCATTTTTCATCTCCCTCTTCTTCAAGCCATTTTTCTTTGTTCAGCGGTAGACATCGAAAAGGTATCTAGCGAACTTTGGTACACCTGTTTTAGCATCCTCTTTCTCTTCATATTCGATGGAAAGGAACCCGTTGTAGCCTCCTGCTTCAAGAATCTTTTTTATTCTTTGATAATCGAGTTTTCCCCCTCCAGCCACGCTTACCTTTGCGTGAGCGTGAACCGCATACGGCACGGTCTGAGCGATCATTTCATAGGTGGATTCTCTATAGTTACCGAGATCAAGGTTTATCCCAAGCCACGGCGAATCAACTTCCTTAATTATCTTAACAACGTTCTCCGCTGTCGCGGTGATCCCGCCATGGTTTTCCAAGGCGACCACAACACCCCTGTTTTCAGCGTAACCCATGCAGGATTTAAGCGAGTCTATAGCCCACTTGGTTGTCTCCGCTAAGGTGTAGCCTTCTGGCACGTATCCACCGAACACCCTAAGGCATGGTGCTCCCAGCTCATAAGCCATGTCCAACCCTTCCTCCACATTCTTCACCGTCTCATCCCTGACCGAGGGATCAGGATCGCAGAAGTTAGTTGAGATTCCGGCGCCGGAGATCGGTAGCCCGTGAACAAGTGCAACCCGTTTGAGACTCCGCAGATATGTAGGCTCGTTTGAAGGAAGCCAGTAGAGCGTTAACTCGACGCCGTCAAGCCTAAGACGGTGAGCTTCTTTGATGAAATCCTCGTAACTCATTTTTCCCTCCTTAAGGTATTCACGGTATGAGTAAGCCGCACAACCAATCTTAATCATGCGTCTTCGCCTTGCTCATACATGTGGATAACATATTTTATAACAAAAACGGTTAAGACCTGAAAATGTTCTGAGCTCCCGGCATTCACTGCGCACAGTAAACGTGAAATCACATTTGGGAAGCAAAGGATGGTTTTGGTTAAGGGGTCAGCCTGAACCGGTCTCGCGGGTAGAGAACGACTTCCCTTATGTTCTTTATCCCCGTCAACATCATCACCAGTCTTTCAAGCCCTATTGCCCATCCAGCGTGAGGCGGCATACCATAGTCAAAGGCTTGAAGATGATATTTGAACGATTCTGGATGCAAACCTTGTTCCTTAAGCCTTTTCAACAAGACTTCCTTGTCGTGGACCCGTGTGCCGCCTGAGGCTATCTCGATCCAGCTCCACATCAGGTCGAATCCTTCGCTTATCTCAGGATTGTCCTGACGCGGCTTGATGTAAAAAGGCTTCAGATTGCTTGGCCACTCTGTTATAAAGTAAAAGTAGGGATGGATCGCGCCTAATGTGCGAAAAGCGGGGGTTGGAATGTCTTCGCCCCAATGGATTTCAATGCCTTTCGCCTGCAGCTCCTCGACGACTTGAGTGTATGTCAAACGTTTGAACGGAACTTTAGGCTCTGGAACCTTATGTTTCAAGATTTTGAGTTCTTCTTGGCATTCTTCGTTGACCTTTTTGCAAACGTTATACATTAGTTTTTCAGCAACATTCATAACGTCCTCTGCGGTTGCGAAGGCCTGTTCAATGTCTATCGACATGAACTCTGTTATGTGCCGTCTTGTGTGTGACTTTTCAGCTCGGTATGCGGGGCCGATCTCGTAGACTTTCTCGAAATCGATAACCAGCTGTTCCTTGTAGAGCTGAGGGCTCTGAGCTAGAAAAGCCTCACGTTCAAAATAGACTATTGGAAAAAGCGCAGCTCCACCTTCAGTTGCAGAGGCAATTATCTTAGGCGTGTTTACCTCCAAGAAACCGTTCTTTGACAGGAATTCTCGAACAGCTTCCAAAACCACGTGTCTGACTTTGAAGATTGCTTGGCTTCTGTCGCTTCGCAGGTCTAAAACGCGGAAGTCCAGCCTCACATCGATCTCAGCGGGGGTTCTGCCCGTGATGTCCAAAGGCAAAGGTTGCTTTGCAGCTCCAAGTATCTTTATGTTGTCGGGTACAATCTCGGCGCCTCTTGGAGCTTTGTCCATCTTCTTAACTGCGCCTTTAACGGCGATACAGTCCTGCCTATGCAGCAAACCTGATTTTGCCACAATTTTCTGGTCAGCGGCATCTTGAGGTACTGTTATCTGAACCGTTCCTTTCCTGTCTTGGAGAATGATAAATCTTATGCCGCCTAGGTCCCTGATTTCCCGGACCCAACCCATCACGACGACTTGTTTTCCGTCTAGCTGAGGGTTAATGTCTGTTGAATAATGGGTTCTACGCCAGTCTCCAAGCTCGTCGGTTTTCATCTTGATGACTCCGCTGTTAAGCCGCAAATTCGACTCTAAGAGTTAACCCCTGCGCTTTTTTAGCGATCTCCTTCAAAGCGTTTATGTACTTTGAAGCTCTTTTCTTTTCTCTTCCTCTAAGGATGACCCTTGTTTCAGTTGTTCCATCAGGCAACCATATTCGGTTTATGGTCAGGACATCCATCGGCGCGAAAAGATCTTCCAAAAACTTTCTCTCATTAGAATTATTTTCCAGCACACGAATTGTTTTCTTGGTTTTTCGTTCCAAAAACCTGACTATTTTCCCGCCGTAGCTTAAAATCTTCGCTATGTCCCCTTGCCCTACAAAGATGGCTAGAACGCCGTTTGCTTCAACTGCCTTGTATAAATATACGTCTTGAAGAGGAGGGTATTCATCTTCTATGGACATGAGTAGGCGGCCTATCTTGATGTCTAGTTCGGTTACCTCACCTTTCTCAACTTTTTTCTTGCATTTGGAGCATAACATTCCGCTCTTCAGGCAGAACTGACATAACTCCATTCTCACCGATTCTAGTACCCTCCTAAAATAAAGGAGGTGCGACGGAGCGTTGTTTTTGTGTTTGTGTTCACCGCGTCAACGTTATCTCGATGGTGCTCACGTTTGTGGACGATTCGCCCCCTTCACCAACTTGAAGCTGTTCTGTTCCGATGCTGATGTTGCCCACTTTTACGTCAGGTAGGAATCTTCGTCTTGCGATTTCCACGACATCGACTGCTCTGCTTATTGCTCGTCCTCTGGCTTTGATGCTTACTTCCTTAGCTCCGCCATGAAACAGGGTTATACAAGCCAGGACATAGTTCATCACGGGCTTACGTCCAATCAACACTGAATTGTTTTCTGACATTTCACCGCCTCACTCCTTTGTCTTTCTATACGTTGTGAACTTATTGCTCTTTAACCACCAATAAATATCTTACGGTATTAACGTTAGAGAAAAAAGTCTGAAACCAAAAGGTATATATTGGGTTCTAACGGGGATGAATATCAACAGCACAGGGATGAGAACTGTTGCCGATCACAGACCCGCTGAAAAGAAGCATAGCTCAAAAAAGAAGGCTATACATGAAAATATGCCGTAACTGCGGAGTGAGGAATGCGCCAACTGCGAAAAAATGCAGAAAATGCAGAAGCAAAAACCTTAGATGGAAGAAAAGAGAGAAATCTCGCTGAGTTTTTACGTTTCAAAAAAAGATGCGTCTAAGAATAAGCATCATTTTTCTAGGCATTTATTTCAAGTATTATCTCAACTTGGCAGCTTTGCGGGATGTTCATCTTCTCCTTCCAAGCGTCGCCAACCGCAATCATAGCGAATATCCCCGACACCTCAGCCTTTGCTTTCTTAACGAGGTTAAGAAGTGCCAGCTGGGTTTCTCCGCTCTTTATTATGTCATCGACTATGAGAACGCTGTCCCGTTTCTTTATCGAGTCTCTTGGCAGATACAGAGTCACGGTGTGACCTGAACCGTTCAATGTGTAGGTTTCTTCGATGAAGGAGGATACGCCTACTTCCTTGGTTGATTTTGCAATCACAACGTTTACGCCTAAAGTGCTGCCGACTATTGTTGCCAAGGGAACACCGTCAACAGCCGCCGTTAAAACCTTAGTTATCCTTTTACCAGCGAATTTTGCAAGCGCATAGTTTGCAGCCTGGTTCAGGAGGTTTGTATCTCCAATTATGGATGTGTTGTCAAAAAACCCTTTGTTGTTGAATTTTATTCTCCGTCTGAACTCGGATTCTAAACCCACAATTTTTGAAAGGGTTCCCCATAGCTGCTGGGCTCTTTCAGTGTTGGGGAGAACGTGTCCCTTCACGTATCTGCTGAGAACCGTTACTGGAAGACCGGTTTTGCCTGAGAGCTCTCGGTAGGTGTACCGTCTTTTCGCTGTTCGAAGAAGCTCAACTGTTGCTAGGCGAAATTTTAAGTCTTCAACGTGAGTTGACATGTTTATCACTTCGCTGTCATGTCAGATAAAGTCGGAATCCTTTTTTATACATGAATTTTTAAAGTTTTATTTATCTTTTTCCGTTAAGACGGCGGCGTCATACACATTTCTTAAAGAGGTCAACAAGCAGCATATTCCGGCTTATCGACGCGTGAAAACCGAAAAAGAAATGAACGAAGCTGACAAACATTTCGCTGAATGCAAGATTCTTCACCGTTGGGTTTGGAAGGCGTTGGAGGATGGGTAATGTGAAAGACAAAACTGTGAGGGTGAAGTCTTGGGAAGAGATGAGGCGCCTGATAATTCTTCATCATCCACGGAGCGTCATCTACAATATTGAGAAAGGCGTGCCAGCTGGAAACCTTGAAAACCTCAGAATAATCTTGCCTACAAGGGGAACACAGTATGTTTTTATTGATTCAGCGGCAGGAGACAGTCTTAGGAAAACCGGCGTAAAGTTGCATAAAGACAAATCTGGAAAGATTTACGTAAGGGATGAAGATGTAGCAAGCTTTGTAAAATCAGAATCAGGGATTGAGGATCTAAACGTATATTCTTACTGGACAATATAACGTCTAAAAACGTTCTATAGTTGAATGAACAGTTTTTAATGGAAACAGATTTAAGGACAAGATGTTCTGTATTCGAAGGATGCCAAATGCGGCATACGAAAGAATGTTGTAACGGGGGATTGTCTGAGATATGAGCGGAAAACGCAAACGAGATAGCCATGTTAAAATCATCTACAAGCCTGCGAAGGAGATTGTGATTTTAGACTACTTCCAGTTCTCGAAGGAAAGGTTGAACCAGATGTTTGCAAGGGTGATTCACGCCGGTCTACCAGCAATGGCTCAATGGGCGGAAGGGGTTCTCTTCATCCATTCCCCATTGATTCCTGACACCAATGACCTGATGGAAAACTATTTGAAGGGAAGAATCTTTTGGAGTTCCGTCAGCTTCGTTTTGATGCCGAAATATACACCTTCCATCAAGGTCAGCGGCTTAGAGATTCCAGTTGTTGACGTTTCTGAACATCCTGTGCTGCGAGAAACCGCAAGATGGCTTAAGGAACAAGCCAAACCTGTGGACAAATCATAGGCGCCGTGCAGCCTGACCACGAGTATTATTCGTCCACCTGTTCGTTAATTAGGCTTAAATACCTCGTTATATTCTTTTATTTTTAAATCGGAGGACCAAATCTTGTATGGCTACGCCGGAAGAATTTTAAGAGTGAATTTATCGAACGGCAAGACACAGGTCATCCCTCTAAGCGAGGAATACGCGAAAAAATACATCGGCGGAATAGGACTCGGAATGCGTTTGCTGATAGAAAACTCGAAACCCGGCACCGAACCTTTCAGCCCCGAAAACCCGTTGATTCTCACGACAGGACCGTTCAGCGGAACAATGGCGCCAACCGGTGGGAATGGGCACGCCTTCGTTTCTAAATCTCCTCTAACAAACGGTGTTGGTGAAGCCAAGTCACACGGATTCTTCGGCGCAGAACTGAAGAGAGCTGGATATGATGCGGTGATCATGGAGAACGCATCGAAGAAACCGGTGTATCTGTGGATAGACGACGACAGCATTCAGCTTATGGATGCGAAACATCTTTGGGGAAAGTCACCTCAGGAAACCGAGGAAACTATCCGGGAAGAGTTAGGAGACTACTACATTCGCGTCGCAGCCATCGGGATGGCTGGCGAAAAGCTCTCTCGCGTTGCTTGCATTATGAACGATAGGACACGAGCAGCGGGACGAACAGGTATGGGTGCGGTTATGGGTTCAAAGAATCTCAAGGCTATAGCTGTCCGAGGGACAAAAGATGTCAAAGTTGCTAAACCTGAGGAGTTCTTAGAGTTCGTGAAGATGATGCATGAACGGATGAAGGGTCCCGCGACAACCAAGTATAGAACCTTGGGAACGCCGTTGAATGTGTTGGTTCATAACTCTCTTGGCGCTTTGCCGACGAGAAACTTCACGAATGCTGTCTTTGAAGGCGCTGAACACGTTAGCGGAGAATACCTTAATGAACGGTTTATCGTGAAAATTAATGGTTGCTCATCCTGTGCTATGCGGTGCGAACACATAGCTGTTGTTCCTGAAGGCCCCTATAAAGGCACGACCACACGGGTAGAGTATGAGCCTCTGTGGGCTTTCGGTCCTCACTGCGGTGTAGACAGGCTTGACGCAGTGATAAAGGCAATGGAACTATGCAACTATTATGGGCTGGACAGTTTGTCAACAGGCAACATTGTGGGCTTCGCTATGGACTGTTTCGAACACGGCATCCTAACTGAGAAAGACACCGACGGGTTAGACCTTAGTTTCGGCAACGCTGAAGCAATCGTAGAACTTGTTCACAAGATAGGTAAACGGGAAGGGCTCGGCGACATTCTGGCGGAAGGCGTGAAAAGAGCGGCTGAAAAGATTGGGAAAGGTGCTGAAAAGTATGCTAATCACATTAAGGGGCTTGAGATGACGGGGTACGACATTCGCGGTTTGAAGACCGCTGCCATAGGATATGCTGTTTCGTTCCGTGGAGCTGACCACAACCGTCACGGAGCATATGGACTTGACCTGAAAGGAACTGTTGACCGTTTCAAAGTTGAGAAGGGTAGAGCTAAGCTCGTAATAGACATTGAAAATCTCTACACAGTAATCGACTCCCTCATCATCTGCAAGTTCTCCAGAGGCACATATTACAAAGGCTTCGAAGATCTCGCTCGATACTACACGCTTGTCACAGGCTTGGAGATGACCGCAGAGGAGCTTGAAAGGACGGGCGCAAGAATAAACGTGTTAGGAAGACTCTTTAACGTTAGAGAAGGGTTCACAAGGAAGGATGATCATCTGCCAGCTAAGGTTATGAGCACCCCGATTCCAGACGACACGGTGTCTAAGGGAAGCTACATCACTCAGAAGGAGCTTGATTTCATGCTGGACGACTACTATTCTACAAGAGGATGGACCCGAGAAGGCGTTCCAACGATTGAGAGCCTTAAAGAAGTTGGGCTGGAGGACTTGGCGTACATAGTTAAAGACAAGATCAGGGAGCAGTGAAAGGAGGAATCGTGATGGCTTCAATTCATGCTAGAAAATTCGTGTCCGCAGACCCTGACAAATGCGTAGGCTGCTGCGTATGCGAGTACGCGTGTTCCTACGAGAAAGAGAAAGCTTTCAACCCTGTGAAATCCCGGATCAGAGCAGTTCGACTAGATTCCGTTATTAACATGGCTGTAACCTGTAGGCTGTGCGAAAACGCTCCTTGCGTGAACGCGTGTCCCAGAGACGCTTTGACACAGTCAGAAGAGACCGGCATCATCATGGTTGATGAGGACAAATGCAATGGTTGCGGATGGTGCATCGAAGCTTGTGACTATGGAGCTATTATGCTTCATCCTGACAAGAAAGTAGTCTTTGTATGCGACCTCTGTGACGGCAACCCTAAATGCGTGGAATGGTGCCCAGAAGAAGCTTTGGACTTTGTCACTGCTGATGTTTTAGCTCAGAAAGCTCGGATTACGGCTATAAAGAAACTGTTCCAAGAAGCCCTGACACAAAAGTCCGAGTGACTACATCCAACCTTCTTTCTACATAAGTCTCGTTCCAAAGCCGTTTTTCCAGAGGTTAATATGGCTGATTGTGTCGAGCTTGCTTAAAGGTCATTCGATCTTTATTATGCGCCTTTTCTCCAAGCGTCTAAGAGCATCATAAAATTCGCTTTTTTGTTTTCCTTGAAGTTTGAAATGCTGAATCATGTCTTTGATGGATGACCGGGGTTTACCTTGTCTTCTTAAATGGTTTTGTAAGTATCCGACAACGAGACGCTCGATTCTGCCGCATTTCCAGGTTGTGTTCCGGAGAAGAACGGCTATTGCTTTGAACATTTTCTGGGTTTCTTTTTTGGATCGTCTCGCCATCCGATCTCCTCATCCCATAAAAACCTAGATCGGTATTTATGTGTATCTGAAATTTTAATTTCTAACGTAAATATCCTATTGAAAGATTTTTCCTGAAAAACGGTGCTGTAAACCTTTTTTTCTCCGAAACCTTGAAAAGGCTTATCGTCGAAGAAAAGGTGGATTGCTTATGAAAGGTTTCATCTCGCAAAAGGCTCAGATCGAAGGATGCGTGGAACCAAGCGCCGTGATTCTAGGCGAAACCGTGGTAGGTTCCAACACTTTTATCGACAGAGACGTCATAATAGGCTATCCTGTTGAGGATACGCTTAGGATTTTAAGGTTATCCCGTTCATTCAACGTAAAAGGTTTAGATGACCACAGCAGAGGAGCAAAAATCGGAAGAGAATGCATAATCCGTTCAGGCACCGTTATATATGAGACTGCAACTCTAGGCGACAAGGTTAGGACCGGTCATAACGTTCTGGTGAGAGAAGGCACCACCGTTAGAGAAGAAACCCTTATTGGAACCTCGGTGAAACTTGACGGTGCCGTAAAGATCGGTAGAAGAGTGAAAATACAATCAAACGCCTATCTTCCACACTTAACAGTCATAGAAGACGACGTCTTCATAGCGCCCAATGTCTGTTTCACCAATGATCCGTACCCTCAAAGCGGACGCCTTGTAGGCTCAGTTGTAGAAAAGAACGCCGTTATCTGCGCTAACGCTACGCTGCTACCTGGAGTAAGAATAGGGCAAAACGCCGTTGTGGCTGCCGGCTCCGTTGTCACAAAGAATGTTGCACCTAGCCAAGTTGTCGCCGGGAACCCTGCTCGTTTTCTTATGAGCCGTGAAGAGTTTGACAGGAAAAGACAGGTTTGGGAAAAGGGCTAAATACTGAGGCATAAAGATTCTGCTTGTGAAGCCCCTGCTTGGTGGAAAAACATGATTGACATCTCCCAGTACAGGATAATTGATCTTTCCGCTGAAATAAAACCGGGAATCCTGAAGGTGAACGGAGAATACGTTCACGGGAACCAGCCTAGAAGGTTCGAGATACGTCAGTTCATATATGCTCCTGACAAGGCTTTGATGCATTGGGTTGAAACTGAGACCCACATAGGAACCCATGTTGAGCTTCCTGCGCATCTTACTGACGGAGCAAAATCTGCCTCTGAAATGCCCATCGAATCTTTCATCGGTGAAGCAATAGTCTTGAAGTTCCATTCGTTGAAACCGGAAGACGTACAAGGAAAACCGATAACGCCGTCTCACTTAGCTAACGTGAAGAAAGGAGACATCGTGCTGATGTGGAGCCCATACCAAGGCAACGAACAACCCTACATTTCACCAGAATCCGCAGAATTGCTCGCTGAAAAACCAGTGAAGATGGTTGGAATCCAAAACATTAAAGTTGAAGCACCCGGCGGCTCCATGGCAACGCACATCAACCTGCTGAAGAACGAGATTCCGCTGATCGAAGGCTTAGTTAACCTCGAAAAAATTCAGAAAGAAAGAGTGTTCTACATCGGTCTCCCATTGAACGTAGCTGGTCTTGACTCTTCATGGATCAGAGCCATAGCTCTCGAGCCACGGTGAGAAGAAAAACGGCTTGAAACAAAAGATTAGGAACAGCATCCTAACTTTTTCATTCAGGGAATCTTGTCTTGAACCCGGATGCATGCAAAAGTTTTAAGGTTTTCTGAAGATGCGGTAATCCACGAGTTCAATGTTTTTCTTTAGAATTACCTCTTTGACTCTGGAGCTTAAAAGACACCTTAGTTCGGCTGCTCGATGGTTTCCAACGCCTAGTTTCATCACGTCAGCAGGTTCACTGTGAACTAACGCCTGCCCATCTGGGGATTCGACAAGAAGATGGTTCACCAGAAGCCAAAGCCCAAGTGTTAATGCTTCCAGCTGCTTCACCAAGATTGTTTCCTTTGCCCATGGAGGCTTAGAGTAGACGCCGGGCACAAATTTTTCCCCGGATTTTCCTGAAACCGGCAGTCCGTATTCTTCGGAGAGCTCCATGATGGCTTTGGTGAAAATGTTTTCTTTTCCCCGTTCTTCGTATCTTATGTAGTGAGCGTCGGGGTAACAGAGCTTCACGCCCCATTTTTTCAAAAGCTCTATCTGCGCCTTGAGCTCCTTTTTTACCTCATTGAACTGGGGGTTAGCTTCAAAGAATTCTCTGGGCGAGTTGTGGAGAAAACCGTCTTCGTCTACGATGCTTGGAATCTTATCGTACGGTAACACAGGTCTCCAAGAGTATCCTTTCCATTCTCCGATAACTGAAAGATGCGCTCCGATACACCATGAAGGGTTAGTCTTAGCCATTTCAGCTGCTTCTTTAGCTCAAGGTGCAGCTGCGATGATGGCGGCGCAGGTTAAGATTCCTTGTTCAAACGCCTTCATTACAGCTAGGTTGCACGAATGAAGCAGCCCCATATCGTCGCCTCTAACTATGAGCCTTATTTCTCGTTCAGAAGAAACCATCCTCGTCACCTTGAGAAACAGAATGGGCTGTTCTCTAATTAAGCCTTCGCCGTCCTAAGAACACGTGAAACCTGATGTTAGCTCTATTCTAGACCGGAGCGGTTGAACGGACAGACCTTTATGCACGTCGAGCAGCTTGCGCCGTTCTTACGCCAGAACATGAAACACTTCTCAACGTTAACGTACCATTTTAAAGCCCCGGGATTGTTAGACCGGCATGCAATCTCGTAGCTGGGTTTCTCGGATGTGGAGATGGCTCCCACCTCGCAAGCTTCGGCGCAAAGCTTACATTTTTCACAGAACTCCTTTATCCCAAACTCGATAGGCTTGTCCGTTTCCAACGGGAGATCCGTAAAAACTTTGCAGAGCCTGACTCTTGGACCAAACTCAGATGCTATCAAGAGACCGTTTCTGCCTAGTTCTCCAAGTCCGGCGTCAATGGCGAGAGGAATACTTAAAGCCGTGTCGTTTCCGCACGGCATCGCTTCGTAGCCTAAGTTACGGATGAACTGTCATATGCATGTTAGAACAAAATCCATCTTCGAATATCCTACGCCTGTAACGGCAGAGGCAAGAGGACTGGGAGACGTGGCGATGGCATCGGCATCCATCTCGATCGCCATCACGATTACGTTTTCTAAATTGTCGGGAACATAGGCATCTGCGTAAACCCAGTTCTTATTGAGCTTAGTTACGCCCACCAACGAAGCGCCGAACAGTCTAGCCGCATATTTAAGGCGTTGGCTCATCTCATGCAGGTCATCAACCTTGATTCTCTTCGCATGCCAGTTTTCCTCAGCTAAACATAAACAGTTTCTTGGAACGTCACGGGAGAACGGTTCTAGTCTGTTCCGCCGGTAACCTCGTCTAAGAACGCGTTGAACCGCGCGGGAGGCGTGTGCTAGGGCGAAGTCAATCGGTGAATATTCGGTTTTTGTGTCTCTTCCTGTACCGCGTTTCTCGGTGATGTGTTTCTTCCAAAAACCGTCCCATGATGGGTCCCATCTTATTCTTCCGAAGATTGTGTTTTTGCTGTTAAACCTTTGAAGTTTAGATGGGTCAATGACGTATGGCGGTTTATCAACGGTCTTAACTTTAAACCGAGGTCTATGTGTCATCTTTGTTTCCGTTCCTTTTTTACGCCGTGTTCTTTGTTCCTTTTTTCATTAAACGGTTTCCGCTGTTACCGGTGTTCTGGGTAACCTGCATCTACGTTTCAAGGGTAGCTCTGTTGTTGTATAGAAAGCAAAAATAAGTGTACTTAAAGAACGTGAATTCACGTTTAAGCTTATATCTCTGTTTCTTGTTTTATAGGATAACAGGACACGCTTTCTGCGTGTCGGATGCTTATTGGGTCAGAGGGGATTAAGAATGGTTAGTAAGAAGAAACTGAAGGAATACGAAGAAAGAATAAAACAGGCTATGTTCATTCTCGGTCAAGTTTCAGAAGACACAACTACTCCACGAAACATTAGGAGAGCCGCCAAAAACTCGATGGATACGCTTCAGTCAGAGGATTACACATTAGGCGTAAGGGCGTCCAACGCAATTTCCATCCTTGACGAGATCCTACAGGATCCAAACATGCCGCCTTACACCCGTGTTAAACTTTGGAACGTAATGAGCCTTCTTGAAGCGATAAAAGACTAGCCCGCGAAACCCGTATATCCAGGTCTCCTGCACAAGCATTTTTTCTTTGAATCATCATCCCTCAATGTAAACGCTTTATAACAGGCAGCAAGCAAGATGTTACTGCGGAACAAAGCAGAAGGATAAGTGATTTGCGTGCCTAAGGAACTTGTCGCTGTAGCTCCTGGAGAAGTAGCTATAAGAGAATATGAAGAGCCTCTTTTGGCGCCGAATCAGGTTCGTATAAAAAGCGAGTTGTCTGCGGAGAAACATGGCACCACGATGTCCATTTACAGGGGAATCTCTCCTCTTTCAGACAAAAGGTATGACTCGGAGCTAGGTTTGTTCCTTCCTAAAAGTCATGCTGGAGGCTGGACAGCTTCGTTTCCGATGAAGTTGGGGAACATCACTGTTGGAACGGTGACAGAGTTTACGGTTATCTGCCGATTAGAGAGACCCATACGGTTAACGAGGAAGCCGTTAATCTTGCGCCGGAAACATTAAGCAATGAGAACCTTGTTTGCATTGATCCAGCTGTGGTTGCGCTTATGGGCGTCCGTGAAGGACATGTAAGGGTCGGGGACACCGTGGCCGTGTTCGGGTTGGGGGCAATCGGGCTTATGGCTGTTAGGCTAGCGAAAATTTCAGGTGCGTTGAAGATTGTAGGGGTTGAGCCGTTCGAAAGAAGGAGGCGGCTTGCTGAAACGTATGGGGCTGATGTGACTTTAGACCCGTTTGAGAGCGATGTTGGGTTGCAGATCAAGGAGATCACGGAAGGCAAAGGTGTGGACATCTCCATAGAGGCAAGCGGGTCGTACAGCGCTTTACATCAAGCGATTAGATCGACGAGGTATGGTGGTACAATTGTTCCGGTCTCATGGTACCACGGTGAAGCCAAAGGTTTGAATCTAGGTGAGGAGTGGCATTTCAACCGTCAAATCATGGTGTCCGGGGCCCGTGTAGAAAGCGAACCGTACCGGGATTATCCTCTTTGGAACAGAAAGCGCATCTACAGGACCGTTATAGAGCTGTTTAAACGGAGACTGCTGACAAGCGAGGGGATGCTGTGTCCCATTGTTCCATTCGAAAAGGTTGTTGAAGCTTACAATATGCTTGTGGAGAAACCTGAAGAAACCGTTAAATTAGGTGTCACGTACGTATAAGCTGCCGGGGAAAAACGGCGGTCAAGCAGGTGTGTTGAACAGTTGCCGTTACGTGAAGCTATGCTTTACGAACGTCTTCCGGGTAATCGTGTGAGATGTAACCTCTGTGGACGGCGATGTTTGATCCCTGAAGGCGGCTATGGATTCTGCCGTGTTAGAAAAAACCAGTCGGGCAAGCTTTATTCTCTTAACTATGCTAAGGCTTGTGCAGCTCACGCTGATCCTATTGGTAAAAAGCCTCTGGTGCATTTTCATCCTGGCGCTTTAGTTATGTCCATAGCAACCGTTGGATGCAATTTTCGCTGTCGGTTCTGCGATAACTGGTCGATAAGTCAGGAAACGGATATTCGCGGCACATATTTTCCTCCGGAAACGGTTGTCAAAGCAGCTCGGGAACATGAATGCCAAGGCATCAGCTACACGTACACGGAGCCAACGGTTTTCTTTGAGTACGCTTACGACACAGCTGTTTTGGCTCACAAACAAGGGTTGTTCAACACTTTTGTGACTAACGGGTACATGACGCCTGAAGCCGTCAGAACTATTGCTCCATACTTGGACGCGGCGACGGTTGACTTCAAAGGCGGCGGCGACCCTGAGTTTTACAAGAGATTCTCTTCTGTTCCTTCCGTTAACCCGATTTACGAGTCTCTTAAAGAGATGAAGCGGCAAAACATCCACGTTGAGGTTACGAACCTTATTGTGCCGAAGATAGGTGACTCGATGGACGGGATTGTTGAGCTCGCAACGTGGATCCGTGAGAACCTAGGTGCCGACACGCCTTTTCACCTTTTGAGGTTTCATCCAGATTACAAGCTCAACAACATCAGCTCAACCGAGATCAGGACTCTTGAGGAAGCATACGAGGCTGCAACCGAATCCGGTTTGAACTATGTTTATCTGGGAAATGTTCCGGGTCACCGGTATGAAAACACGTACTGTCCCGAATGCGGGGAGCGGCTCATCGAAAGATACGGGTTCAGCATCGTCAAATGGAGGTTAACCGAGGACATGAAGTGCCCAAGCTGCGGGAAAAAGATTCCCATCGTAGGCAAGTTTCACAAGGAAGGTTTCTCGTTTCCGTATTCTCTGCTCTGATCGTTCAATGGAACACGAGTTTACATCCTTTCTTTTTTTGGGAATCAGATTAACCGTCTTACGCAGCGTTAATAAGATTGTTTTATCCTCACTTGTCTATAGAAGATCAATGTGGCGCATTATTAGGAGAGACGCAGCAACAGTCCTGAACGACGAGAAGGCGCGGCGTAGTCTAGCCAGATATTTTGCGGTTATGCAGGATGAGAAGCCAGCCAAATACGTGATTGCCAAGAAGATTCCAGCGGATTTTGATGAAAACGATTCCGTTCAGAAACTATGGGACATTCATGAAAACCTTCTGGCAGAATTCTTTCGTCTGCAGCAGGATGTGGACAGCCGGAAAGAAGATTTGGATGCGATGGGAAAACCTGAAAAGTCGTTTCTCGACTTGAAAGCAGAAATAGCAACCCGAATCCTCGAAAGCTGTCATTTCTGCACGAGACGTTGCGGGGTCAACCGGTTAGGCGGGAACCTTGGCTACTGCAAATGTGGCTCAGAGATCACGGTTTCTTCCATGTTTGAGCATTTAGGTGAGGAGCCTGAGCTGGTTCCTTCCGGTACAATCTTCACCATGGGCTGCACGATTCGTTGCCTTCACTGTCAGAACTGGACTATATCCCAATGGTTTGAGAACGGAGAAACATATTCGCCTCGCAGGTTGGCGTTGGCAGTCGAACGGTTACGAAGAAACGGGTGTAGAAACGCCAATCTTGTCGGCGGGGAACCTACACCTTGGCTTCAACAATGGCTGCAGACGTTTAAACATGTAAACGTCAATGTGCCGGTTGTTTGGAACTCTAATTCCTACTACAGCGAAGAGACGGCTACCCTTCTCGCCGGCTTCGTTGATGTGTATCTTTTGGACTTCAAGTACGGGTCTAACGAGTGTGCGGAAAGGATTTCTGACGCGCCGAACTATTGGGAGGTGTGCACGAGGAACCATCTGTTTGCGAAAAAACACGGTGAACTCATCATCCGCGTCCTAGTTTTACCTGGGCATCTTGAGTGCTGCACGAAGGTTATTCTGAACTGGATTGCTGAAAACCTAGGTAGAGACACGAGGGTTAACATAATGTTTCAGTACCGACCTGAATGGAGGGCTTATGAGGTTCCTGAGCTTAGAAGAAGATTAACCGGCGCCGAGAGGAGAAGAGCCTTAGAGCTCGCAAAAGAGGCGGGTCTAGCAAACTTCATAACGTAGCTTCTTATATATTGTCGTCTGATAAGCTCCAGAACAAATTAGGCGGGTTCACTGATTCGCTGGAAACCAGGGTTAGAGATGTTTTAGAACTGGGTTTTGAGGCTAAAACGGAACACGGTAACCCTTTCGTTGACGTAGTATTTGACTGCAAGTTCACCGCCCCTTCGGGAAAAGAATGGGTGGCTCCCGGATTTTATGATGGGCAAGGAACGTGGAAGGTAAGGTTTTCTCCAAATGAGGGGGGACGCTGGACCTACGAAACCGTCACCAATGTTGAGGATTCAGGTCTCAGAGCAAAAGGCGAGTTCGATGTTTCTGAACCGGACAAACCGGTTAGAGGGTTCCTTAAAACTTGCCCGGGTAAATATTGGGGTTTAGAATACGAGTCAGGCTTCAGGTCAGTCCGTACCATCCTCCTGAAGGATACAACGACTGGCAAACCCGGTCAACCTGGCCGTGGCAAGGGTCTCCGCAAAAACCAAATTTTGACGGATTCAACCTTGAATATTTCCGCACTGTGGACAAGGTTGTGCGTTTAGCCTCAGACCTAGGCATCGGGTTTGAGATGATAATGGAGGCGTGGGGGTTTGAATACCCCTTCAATCAACGGGATGTTTTTCTGCCCGAGTATGAGGAGCTGTGGATGAGGTATCTTGTCACCGGATATGACGCCTTCACCAGCGTCTATATATGGACGTTGATGAACGAGTACGAATACTATCCGGACGGTGACTGGCGCTACAATCGGGCAGCCGTCCTTTGGACAATAAATGTTCACACCTTCCGAAGCCGCTACGAGTTTCATCTTTTCTTTAAGCATAACAATCTAAAAGGCGAACATCGAAATTGATCTCTTTCCATTTTCAAGAACTTCAGTGTTGTTCACATACCTTCTCTAAGAGTCACCGAGAACCTTTCATACACGGGGACACAAGAAATAAAATTGTAATCTCGTATTGTAAATACAGATTGATATGACGAGGAAACGGTCCAGACTAGAGATCTACCTTGACATTCTCCGAACAGTGAAATCAGGGGTTAACAGGCCTACCAACATAATGTACAAATGCAATCTCGCGTGGAAACCCTTCAAAAGAATCCTCAGCGCACTTGTAGACAACGGGCTAATAATGAAGATAGAGAAGGGAAACAGGAAGATCTATGAACTTACCGATAAAGGACAGTTCATGCTGAAATATTTCGAAACAGCGGAAGCTATACTCGTGGACCTCAGAGAACCAAACGAAGTATTCAGCTAACAAGCCAACCTTTTTTTGAGAACCCGCATCGTCGCCAGTCTTAAACCGTGGCGAAAACGGGAAAAACCTGAAGAACCAGCCACGATATGAAGTCTCCAACAAAAAGAGCGGCAACAAATCCAAGGGTGATGAAAATCAAGAACGGCAAACCAGGTGTCACCCATACTTTTCCGTCTACCTCGTTAAGGAGTTCCTCAAACCGTTCTTCGTCTTCTTCGCTGCTTTCTTCTTCCAAAGCAGGAAATAGCCTCAGCCGGCGGGCTGCCTCTCCGTCTTCGTCTCTTGAAAACTGTTCCAACAGCATGTAATGAGACCCGTCTTTTAGCTTTTGTGAGCTAACTTTGAAACCGGTTGCGAACGCCAAAATCTTGCTCCAAACCGGCTCGTTTTCAAGCCCCTCAAACAATCTTCCGTTCTCTTTTATTAACTGAATCGTGTTATAACCTGCAATCCCCAGCACCAATAGTGAAGCCGCCAAAACAGCGTTACCCAACACTGCTAACGGGAAAAAAGGAACCCGCCCAGCGAGGTAGCCACTGACAATAGACGGGTAAATGGGCAGCGCCAAACCTAGACAGATCAAGGCTTTCGCATCGGCGCCTCCGAAGAAGCCTGCATAGAAAAGAATCAGGGAGATGGCTGTTGTGATGCCGATGGAGATCAGCCATGCGTAAGGGATCAGCCCGTAGCCGACGGAGCTGTCAACATAAAACTGAAGCAACGTGAGGGCCACAGCCGTCGGAGCATAGGCTGCCCATACTTTGTTTGGGACTTCTCGCGTCTTGAAGTCGTACCATGAGCTGAGACCTAGGAAGAAAAAGGTTATCAAAACTCTTGAAACTTCAAGCAGCTCATTCATTCCTTACACCCAGACAACGATGTTGTTAAGACCGTTCGAGACGAGTTCGCACAACCTCTAAGAATAGTCTGGAGCTAAATATCTCGTTTATGGACCTAGAAACCATCGCTGAAAACAGTTGCGTCCTTCATTTTTTCTATTTTTCTGTGATATATACTGAAAAGCCAGACTATGTCTTCATAACCCATTTATCAATCGTAACCTCACACACTTGCTTAAAGGTGATAAAGCAGTGACGAAAAGCATGTTAAGGAACAAGAGGGCTCTGAGCCCAGTCATCGCCACGGTTATCCTGATCTCCGTTACAATCGTCGTCGCAGTCTCAGTAGCATACTGGATGGGCTCAATAGCAGGCGGATACACAAGCTTCGAACAAATAGAACTACCAACAACGTACGCGAAGGCTATTTCTTCACCGTTCACTGGATGGAATGTGACGATTGAACTTAAGAACACGGGTTCAGCTGATGCTACAATCGACAACTTCTTCGTTAACTCGATTCCTCTCAAAGACTATACTTGCGGTGTCCGTCTATACGTTAACGGTCAGAACCAGACAGACGACATTTCATCGCTAAGCATATCGGTTACTAAAGGCGGATCAGCGACGCTTGTTCTTCAGATTGAACAGAGCAGCAGCGACGGATTCACATCAGGCACTAGAATCGACATGAAGCTCCACACTGCCGCTGGCAGGGAATATCCTGCTCAAGTGAAGCTTCCGTAGACGGCTCGTCCCTCTTTCCCCCTCCTATTTTTCGTCCGGGTTGAGCAGAAATGAGGCTACTCGGTAACAGGAAAGGTCTTGCGCCCGTTGTGGCGACGATAATCCTGTGTGGAGTAGTTCTCACGATAGGCATAAGCGTCTGGTCCTTGACGTACAGCATAAGCAGCGGTCTAGAGTTAGACTATTATGAAAGCGTTAAACGCCAGATAGATAAGGTAAGCGAAAGGTTCACTGTTGAACACGTAGCCTACGATAATGATACTAACACTTTGCGCGTTTGGGTTTATAACTATGGAACCGTCGACATCAATGTTGACGTGTACGTTTTCTTCGGGTCAAGCATAAACGGAAGCAACACGAACGGCACTTCTATCTCTAGTGGGAACTATGTTGAGATACCGGTTTCAGTCGGAGAGCTCAACGTGGGAAGCGAGCTCGTAATTGAAGTAATCAGCAGGAGGCAAAACACTGTATACGCAACATACGTTGTTCAGGAATCTTCGTAAAAAGAAATCCGGCATGGCCACAATCCTCGGTATGCTCATCTTCATAGGGATCCTTTTCACCTGTGTCCTGCCCTTTTTCCTCTACATCAACCAAGTGAACAGCCTTTACGACCAAACTGTTGTTGAGATGAAGCAGTTCGATCAGGACAGAGCCTTGGAAAAGATTGATGTCTACGCGTATCCCCTCAGCCAGACGAGCAACGAACTCAGTGTCTATGTCAAAAACCAATGTCCTCTCTCAGTGGAAATAGTCAGAATCTGGGTTGAAGACGAATGCTTTGAATATTCCCTGCAGGTTCCAGGCATGGGGCATAACACCACTGAATCCATTAACATTGGAGACCTGTTGCCTCAAACAGAAGGTGAGACTGAATCCTACAAAGTCAAGGTCACAACTTCCAGAGGCAACACGTTCTCTTCGCTCACCAATCCTCTTCAATATTCCAACGGTTCAGGTTGGGCTGGCGGGCCGTCCTTTGCAATCAACATCGTGATTGAACTGGACAAGGGGGTCTATTTCTTTAATATTCATGTTGAGGACAGCGGGGGCACAACTGTGTACGATGAGGATGTTTGGGTAATTCTCGAAAGCGGTATAATGAGAAATGTGAATGTTGACGGACCCGACACTTACCACGTAGAGATTACCCAGACTCATGGACCCGACAAAACATGGTCCACGGATGTCGAGATCACTACGGAAGAACCAACGAAATGGGTTTATCCACCAAGGGACTACTGGTAGTTTTTCTAAGATGAGTTTCAAGTACATAGATCATATTCATAAGTCATTTATCAGCTGCCTTTCCAGTTTTCCGTATATGTAGTTGAAACCATAGTGGCCTCAGCGAATCGGTGAATGCAGGTTTCTCCGTAACGAGGGATGAATGTACTTGGAAAAACCAAAAAAGGATGCCAAAGAGAGAAAATCGAAGCTTAAGAAGAAAGAAGCAAAGGAAAAAAGCGGAATTAGCGGAATCTTCAAGGCTTTGTTCTCGAGGAAGAAAGAGGAGAAACCTGCGGAGAAAAAGGTTGTTAGAGAAAAGAAGAAGCGTAGACCCAACTACAAGATCATTGAGAGCTATTGGATACATAATCCCCTCGCCAAAGTTAACATCGCTTCCGCAAACGGTAACATACAATATATTGTTGAGGAGGCTGAACTCTCTCTCCGAGAAAAGAACGCGTATCAGAAGATTGTTTCGTTAATAACGAAGGAGCTATCCTCACCTGAAACCTTGAACATAGACCTGAACGCCTACATATTGTCGGAAGCCAAAAGGCTGGCGAAGAAGTATAAACGTAGCTTAGGAAGGTTCAGCGCGGAGTCTTGGAAAAGAATCTACTATTACGTTATTCGAGACTTGGCGGGTTACGGCAAACTAGACGTTCTGATGAACGATCCCAACATAGAAGACATCTCCTGCAACGGTCTTAACAGGCCCATCTACATTTGGCACAGAAAGTACGAAAGCATCCCCACAAGCATCGAGTTTACAGAAGAAGAGGAATACGATAATTTTATTCTCAAGCTTGCCCACATGGGAGACAAACACATATCCAGCGCGCATCCGATGCTGGACGCCATGCTTCCCGGGAGACACAGGCTTGCAGCCACCTTCAGACACGAAGTCTCAACCTTCGGCAGCAGCTTCTGCATCAGAAAATTCCGAGAAGACCCCTTTTCAATAGTCGATCTGATCAAGATCGGTACAATTAACGCGACGCTGGCTGCTTACCTCTGGATTCTCTTGGAGAACAAGATGAGCTTAATGATCATTGGAGGAACAGGCGCCGGCAAAACAAGCATGCTGAACGCTCTTATCAGCTTGATAAAGCCTAACGATAAAATTGTGACGGTTGAAGAGATCGCTGAACTAAACACAAATCATGAGAACTGGGTTCAGCTCACCAGCAGACAAGGCTTCAAGTTTGGAGCAGCGGATGAAACATCCATCAGCCTCTTCGATCTTGTGAAGCTCAGCCTCCGTTACAGACCTGACTACATAATTGTCGGGGAAGTGAGAGGCGAGGAAGCCTACGCTCTGTTCCAAGCCGTTGCAACGGGGCACGGCGGCATCTGCACAATGCACGCTGACAGCCTAGATCATGCGGCTAAACGTTTAACGTCTCCTCCTATGAACGTGTCCGAAGTTTATGTTCCGCTCATGAACGTTGGGATCTACGTTTCACGGGTGGAGCTGCCGAAGAAAAAGATGGGGTTAACGTTTGGCAGAAGAGCTAGAAACATCTGGGAAATCATCGACTACGGTGAATACAACCTGATCTCAGAATGGTCGCCTACAGAGGACACCTTCCACGTCAACCTAGAAAAAAGCATTCTATTAGAACGGATCGCTGCTAAGAAAGGCTTAACTAAAGAAGATCTTCTAGCGGAGATTAAGCGAAGAGAAAAAGTTTTGACGAAAGTATTGCGGTCCGGCAAAAGAAGCCAAAAAGAGGTCACGGAAGCCATCATAGAATACTACAACGAAACGGGGAAAAAAAGGTTACATAGGAAACGCAAGAGAACCGTGCCAAAAGTAACATTGCAAGTTGAACAGCCCCCATGTACCTACGCTGCGTGAGGAGGATGAAAAAGGAAAAATGCTTGAAGATTTCTGCTACGCCCACTTCAGCAGTCTCGGTCGCAGTTTGTTACGCGTATTCAAGAGAATAGAGGATGATATGGAAGCTGCAAACATGCGGCTTCATCCTGAAGTTTATCTTAGCATGATCGGTTTCATAACCTATTTGGCAACCGTGGCTTCGGTTGCATTCTTGATCTTAGTCTTGCTTGACGTAATCCCGTTCTTTCTTCCTTTTCCGTTCATGCTGCTCTTAGTTATGTTGCCTCCTCTTGTGACGCTGCTAATCGGCGCCCTTATCCCTAAACTCATAGTCTCGAACAAGATTTCAGGGCTCAAAAACGAGATTCCCTACGCCTCAATGTACCTCAGCGTCATGGCCAGCGGCGGGCTTACCCCTTATGCAAGCCTGTTAAGGTTAAGAGACACTGAGCTACTGCCGAAACTTAGGAACGAGATCGGTAGAATCGAACGGATACTTCTCTCAACAGGCATGGATCCTGTTTCAGCTATGGCGAAAGCTGCTAAGGCTCTGGGCTTAAAAGAATATAAGGAGCTTTTGCTGGGTTACGCTTCAACTTTGAGGACGGGCGGCGACATTCTTCATTATCTTTACAGCCAAACGGAATCGATGTTTAGGCGGATGGCTCTGCGCATAAAAACCATGGGTGATCACATGGCGATGCTTATGGAAGGCTACACGATCATCGCCATTCTAGGAACCTTAGGCGTATACATGATATTCATTGTGTCTCTGAGCTTCCCTCAGTTTCAAGCGTTACCGCCTGAGATGTTCTTCACGTTTTCTTTCGCTTTGTTGCCCGGGATATCAATAGCCTTCCTATATTTCGCGGACACCATGCAGATCAACTATCCCATCTCCCAGTGGAAGGCTTATTTAGCTCTCGCGGCGTCTGCTCCTGCCGGGATTTTCATGCTTTCCCAAACTGTTCTCCCCTATTTCGTAGAAGGGTTTCCAAGTATTCCGTTCATGATGCAGATACCTGTGGTCATCCGGGGTCTGCTTTCTTTACGGGAAGGCTGCGAGCCAGCTTTAGGCATGGCAGTTAGCCTTGGTACACTTTGTTTGCCTATGGTTATTTCGGATCGTTACTTTTCCAAGGCAGACAAAGGAGTACTTGAAGGAGTAACGAGCTTCCTGAGAGACCTTGTTGAGAACAGAAAAACGGGTTTAAGCCCTGAAAGAAGCATACAATTACTTGCAAACAGAGACTACGGAAAATTCACGAAATACTTGAAACTTATGAGCGCGGAGATCAGTTGGGGTATACCATTGAAACGGATCTTCGAGGACTTCAAGAGTAAAGTGCGGAACTGGATTTGTCTCGTCAACCTGTATCTTCTGATTGACACGATAGAGGTCGGAGGAGGAACCGAAGAAAGCTTAGAAACGTTAGCCGAGTTCGCGGAGCAAACCAGAGAACTAGAGCAAGAAAGGCATTCTTCGTTGGCGCCGCTTTTCATAGTTCCTTACATGGGTGCAGCGATCCTTACGCTTACAACGATCTTGCTGCTACAGCTTTTCACGAACATGAGCGTGATGGGCGGAACCCAGATTGCTACTAAGGAATTGACGAAGATGCTGATTACGCCTCTTATCCTTCACTCTTTCACTCTGGGCATAGTGACGGGAAAGATTGTTTCCGGAAGAGTCTCAGCGGGATTCAAACACGCCATAATACTTATCATGGTGTCCATAGCAGGAATTTTTGCGGGAACCCACATAGTGCTTTAACAAGGTTCAATAAAGACATTAACGCTGCGAACGATGATTCTGCTTGGTTGCCATGGCAAGTTTCCTACAATTCAGAGATGCACAGCAACGAAGTAAATTAAACAATACATGTCACCGATACAGATGAGCTATTCATAACTCTTTTTACTGTTCTGTATGGTCTTACTATCACACGCAGGTTCTGTAACTATTCCACTATAGTCAGAAGGACGGCGAATGTCAAGGAAACAAAGTGAAGGGTTAACAATCATTATGCTCCTGTTTTGCTTAAGTCTAACGCAAGGAGTCACAACGCTGCCGTCAAAGGCTGTAACACAGCCGCAGTTCATCCACGATTATGGTAATTGGACTTACATAAGCAAGCCCGGTTTACCAGTCAAAATCAATGCAGGCAATATTTCAATAGGCAATAATCACACCTATATCTGCAACTTGAAGGCAGGAGCAAAGTATCATATCTACTTTTACGGTGACTGGGTTGACTATGATCCCTTAACTAACAAAACCGATTACGACATCTTCGTCTATGACCCAACGGGACGCGAAGTATCAATGCACACAGAATCCGCGGGACTACCAGAACATCTGGGCACAACAGTGTATGATCCATTTTTCATCCCAGAGACGTCTGGAAACTACAGTTTCGTCATAAGAAACGACGACAAGGAAAGCCGAGGCGCAAAGGCTGGCACGTTTATGATAATTGAGCATTTAGAATGCAACCGGTGGTACGAAATTTTCATCTCCAGAAAACCGGGTGAAGAACCTTTCGAAGACGCGTATTGGGCCTACGAATTTGCCACTTCAAGCGAAAGAATAGAGGTTTTAGTTGAAGTGCCTGATCCGCCCGAGGCATACTTGGACATGTACGAGGCTCAGCTGTATCTTATGGCGAACCCGTCTCAAGGTGTGGGAACAATGTTGAACGGCATGCCATTACCGTGGGAGCTTGGACTGTACGGTGAAATGCATGATTCGGGGATTTATGGTGGTTACCGACTGGACGCTGAAGGATTCAGACATGTGAACGCGTCTGCAAGCTGCGAATATTACGGTCAGGACATGCTGATTGATTATGTTCTTCCCAGTGCGGCTGCGGGAACAGGTAACGAGACATCTTCCGATGCTAACCGTTTGTTTCTTTATCATCTAGCCTTGATCGCTGAGAACGGAGAAGGCGTCATAAGGTTCATGTTCAAAACAGATTTCACTCCTCCGTCATTAAGTATTGAGAACCCAATTGAAAGCGCCTACTCCGACCAGGAAGTGGATGTAACGGCACATGCATACGACGGAGAATCCGGATTGAAAAGCGTTCTTCTGAATTATACGACAACCGATTGGGAAAACTGGACTGCTGTTGAAATGTCCCTTTCTGAGAACGACACATACGTAGCCAAGATACCCATGCAGTCACCTGGCAGCACAGTCAAGTACAGGGTTACCGCTTCTGACATGGCTGGAAACATGGTGCAACAGGAAAACTCGTATGTAGTGAAGAGCAAAACCGATATGTCTATTGCGCTGTCGAAGACCGTTCTCGATAGCGGAGAAAGTATAGGCGTTAACGGCTGGATATCCCATGGCTCGGTAACGGTGACGCTTGACTACACGTGGCAAAACACTCATTTCCTGAGAACCGTATTAGCCGACAGCGACGGACATTTTACCGATGAATTCACACCTGACAAGGCGGGAACATGGACCGTAACCGCGAAATGGTCCGGCAACCAAGAATGTTTTCCGGGTTCAAGTAACACTGTGAAGTTCACGGTTGAAAAGGTTTCGACGTCAGTAACGTGCAGCGTCAACAAAGCAACGATGGTCACGGGTGAAACGGTGGATGTCACCGGGTACGTTTTGCCTGCGGAAAGAAACATGAAGGTGATATTAAGGTTCACGAAACCTGATGGAACAACAATTGAGCGGGAAACCTATACAAGCTCTGACGGCTCCTACGAACTGATAGCGTTCAAACCTGGTGTTGTTGGTCGGTGGCAGGTTCAAGCAACCGTGTCCGAAGATGAAGCTCATCAATCTTCATCCAGCAGCAAAGTAAACTTCGTCGTCAACGAAACCTGGCTAAACCAGTACAAACTATACATAATAGGCGCAGCTGTAGCCGCCATAATCGTGGTCTCCATAGTGATTCTTCTTTCTCGCAAGAAAGAAGAGATAGAGGAAGAAGAATAATCCAGTGTTCATTCTCTTCTTGTTTCGTCAGCTTTATGATCCAAGCGAAAGCACAGTTTTTTCGGTCATTTTTTCCATTAATATCTCAAAAGAACAAGCAAACATTGTGGTGTCCAGTGTTTAGAACAGTGTGTTCTAAAACATAGGATTATGAGGCTCTCGCTGCAACAACGTTACGGTGATATCTTTGAATAAAAAAGAACAATCTAGCTTTGCTTCATTCGATAAACATCTGTTCACTAAGGCGTCCGCAGCAGCCGTGATGGGCATAACCTTGGGACTCGTTTTTGTCAACCTAGCTTGGTGGATAAGCGTTGCGCCAGAACCAGCAGTTTATGCTGGACACCCGGTTCTACTGAGGTTTTCTTCTTACTCGGAGCTAAAGACGTATCTAAACGAAACTTCTGATAGATTGCAGTATTATTACTGGAATGTCAGAGGCGGACTACCGTCGGCTGTTACTTTTTCAGAGTTCAAGAGCGCTTCTGTTGATATTGATTTTTCAAAGACAAACATTCAGGTTGAAGGGGTGGATGAGGCTGACATAGTGAAATGCGACGGTGAATATATATATCTCGCCTTAAACGAAAGGAACGGA
>PIYB01000019.1 GCA_003601835.1 Candidatus Bathyarchaeota archaeon
GGAGAAGACAGGTGGACCGTCAGACCAGCAATCTCGAAGAAAAGGATGAAAGGATACGGAGTAGAAATTCCGGTGGACACCGAACTGGCTGAAGAATTCAAGAACGAATTGAAGGACGTAAAGCTAGAAGAGGTACACGACCACGAGGACACTCAACACTTCCACCTTACGGTATATAAACTAAACCAGTACATAGAATTAGCGAAGAAATGGGACTACTATTTCTCGGAAAAAGAAAAATGGAAACAAACAGTGCAACTCACCAGCACACAATATGCGTGCGTCATTTAATAACTGCCCTCCAACAACCGCTTCTCTTTATCTCTTTTTAGAGGTCATAAAATAAATTAAACCGAGGAATGCCATATTGCTTGATTTTCACTCGCATGATATGCCGATGTCTTTAGAGTTACAAGTAGGAATCTTACGTAAGTCTTAAATTAAGTTAATTCGCAACATGAGCATAGGGAGAAAACGCGCATCCACAATAAGATAACTAATAACTGCATAGCGTCAGCGGTCGTCGTCTAAAAGAAAAAATCCGCTAATTATGTGGGAAAGAGGCTCTGGGACAGTTTTCTTGTCCATGTCAACCTTGTATTTGAACTTATGGTAAAATTTTAAAACCCGTTCATCGTTGGATGATTATTTTTTTCAATTGAAGTCAGAGATGCTTAGAGATAATTGTTCGCTTGATAAGAAGCGTGGTCTCGTTGGTCCGGAACACCGTTAAAGGACCGACCTTTGCCCTGCGCATTTTCCGATATGCACAGTTATGAGCTCATTTGTCTAAGCTATGGCTCAAGGACAAATTTTTCTAAACTCTGTTCCCCAAAATATTTGAATGATGAGTGTGCAAGCTTTTTTGTGGTAAAGAAAAGAATGAAAAAAGGATGCTTTTTATTCTGTTTCTGCTGGCGATTACTCTGGTCGTCCCTATCTCTGTTTCCACAGTAACGGCTAAGAAATCTGATTATAACACAATCCAAAGCGGGCTTATCATTGATAGCGCTGGAAATCCCTTAACGCTCGGCTATGACGAGTTTGGCTACAACTATCAAGCTCACATATTCAATGGACTCTACGATGACTATGACAGAAAACATGGTGGTAACTATCCCGGTGTCCATTTAATAATGAAGTGGAACGACGCGTGGCTTAGTAACAAAGACCATGATTTTGACGGACTATTAGATAGACACTACGGATTTGATAGTTACATAGGTTCAGGTGCTTGGTTGACGAACCATATATGGGGGACGAATCCAGATGGAACGCATTGGGACTACTCTGTAAAGATAGTTGCTGTTCCTTCAGATGCCTATGAAGTGGGCGGCATTTGGTATGAGCATGATGGTACAGAGATTGGTCCAGCCATTTGGGGTTCCTTTGCCATAATTCAGGAAGTCATTAACGATCCAAGCACTGGAGAACACAGTGTATCATATCTTTCACCGGCGCCAGCAGGATTTGGATATTGGAAACCTTAAACCTTCCCTCTCTTTCTTTTTCTCCTCTCAGCATGTATCTAAACCTTCAGCATCCCCATATCTTTTGAAAAATCGTTAAGAGGATTGTCACTGTTTTTCCTGACAAAATCTTGTGGAACAGGTTCAGCAAAGAAACACATATTCTGAGATTCGAGATGTTGCCAGTGGATTAAAGTCCCCCGAGTGCAATACCATGGTTCACGGTGTAGATTGGATGTAAGTATCGTGAAACAGCTAGCTCGTTGTCCTCGGCTTCGTTGTCCGCCCACACCTGAATTTTTCCGTCAGGGTGATAAACCAGTAGCTGTTCACCCGGCAGATCCAAGAACTTGTGCGCCATAGCTGTTGTCCCACCGACCTTGCCGGTTTCAGCGCATGTTCTTCAGCCATATCGTTGCATTCCGCTATGGAGGAAACTAGGATGTCGTTAAAGAACTTCCAAAAGTCAAACTTCGAATCCACCGTGATTGAGGGCGGCGTGTATGCAGACTTGAAATCTTTGGAGATATCGTACGGAGCCTCAACGTGGGCTGGCAGGTGAAAAGTGTCATCTTGAACCATATCTGTCTAAGTATGCTCCTAGCTCGCACCCTAGCCGAAAATCTTCTAAGGCTCTCTTTCTCTTCGCATGTCTTTCTGATTTTGGCTTTGTTTTCGGCAACCGTGTAGAGCTGAGGACCAACGCCTTCCAGCTCCATGTATTCAAAACCTAAACGCTATGCGTCGTCGATCGCTGCAAGTATCTGTTTTATGCTGGGGACATAGTGGTATTTGGTTATGGCGTAAAGCCAACACATCGACACGTTCCATTTCATGTTTAAGCCTTCTGCGGATTGGAAACTTTAGCCTTAAACCTAGTTAAGTTTATGTTCCCATTTCTTTTTCGCAAGAAAGCATTATTGGTATGATCAATAGGTTCCGGCTCTCTATTTTCTACGTCTTATGAGAAGCTTGTTTATCCCGTTTATCATCGCCTCAACACTTGCCATAACTATGTCTTCCCGTGCTCCTCTTGCGGAAACAATGTTGCCGTCTTTGTCCTCAACCTTGATGATTACTTCAGCCACGGCGTCGGAGCCTCCGGTCAACGCTTCCAGACGGTACTCGGTTAAACGGACGTTAGCCAACTGATTCGTGATCTTCTGTATGGCTTTTATAGCGGCGTCTACAGGACCCACGCCGGTTTCTGCGGCTACGTATTCCTTGCCGTCCATGACGATCTTCACTGAAGCCGTTGGAATCACCCTTATGCCCGTTGTCACAGCGAAGTCCGTAAGATCAACAATTTTTTCCTCGACAACCTCGCCCATAACTGTTCTTGCTATCGCCAATAGATCAGCATCAGTCACCGTTTTTCCCTTGTCACCCAACTCTTTTACGCGTCTAACTATCTCGTTAAGCTGAGCCTCGGAAGGATGGAAACCAGAATCTTCAAGTTCAACCCTGATGCCGTGTTTACCCGCAAGCTTACCCGCTATCAGCCGCCTCCGTCTTCCAACAACCTCTGGGCTGAAAGGCTCAAAGGTCAACGGTTCCACAGTTACTCCTCGGGTGTGAATACCTGACTCATGTGCAAAGGCGTTCTCTCCGACAATCGCCTTGTTCGGCTGGATCACAATCCCCGTCAGACGCGACACAAGCCTTGAAGTCCCATACAACAGCTTCGTGTTAATCCCCGTCTTTTTCCCGTAGATTAAATGAAGCCCCATCACAACCTCTTCAAGCGAGGCGTTCCCCGCCCTTTCACCCAGCCCATTCACCGCCACATGAACCTGAGCTGCACCACCTACAACCCCGGCTAGAGAGTTTGCTACCGCTAAACCGAAATCGTTGTGGCAGTGGACACTCAGCGGCGTCTTAACAACCGCTTTAAGTTCTCTGATAAGCCGTTCCATGGACTGGGGACTCATAATTCCCACAGTGTCCGGAATGTTTATCCGGTCTGCTCCCGCCTCTTCAGCTGCCTTACATATTCTTTTGAGGAACCCAAGATCCGTTCGCGTAGCATCCATCGGCGAAAACTCACATATCAACCCGTGATCCTTAATGTACTGCACAGAAGTCACAGCTGCCTCCAAAACCTGTTCCGGCGTCATCCCTAACGCATGTTTCATCTGAACCTCAGAGGTTGAGATAAAGGTATGAATCGAGTCTGGGTTGCATGCCAAGGCGGCATCTATGTCGCTCTTTAAGGTTCGTGTAAGCGCACAGACTTCAGCATGCAAACCTGTAGCTGCGATTTCCTTGAAGGCTTTCTGTTCGCCTTCTGAGGCTGATGGGAAACCGGCTTCAATGGCGTCGACGCCGAGCTTGTCAAGCTGTACGGCTATCTCCATTTTTTCTTCAGGTGTGAATGATACTCCCGGTGTTTGTTCTCCATCTCTCAAGGTTGTATCGAAAATTCTGATTCTTTCCATGTTCCAGACCACCCTACGATACTTTAAAGTTTAAGCTGAAGAATCTCCGCTGCTATAGCTTCGCCCATTTCAACCGTCTTAAGTTTGCCGCCGAAGTCTGGAATCGTTAACCCTTTCCGCAACGCTTCTGTTACGCCTGTTTCCACGGCTTCAGCAGCCTTAACGCAAACCGGATCTCCATAGTGTTCCCCCAGCCATTCAAGCATCATCTTTGAGGCTAGGATCATGGAGCATGGGTTTGCTGTGTGTTTGCCTACTCGGGTGGGAGCTGATCCGTGAACCGGTTCGAACAGGGCGAACTTGTCTCCGATGTTTCCGCCGGGAGCCATGCCTAGTCCGCCGATGAGCTGCGCTGCTTCGTCTGAGAGTATGTCGCCGAACATGTTTGTTGTGACGATTACGTCGTAGTTTTGGGGTTCCTTGATAAGCCGCATCGAAGCCGCGTCAACATACTGCTCGTTGAACGTCACGTTTGGGTATTCCTTCGCAATCTGTCTGCAAACCTCGGCGAATAGACCGCATGTTACGCGCATAACGTTAGCCTTATGGACGGCTGTGACCCGCCTCTTTTTTCTTGTCAAGGCAAGATTGAAGGCTTTCCTCGCTATGCGTTCGCAGCCTTTCCGGGTTATCACTCTCATCCCGACGGCGGTGTCGTTGAACGTGAACTCAAACCCCTTGTACAGTCCTTCCGTGTTCTCTCTCACAAAAACCATGTCTATGTCATTTCTTAGGCATGGAACGTTCGGATAAGCCTTTATAGGACGAATATTAGCATAGAGATCGAACATCATCCGCAGCTTCACAATTACATCAGCCGCGGTTTCGCCGACAGGACCTTTTATGCAAACATGCGAGTTTTTTATAGCTTTCACCGTTTCGTCGGGAAGCGCAACCCCCCTTTTTTCAAGGCAGGCGTCACCAGCCTCCAACTCTGTGAACTCGAGCTTAAGACCAAACTTTTTCTGCACGGCGTTCATAACGTGCATGGTTGTCTCGGTTAATTCTGGACCTATTCCGTCTCCAGGTATCAACGCTATTTTATACTTCATGGCGCCTTCACTCCTTTCTTTTTCAAATGTTCAATTAACCCTCCGTCCTCCAAGATTTCCAGTATGAACCTTGGAAGCTTAAGAGCGGCAATGACACAGCCTTTGGTTTCGTTCTCAACTTTTCCTTCTTCAAGCGTAACCGTGAGAACATCGCCTTCATCAACCTCGCTTCTTATGTGCGGGCTTTCAAGCACCGGAAGCCCGATGTTTATGGCGTTCCTGTAAAAGATACGTGCGAAAGACTCGGCTAAGACGCATCGGACACCCGCGTACTTCAGAGCTATCGGCGCCTGTTCACGGCTTGAACCACATCCAAAGTTTCTCCCCGCAACAATTATCACCCCGTTTTTCGCCTTCTCCGGGAAAGAAGGGTCTAAGCCTTCCATCGCGTGCTGCGCGATCTGAACGGGGTCAAGCAACGTCAGATACTTACTTGGGATTATGACATCAGTGTTCACATTGTCCCCGAAAACCACAGCTTTGCCGGAAACCTTCATCAACTAATCCTCCGAAAACCTTCTAGGGTCAACTATCTTCCCTGCGAGAGCTGAAGCGGCAACAGTGGCAGGTGAGGCTAAATATATCTCAGCTTCCGGGCTGCCCATTCTTCCAACAAAGTTTCGGTTAGAAGAACTTATGCAAACTTCACCTGACGCTAGAAGCCCCATGTGCCCTCCGAAACAGGCGCCACATGTTGGGTTGCAGACGTAGGCACCGGACTTCACGAAGACCTCTAACAACCCGTGTTGCAAGGCTTGTAGGTAGATTTCCTGCGAAGCCGGGGTGACGATAAGCCGGACACCTTTTGCGATCTTCTTTCCTTTCAGAAACTTTGCTGCTATCTTCAGGTCTTCCAGCCGCCCGTTTGTGCAGGAGCCTATGAAGGCTTGGTTGATTTCTACGCCTTCCACTTCTTTTACGGGTTTAACATTATCCACAGCATGCGGACAGGCAACCTGAGGCTCAATCTTTTCTATGTCAACAGCAAGAGTCTTCTCGTAAACCGCGTCAGAATCGCTCCCTATCAGCATGAAAGATTCATCCGTGCGGCTTTCAACATAAGCCAAAGAAACCTCATCAGGGCTGATTATTCCAGTCTTCGCACCCATCTCAACAGTCATGTTGCAAAGGGTCATCCTGCCGCTTACACTTATCTTGTGGATAGCTGTACCCGTGAACTCTATAGCTTTGTATGTGGCTCCGTCAGCACCAATCTTTCCAATCACGTACAGGATGACGTCTTTCGGAGCAACACAAGTCAAAAAAGAGCCTGAAAGGTCTATTCTAATTGTGGATGGTACTCTCAGCCAGATTTCACCTGTAGCAAAAACTCCCGCCATCTCCGTTGAGCCTATGCCGGTTCCAAAAGCGCCCAGCGCACCGTACGTGCACGTATGTGAATCCGCACCAACTATGAGCTTCCCCGGTTTAACATGTCCTTTCTCAACCATCACCTGGTGGCATACGCCGCCGTATCCTATGTCATAAAGCAGCGGAATCCTTTGTTCCTTAGCGAAGGTTCTCATAATCTTGTGTAGTTCAGCGGATCTAACGGAGTCAGCTGGAACCTGATGATCCAGAACGAGGACTATCCGTCGGCGGTCCCAGACTCTAGGAGCGCCTATCTTCTTGAAGGCTTGAATGGCTAAGGGGCCGGTTATCTCGTTAGCCATAGCCATGTCGACTTTTGCCTCTACGATTTCTCCTGGTTTAACCTCTTCTCTTCCAGAAGCAGCGGCAAGAATCTTCTCAGCGATGTTCAACCTTGGCGCCCCTCAGTTCTTTTCCGTGTTATTCTTCGATTCCCGATCTCTTTCGAATTAGTTTACCGATCTGTTCAAGCGGATGCTGTTCAATCTGGTCCATTAAGGCTTTGAGCTTCTTCTCGCCGGATTCGTGTTCCTCGATCCATTCTTTGGCGAAGCTTCCATCTTGGACGCTTTTCACGGCTTTCCTCATGTTTTGCTTGACATGTTCATCGATCACTTTTGGGCCTACAGTTAAGCCTCCATACTTCGCTGTGTCAGAGACTGCTCTCAACATTCCGATGATTCCTTTTTGGTAGATCAAGTCCATTATCAGCTTAGCTTCGTTGCAGGCTTCGAAATAGGCTAGTTCAGGTGGATAGCCGTTCTCAACAAGCACTTCGAACCCGTTCTTGATGAGCTCAATCAGCCCGCCGACTAGAACTGTTTGTTCTCCAATCAAGTCGCTTTCAGCTTCATCCTTGAACGTTGTCTCGATAACCCCTGCCTTCGTGCATCCAAGAGCCTTAGCGACGGCTAACGCTGTTTCTTTGGCTTTTCCTGTTGAATCTTGGTGAACAGCGATCAACGCTGGAACTCCGAAGCCGCTTTGATAGGTTTCTCTCAGCCGTACGCCTGGACTCTTAGGTGCCACCATTATCACGTCCACGTTTTCCGGCGGAACTATCTGTTTAAACCGAATGTTGAAGCCGTGTGCAAAATCCAATGTTTTTCCTTCAGTAAGATGAGGTTGAATCGATTTCCTGTAAACCTCGGGTTGAACCATGTCAGGTATCAACATGAAGATTACATCAGCCTTCTCCGCTGCCTCGGAGACTGAGTATACTTTGAATCCGTCTTCCTCAGCTTTTTTCCAAGACCGACCGGTAGGTCTTAAGCCTATTATAACGTTTAAACCGGAGTCTCTCATGTTCTGGGCTTGTGCATGCCCTTGGCTGCCGTATCCTATTACGGCGATGGTTTTGTTTTCCAACGGTTCTAAACTTGCATCTTTATCGAAATAAACTCTTACCAATCCTGTTTCACACTCCATTATTCACTTTCACTGATGTCATTCCTCTAGGAAGAGCAGTTATGCCGGTTCTAGCAATTTCCTTCACGCCGAACGGTTTCATCAACTCTATGAAGGCATTGATCTTATCCGCGTTCCCTGTGATCTCCACAACCAAAGAATCATGAGCCACATCAACAACGTGCCCTTTAAAGATTTCACTGTAATTTATCACGTCTGACCTTGCTCTGGCATCAGGTACATTAACCTTGACAAGAGCCAGTTCTCTTGTTACGGTGTTCGCTGGGTCGAGTATGCTTACCTTGATAACGTCGATGAGTTTGTTGAGCTGTTTAACCACTTGTTCAACTGTCCGTTCGTCGCCGTTTATCGTTATCGTCATCCTCGCAAGGTCTTCTTGCTCCGCCGTTCCAACCGTTATGGTTTCAATGTTGAAGTTTCGACGTCTAAACATGTTCGAGATCCTGTAGAGAACACCCGGCTTATGCTCAACTATCGCGGATACTATGTATTTTCCAGGTTTTTCCGTCAAAGCTAATCACCTGTTAAAAGATTACTTACCTCGCCTCCCGGCGGAACCATGGGAAAAACGTTTTCCTCAGGATGAATTGGCACATCTATCACCGTTGTAACGTCGCTTTTCATAGCCGTCTTAACAGCTTTCAATAGTTCCCCAAGCGAGCCTACGCGGATTCCTTGAGCGCCGTACGCCTCCGCAAGCTTAACAAAGTCAGGTGGAGCTCCCAAATCAACAGCAGAGTAGCGTCTGTTGTAGAAAAGTCTTTGCCACTGAGCGACCATTCCAAGCATCGAGTTGTTGAGAACAAGGACTATGACGGGAATTCCGCCGACAACGGTGGACGCTAGGTCTTGGCTTGTCATGATGAAGCTTCCGTCACCCGCGATGTCTATCACTGGAACATCTGGACAAGCCACTTTAGCTCCGATGGCTGCGGGGAAACCGAAACCCATCGTTCCTAGACCGCCAGAACTTATGAAGGTTCTAGGCTTATACGTCTTCATGTAAAGCGCAGCCCACATCTGGTTTTGACCAACCTCCGTTGTTATGATGGCGTCTCGTGGGATGATCTTGCGAAGCTCAATCAACAACCGTGGAGGGCTAAGACCTTTGACAGATCTAACCAAGTCTTCCTGTTGCTTCTTTAACTCTTGAATTCTGCGCATCCAGATAGAGCGTTCCTTCTTCCTGTAGCTCTTAACAAGACGGTTGTAGAGAGCCTTCAGAGCTCTTTTTGCATCAGCGACTATAGGCACATGAGGAACTATGTTTTTACCGATCTCTGACGAGTCGATGTCAATGTGAATGATTTCCGCGCCTGGACAGAATTTCGTAACGTCGCCTGTTGTCCTGTCGGAGAATCTCATTCCAACAGCAAGCAGCACGTCTGCTTTGGGAACCAGTTTGTTGGCGGCGATGGTACCATGCATCCCAAGCATTCCAAGTGAAAGCGGGTGATCCTCCGGCATGCAGCCTTTCCCCATGAAGGTGGTTGCCACCGGAGCGACAAGAAGCTCCGCTAACGCTATTAGCTCAGAGGAAGCTCCTGAAGAGATCACCCCGCCTCCGGCGATTATAACCGGTTTCTCAGCGTTAGCTAACAGATTGGCTGCCTTCTCGATCTGAAGTGGATGAGGCTCATAGTTCGGACGGTATCCTCGGAACTCGATGTTGTCTCCGAAATCCATATCTGCAGTGGCGGTTTGTGTGTCTTTGGGCAGGTCAACAACGACAGGTCCAGGTCTTCCGGTTGAAGCGATGTAGAAGGCTTGTCTCACGGTTCTCGGAATCTCAGCGGCAGTTCGCGGCTGGAAATTGAACTTGGTTATCGGCGTTGTTATCCCGATTATGTCTGCTTCCTGAAAAGCGTCCTTACCTATCATGTAAGAGGTGTTCGCGGAATATGTGTTGACTTGACCAGTGAAAGCAACGATCGGCGAAGAGTCCATGTAAGCGTTTGCGATGCCTGTCACAAGGTTCGTGGCTCCCGGTCCAGATGTCGCCATACAGACTCCAACTAAACCGCTTGCCCTTGCATATCCATCAGCTGCGTGCGCTGCACACTGTTCATGTCTCATAAGGACATGTTTTATGTCGGAGTTGTAGAGCACATCGTAGATGGGAATCAGTGCGCCTCCAGGTATTCCAAAGATCACATCGGCCTTCTGTTTTTTCAATGCTTCCACTAAGGCTTTGGCTCCAGTCATCTTAACCATTTTTTTGAATCCTCCTTGCAGTTTGTTAGATTATAGAGTACTCTTGCTGAAGTTTCTGTGCAAAACTGTTTCGAACCGTTGGAGATGACAGAGGACTCGCGGGCTATACTAATTACACTACAAAACTCTGTGGGGTATTGTTCAGCCGTGGAGGAAACAATTCCTCCGTACCCGATTATCCCTCACTTTAGTGTCCTCCAGAGGAACGAAACCGACACTAATACCAACAACCTACTTATAAGCTTTTTGAACCTCGAAAACGTGAATCTAGGCTTTTATTTGTCCAAGAAAGATTTGTTCCCTGACTTGTTATGGTTGTTACTCATCAATACGTTCATACCGTTCAACATAGCTTCAACGCTTGCCATAACGATGTCTCCATGCGCACCCATCGCCGTAGCCACCCTATCGCCTTTCCGCAGCCTCACGAGAACCTCAACCAACGCGTTGGTGCCCCCAGTGATGGCGTTTACGTGATACTCTTCAAGCCGTATGGGCTCAACCGCTGAAACAGCTCTTCTTATAGCACGCATCGCCGCGTCAACCGGACCTATACCGGTCGCCGCCTGAGTCAACAGCTTGCCATTAAGGTTCAGCCTCACTGATGCTGTAGGGGTGACACGGTTGCCTGTTACAACGGTCAGCTCCTCTAGGTTTATCGCTCGAAAAGACGGCAGACCCATAACCGATTCGGCTAAAGCCTTTAGATCCGCGTCGGTAACCCGTTTACCTTTGTCACCTAGGCTTTTGACGCGCATGAATATTTCGTTAAGCTGTTTATCGGTTGGCGTCAACCCCATCTCTCTGAGAGCTGCTTCTATTCCCTTTGACCCGGCATGTTTCCCAACTGCCAGTCTTCTTGTTCGCCCCACAATCTCCGGGGGAATAGGCTCGTAGGTCAGTGGTTCCGATAGAATCGCATGTGTGTGGATGCCGGATTCGTGGACAAAAGCGTTCTCGCCCACAATCGCCTTGTTCGGCTGCACAGTAATACCGGTTACCCGTGAGACCAGCAGCGAAGTGTCATACAACTTCTCGGTCTTTATGTTTGTGTCGACGTTGTACAGAAGCTTCAGAGAAACAACAACCTCTTCAAGCGAGGCGTTCCCCGCTCTTTCACCCAGCCCATTCACCGTTACATGAACTTCTTCTGCGCCAGCTCTTAGAGCTGCTACCGAGTTTGCTACGGCCATGCCGAAATCGTCGTGGCTATGCACGCCTAATGGAACATCAGGAAACTCTTTCTTTAGATCCCTGTAGAACATGTAGGTTTTTTCTGGGGTCAAAACGCCGACTGTATCGCAGGGAGTAACTCTGTCTGCACCTGAAGAAATGCTTACCGCAATCATCTGTTTGAGAAACTTGAGGTCTGCTCTCGTTGAGTCTTCAGGGCCTAATTCAACTGTCAACCCGTGGTCCTTGGCGTATTGAACGGTTTCCTCAGTGAGCTCGAGAATTTCCTTTTTTGACTTTTTAAGTTTGTAACGGATGTGCATGTCAGAGGATGGAATTACGAGAAAAACAGAATCTGCGCCGCTCTTAATTACGGCATCTATGTCTTTTTTGACGCCTCTAGCGAAGCTGCAGACTTCAGCTCTCATGTTTTCTTTAGCTATGAGCTTGATGGCTTCCATCTCGCCTTCAGATGCAGCTGCAAACCCCGCCTCGATGACATTGACTCCTAACTCGTCAAGCTGCTTTGCAACCAGAAGTTTCTTCTCAGGGGTTAAAGAAACTCCAGGAGTTTGTTCTCCGTCTCTCAGCGTTGTATCAAAAACACAGATTTCTTTTGCGAAATCGTTAGATAAAGCGATACCCCATGATGCGACACCAAACCAAACACACTCCTGTATGGCATATAAAAGCCTTTTGGTGTTGCTTCGGAGCTTAACAGTTCATGATTAGGTCTTATTTTTTCTTAAAGCGGCAAAAAGCTTAAGAGCATATGTTTTAACAAGTTTTGGGGCTTACGGATTTGAGAAGTGATCTTGTCAAACAAGGGTTGGAGAGAGCGCCTCAACGGGCAATATGGAAGTGTCTAGGAGTCACCGATGAAGATTTATCCAAACCATTCATCGCCATAGCGAACAGCTTCGCAGAAACCGTTCCAGGCCACATGCATCTTAACCGGCTTGTTGAATTCGTGAAGGCAGGAATCAGAGCGGCGGGAGGAGTTCCATTCGAGTTTAACACCATAGCAGTCTGCGACGGTCTTGCAATGGGGCATATAGGTATGCATTATTCTTTACCCTCAAGGGAGCTGATAGCTGACTCCGTTGAAACAATTGTTCAAGCAAATAGGTTTGACGGTTTAGTGTTGCTCACGAACTGCGACAAGATAACCCCCGGCATGATGATGGCTGCCGCGAGACTCGACATACCGTCAATTGTTGTAACAGGCGGTCCAATGCTTTCAGGATTCTACAAAGGCAGGAAAGTTGATGTAACAACTATCTTCGAAGCCGTCGGCGAAGTATCCGCTGGAAGAATGACTGAGGATGACCTTAAAAAAATCGAGGATCGAGCGTTCCCCAGCTGTGGATCATGCAACGGCATGTACACGGCTAACACAATGGCATGCATCGCTGAGTCCATTGGGTTATCCCTTCCCGGATGTGCAACGGCGTTAGCAGTCCTTTCAGCGAAGGCAAGAATAGCTAAAAAAAGCGGGGAAAGAATCGTGAAAATGGTTGAGGAAAACCTGAAACCGTCCGACATCCTAACCCGGAAAGCATTCGAGAACGCTATAACAGTTGATATGGCGCTCGGCGGATCTACAAATGCTGTTTTACACGTGAAAGCCGTAGCTAACGAAGCTGGCATAGAACTGCCGCTTGAGATTTTCGATGAAATAGCGCGAAGAACGCCGCACCTGTGCGACATGAGACCAAGTGGACCACATGACCTTGAGGAACTTGACGCTGCCGGCGGCTTGCCTGCGGTTATGAAACTGTTACAGGACAAGTTACATCTGGATGCTATGACGGTCACGGGAAAAACGGTTAAAGAGAACATTAAGGACGCCGTTGTTTACGACCCCGAGGTAATCAGGCCGTTAAATAGACCTGTACATAAACAGGGGGGAATAGCTATACTGCGAGGCAACTTAGCTCCGAATGGAGCGGTGTTGAAGGTGACAGCTGTTCCGCCTAGCATGCTTGTTCATAAGGGTCCTGCTAAAACATTCGATTCTGAAGAAGAAGCTATGAAGGCAATTCTGAACAGGCAGATCAAGGAAGGCGACGTCATTGTTATCCGATACGAAGGTCCAAAAGGCGGACCTGGAATGAGAGAAATGTTGTCTCCAACCGCTGCAATCGCAGGCATGAATCTGATAGAGTCCGTGGCCTTGATGACTGACGGAAGGTTTTCCGGAGCGACAAGAGGCTTGTGTATCGGGCATGTTTCTCCTGAGGCTGCCGCAGGAGGTCCGATAGCGGTTCTGCAGACTGGAGACATGGTCGTGATCGATGTTCCGAAGAGAAGGCTGGATGTTGAACTGAGCGATGAGGAGCTCAGAAGCCGCTTAGAGAAATGGAAGCCTAGACCACCTAAGATTCAGAAGGGTTATCTGCGAAGGTACTGGTTACTTGTGCAGTCCGCTGATAAGGGTGGAACATTAAGGAATCCGTAGCTAGGTTTTCGGAAAAATCAAAGGTTGAGGCGAACAAGCTTTGAGGTTTGACTTGACGCTTGCTTTAGCTGACAGACCGGGACAGTTGCTGAAGGCCTTGGAGCCGATTGCAAAGAACGGCGGAAACATAATCTCGATTATTCACGAACGAGAGAAGCCTGCTGAAGGTTTTGTCCCTGTCAGCCTCGTTGTGGATTTTCCGTCGAAATGGAACCTTAGGAAGACAATAGAGGACTTAAAAAGTTTAGGTGTCGCAATAGTTAAATCAGAGGAAATTGTGGAGCTGAAAAGGCTTACCTTGATCGTTATCGGCAGGATGGGCATCAAGAGACTTATCGAAAGCAAACTTGAAAACGTCAGAATAACAAGCTTCGAAGTTTCAGCTCCCACCACCAAAGAAGCATGCGTAAAACTAGACCTAGAGGTCCCAACAGAATCCGTTGATGCAGTGATGGATGAACTGAAAAAAGTCTCAAAGGAAGAGAACGCCATCTTGATTTCCCCTGTGTGAGGAGACGTGAGAACAGAATGAAGGCATTGATCATCGGGTTCGGTTTCATCGGAAGAGACCTTGTCAAAGCTTTCTATGAAAAAAAGGATGCCATCAGAAAAATCGACAGAGACTTCAAGGTTATAGGCGTCTCGCACAGCAAGGGATATCTTCACAATGATGAGGGCTTGGATTTACAGAGGCTACAGCACATCAAGAATTTGGAAGATTATGGGTCAAGTTATCATGCAGGGGAATCCTCGCTTGGACTCATCGAGAAAAGCGAGGCAGATCTGATGGTTGAAGCGACACCGACACGTATAAAGGACGGCGAACCTGGTTTAACGTTCATCCGAAAAGCCTTAAACAGCGGAATAAGTGTGGTGACCTCGAACAAAGGTCCGTTGGTTGTAGCTTTTCACGAGCTTACGCGGCTTGCTGAGAAGAACGGTTGTGAGCTTCTTTACGAAGGAACGGTGGCAGGGGCAATTCCCATATTTTCGTTGGTTCGGGAATGTCTACAGGGAGATCGCGTGCTGAGAATATCCGGTATTCTAAACGGGACAACGAACTATATTCTGTCAAGAATGTACTTTGACGAGATGAGCTTCGAGCTAGCGTTGAAAGAGGCGCAGGAACGGGGAATCAGCGAACGGGACTCTTCCTACGACGTGGATGGAATAGACGCCGCCTGCAAAGTTGTGATTTTGGCAAATGCGTTGATGAACAGAAACGTCAAGTTTGAGGATGTTGAGATAACGGGAATACGGGGCATCACGCAGGAAGCTCTGAGCCTAGCGAAAAAATCCAACTTCGCAATCAAACTTATTGGAACAATTGACAGCACCCTCGAGGTTGCACCTAAACTCGTGCCCATTAATCATCCACTGTGTGTTCACGGCACCCTTAACGCCGTTCATCTGGAAACTGATCTAGCTAAAGAAATAACCCTCGTCGGGTACGGTGCTGGAAGAGAAACGGTTTCAGCGGTTCTAAACGATGTGCTCACCGTTCTCAGAAAGAAAAAGAAGGCTGCTTGACAAAGGTCAAGAAACATTAGGATGCTAAAACTTGTGCCGCTTGAGGTTTTGAGGTCATCGCTTGAACAACGGCTTCGGTTGTGGCTTCAACCTCAACGGGTTTACGGAACCTTTTCAGTACGATGTCTGGGTCCTTTAATCCGTGCCCTGTGACTATGCAGACAACGGTTTCGTCCCTGTCTATCTGTCCCATCTGAATAAGCTTAGCCAGACCGGCAACCGAAGCGGCGCTTGCAGGTTCAACGAATAATCCTTCATACTGAGCTAGGAGCTTCTGTGCTTCAAGGATCTCAGCGTCCGAAACGGTTTCCATGAATCCACATGATTCCTTTACTGCCCGCACAGCCTTTTTCCAGTTAACTGGTGCACCTATTCTTATGGCGGTTGCAACGGTTTCAGGGTTCTTCACAAACTTTACTGTGGTTAGACTGTGTTTCAGCGAGTTTGCTATTGGTGCGGCGCCTTCAGCTTGTATGCCTATCATCTGCGGGAGCCTTTCGATCATGCCTTGCTCATATAGTTCCTTGAATCCTTTCCATATCGCGCTTATGTTGCCTGCGTTCCCAACGGGCACAATCAGTTTATCCGGAGCTTCTCCACTGAGCTGGTCTCGTATCTCGAAGGCTGCGGTTTTCTGGCCTTCTAAACGGAACGGATTCACGGAGTTAAGCAGATAAACTAGATGTTTGCTGCATATTTCTCGCACGATTTTTAAGGCTTCATCGAAGTTTCCACGGATCTGTATCACTTTTGCTCCGTGAATGATGGCTTGGGTCAACTTTCCGAAGGCAACCTTGCCGGACGGTATCAGCACAAAACATTCAAGCCCAGCCTTCGCGGCGTAAGCGGCTAGAGAAGCCGAGGTGTTACCGGTTGAGGCGCAGGCTACTTTTTTCATTCCAAGCTCCAAAGCCATGGTTACGCCGACCGTCATGCCGCGGTCCTTAAATGAGCCTGTAGGGTTCTCTCCTTCGTTCTTCACGTAAAGCCGTTTCAAACCTAGCTTTTCGGACAGCCGTTTACAGCGGTTAAGGTTGGTGCCGCCTTCTCCCAAGGAGACTGCCTTTTCTTTGTTTCTGATTGGTAATAGCTCAGCGTACCGCCAAACTGAAAGGGGCCGTTTTTTCCAGATTTCATCAAGGTCGGAGGGAATCTTTGATTTCTCGTACTCAACTGAAAGTAGGCCGCCGCATTTGTGGCAGGTGTAGATAACCTCTTGCGGGCTGTATTCCTGTCCGCATTCTATGCATTTGAGGAAACAACAGAATCTATCCATGCAGTTGGCTCCACAGATTCACTGAAACGATTCATATCTAACGAACGAAACTGTTAAAAGCGTTATCGTGGCAGCTGCCAACCATTCAGCAGGTAAGCGTCTTCTGTCTTCTTTTTCTTAAATCTTTTATCGAACAGCAGACAGTAGGTTCAACGGTGGTTCCCATGGAGAAAAGGCGGCTAGGGAGAATCGGATACTTCGCAACTATATTGACTCTTGGAGGATGCGGACCGGGTTACGTGAACCAAGAAGAGGCTGACAAAGCTGTGAAACTCGCCATGAAACACGGCGTGAACATGATAGATGTAGCTCCAACTTACGGTCAAGCCGAAGCAAGGCTGAAGCCTTGGATTGAAAAATACCGGGACCGTTTCTTTCTAGCTGAAAAAACGACGAAAAGAAAGAAGGAAGAAGTGTGGGAGGAACTCAGGAACTCTCTTAGGAACATCGGAGCTGAATATTTTGACCTTTACCAGTTCCACAGCGTGAACAGCATGGAGACGCTTGAGCAAATATTCAGCAGAGGAGGCGCTATGGAAGCCTTTAAGGAGGCGAGGGAAACCGGGTTGGTAAGATACATCGGGATAACGGGACACGCAGACATCCGGGTTCTCATGAAGGCTCTTGACTGGTTTGACTTTGACACTGTCTTAGCGCCCGTCAACCTGGCAAGCATGGTTCACCCGGACCCTGCGAATGATTTCCGTCCGCTTCTCAGGATGGCTAGAGAAAGAGATGTCGGCGTCATCGCCATTAAGGTCATCGCAAAACGCAGGTGGATTGGAGAAAAACGGTACAACACATGGTATCAACCGGTTGAAGATGTAAAAGAGATTGAGATGGCTGTGAACTTTGCTCTTTCACAGGATGGTGTGACAACATACTCCTTGACTTGTGATGTTAAGCTGTGGCCCAAAATTCTGGAAGCTGCCGAAAGGTACCAGAAGCTCGACGTTGAGGAACAGGAGGAAATCGTTGAGTACGCAAGGAAACATGGATTCAAGCCTCTCTTTCCAGAACAGAACGTCGGATAACCTTTTTAGTTGGGTCCGCCTAGCCTTCCTTTATGCCTTTGACGCCCTTCCATCTAGGTCCAGGAATCTTTATTGGGCTTCTGTTTTTATGCTGCATTGATCTGTCCACTTTTCTTGTGGCAAGCGTCATAGTTGATGTGGAACCGATTCTGGTCATAGTCTTAGGTTTGAACTATCCTCTTCACGGTTTCCTTCACACTTTTCTGGGAGGAACCATTGTTGCCTTCGTCCTCGCCGCGGTGATGAGCAGGGTCCGGGGGTTGTTTTCACCGTTGTTGGTGTTTTTCAGGGTTGAACAGAAGTTTTCATTTAGCCGCATAATGACTGCAGCTCTTTCCGGCATCTACATTCACATACTGCTTGACTCAACTATGCACAGGGACATTCAGCCGTTTTATCCCGTGTCTTTCAATCCTTTGTTGGGGCAAAGGTTCCCGGTTGGGCTGGATGTAAACATGTTTTGTTTTTGGTGTTTCGTGGGGGTAGCAATCGTTTACGCAGCTAGACTGTTCTTCGCTTTGAAGGCATCAAAGGTGCCACGAGAATAATTTGGGACCGCCGTTGTTCGCCGGGAAAACTAGACGGTTTAGACATTTATGTTAAAAGAACTAAAAACCATCTATATTTTATGCTCGTGAGTGACTTAGGATGAGTATCCTCCAATGCGTTAAATGTGGAAATGTTATCCCGTCTCAACCGCCTAGGTACAGGTGTCCCAAGTGCGGAGGACTGCTCGAATACAGGATTGAAAAGGAAAAGATCAGCCACTTAGGCTTCAGTGGGGATTTCAGGTTCTGGCGGTATAGAAGTCTGCTTCCCAAAGTTAAGAACGAGGCAACTATGCAGGAAGGTGGAACACCGCTTTACAGAGCGAAACGGCTAGCCCGAGAGATGGATCTTTCTGAGCTGTACTTGAAGGATGAGACGCGTAACCCAACCAATTCTTTCAGAGACAGAGGCGCAGCCCTGATGGTTTCCAACATTCTAGATTTGGGGTTAACAGCTACTGTGTGCGCTACGAATGGAAACATGGGCGCCTCTTTGTCCGCTTACTGCGCAAAGTATGGGGTTAACTGTCACGTCATAATTCCGAAGCTTGTTGACATGGGAAAGCTAGCTCAGATGCTGGTGTACGATGCGGTTATCGAGGAACACGGTGAAACAGTTGATTTTTCTATAGAAAGAGCGGAACAGTTAGCTGAAGACACGGGATGGTATCAGGCAACCCCGGAGTTGAACCCGCTTGTAGTGGAGGCGCAGAAGACAATAGCCTTCGAGGTGACGGAGCAGTTTGGGGTTCCAGACTGGTTCATAGTCTCAATGGGAAGCGGGGGAACCGTATACTCAATATGGAAAGGCTTCAAAGAGCTTTACGAGCTCAACGCAATCGACAGGCTACCTCGGATAGTAGGCGTTCAAGCAGAAGGATGCTCACCGATAGTCAACGCTTACCGCAAGGCTGGAGAAAAACATGAGAAGCCGATGACGCATGCGATCGGGATATTTGTGGTCAACCCGGTTCAGAAAGACCTAGCTTTAACGGCGATAAGGCAGTCAAAAGGGTTGGCAGTTTCAATATCTGACCAGCAGATCTTTTCCGCTGAACAACAGATAGCGAAGCTGGAAGGGCTGTTTGCGGAGCCAGCGAGTTCAGGAACAATAGCCGCGGTGGAAAACCTTAGAAGCGAAGGCAAAATCGGCAGAAGTGAATCTGTTGTTTGTTTGATCACGGGAAGCGGCCTCAAAGCCACCGATGTTCTGCAGGCGCTTTCCAAACGGCGGAAAACAGCGATCGTTGGAGCTGAATTCAGCACAAAGGAGAAATTGTTACGCATCTTGGAGAAACGGGACGGTTACGGGTACGAGTTGTGGAAGGAGCTAGGGAAAACTATGACCCGTCCCGCCGTGTACCAGCATTTGAACGAACTTTGCAGCCGAGGTTTGTTGTCTTCATACACTAAAAAGGACAGAAGATACTTCACGATCACAGACAGGGGAAGACGAGTCCTAAAAGCCATCGACGAAGTGAAGATGATGCTCTAAAAAGAGACAGTTTGACCATAAAAAAACAACAATAAAACATCTCAAATCTCTACACGCTGCGTCACGCCTAAAATCCTCATGGATCTCTGTAAACGCAAACAGCCGAAAAATGGGAAGCCCTTGGAAAAAACCTAGCTCACGCCGAAACGTAGACTCTACAACCAAACCTTCTATGGAAGCTTCATCTCGAAACCTAGCTGGACTGCTTGGTCTACTAGCTAATTTTTTCCAGAGCGGCAGGCAAACTTTCCTTTGGTAGAAA
>PIYB01000062.1 GCA_003601835.1 Candidatus Bathyarchaeota archaeon
CTCCCCATTCTTTCCGCTGATGTCATAGCGAGATACCGCCGGCTTAAAGGGGACGAAGTGCTTTTCGTAAGCGGTTCTGATGTGCATGGAACGCCAGTTGAAGTCGAAGCTGTAAAGCAAGGAGTCTCGCCTACAGAACTGACCGAACGAAACCACCGGCTTGTTTCGGATCTTTTCAAAAAATGGGGCATCTCTTTTGACAACTACACAACTACAGAAAGCCCCGTTCATAAAGAATTCGTTATGGATTTCCATCGTAAAATAGAAAGAAACGGCTACGTGTTCACGAAAGAGACAATGCTTCCATACTGCCCAAAGTGTGAACGGTTCCTTCCTGACAGGTTCGTTGAAGGAAAATGCCCATACTGCGGCTATGAAGGAGCAAGAGGAGACCAATGTGAAGCATGCGGGAGGCTGATGGACCCCACTAAGCTAGTTGAACCGCGCTGTTCCATCTGTGGGACAACCCCCGTATTCCGCGAGGTTACTCATTGGTACTTCGACTTACCGAGATTTTCTGATCAACTTGAGGAATACATAAAAAACAACAAACAGTTTCCTGATAACGCAAGGAACTTTAGCTTAAACTTCATAAAAGAAGGGTTAAAGCCAAGACCACTTACAAGAGACAGCGAATGGGGAATCCCTGCGCCGTACAAGGGAGCTGAAAACAAGGTTCTTTACGTCTGGTTCGAAAACGTTCTTGGTTACATCTCAGCGACAATTGAGTACTTCAAAAAACATGGCGACGGCGACAAGTGGAAAGAGTACTGGTTTAACCCCGAAGCGAGAGTGCTCTGTTTCATAGGGAAAGACAACATTCCGTTCCACACGTTGATTTTCCCAGCACTTCTGCTGGCTACGCATGAAGGCTATAATCTTCCATGGAATGTCAGCACAAACGAATGGCTTAACTTCGAAGGAAAAAAATCTTCTAAAAGCCGAAAGATCGGAGTCTGGATTGACGAAGCCCTCCAATTGGCTCCAGCCGACTATTGGAGGTACACCTTGATTGCTAACCGACCGGAGACAAAAGACACAAACTTCACATGGACAATCTTCCTAGAAAAGGTGAACTCAGACCTCAATGATACTTTAGGCAACTTTATTCACCGTGCGCTAACGTTCATAGACAAGTATTATGATGGAAGAGTACCTAGCCCCAAAAACATGGAGCAACTTGATAAACAAGTTCTTGAGACGATAAAGGAATCTTATGACAAAATAGAAAACGCTTTGAATCATTTCCAGCTGCAAGCAGCAGTCAGAGAGGTTATCGAGCTAAGTCGCGAAGGAAACAAGTACCTGAATGAAAAGAAACCGTGGAAAACCGTTAAGGAAGACCAACAGACAACGGCAAACACGCTTTATGTCGCCGCTCAGATAGTAAAAGCACTTTCAGTGCTGCTCGAACCGTTCGTGCCTTTCTCAGCGGAGAAACTCCGTGACATGCTCAACATTTCTCCGACGGCACGTTGGAACGACGCTATTAAGCCTCTAACGGCAGGACATAACATTAAAAAACCGAAACCGCTTTTCCATAAGATTGAAAAATCGGAAACCGAGCTAAGCGAGGCGCTTGAAAAAGTGAGAAAAGCCGCAGAGACCGTTTCATTTGAAGATTTCTCAAAAATGGACCTACGAGTGGGCACGATAATCGAGGTTAAGCCGATTCCCGGTTCAAAGAAACTCCTAAAGCTTCAGATAGATGTCGGGGAAAACCGTTTGAAAACCGCTGTGGCTGGAATAGCTGAATATTATAAACCTAGCGATCTTGAGGGAAAACAGGTGGTTGTCATAGTGAATTTGGAGCCTAGAAAAATCTTTGGGATAAAATCAGAAGTCATGATCTTGGCGGCTCAGGATGGCCGTGATGTTGTTCTTTTACAGCCTGAAAAACCCATTAAGACGGGAGCTGAGATAAGCTAGATGTTGCAGACTGGAAAGATATGAGCAAGTGACTGTGTTGCCTCTTAAGATTGACCTCCACGTTCACACGTGCTATTCTCACGATTGCACTACATCCCTCAAAGAGGTGGTATTGTATGCGAAACGAAACGGGCTTGACGGCGTCGCAATAACAGATCATAACACGGTTGAAGGCGCTCTGAAACTGGTAAAGCGGAAACCCCGCGGTCTGATCGTGATTCCCGGAATTGAAGTATCTACACAGCAGGGCCATCTACTTGGCCTTAATGTTAAAACGCTGATTCCACCGAATTTTAGCATAAAGAAAACAATAGAGCTAATACATGAAGACGGCGGCATCGCTGTTATACCACATCCTTTTGCCTTCATCAAGGAAGGAATCCGCCCGAACAAGAATTTCAAATCGTACGGTTTAGATGCGATTGAGGTTGCAAATTCCTCGAATTTCCCTTTCTTCATCATGAGTTATCTTGCTTCAAGGTTCGCTGAGAATATGAACCTTCCTAAAACGGGTGGTAGTGATTCTCACATTCCGGACACGATCGGATTAGCCTACACAATCATAGAAAATGCGAAGGCTGATCCAGAAACTGACGACATAATTCAAGCAATCAAAGAAGGCATGATTGTTCCCGTTGGAAAAGCGATACCTTGGATGCTTAGACTTAAGAAAATGTTCAAAAAAAGATAGGGAAATGTAATGTTCTACGATTAAAGTTCGTAGAGTCCAAAGTCTATTTTGAGCGGTTTCGCCGGTTCCTCGTTTGGGTCCAGCTGGTAAACCTCAGGCATCATCGAACCGTAGCCGCTTAACAGATACTGGGAACGAACACCGGTCATTACAAGAGTGACCTTAAGTGTTCCAGCAAGGCTTGGGTTTACCCTAGCTCCCCAAATGACCAAGGCGTCATCACTCATCATCTGCGTCACTATCTCGCCTACCCGGTTGGCTTCATCAATTGTCATCTGCTCGTCTCCTGCCACGTGTATAAGAGCACCTTTCGCTCCGACATAATCAACGTCCAGCAACGGCATTCTTAAGGCTCTTTGCACCGCTTCCTCAGCTCTGTTTGGCGCGTCTGATTGTCCGACTCCAGCTACGGCAACGCCGCCTCTCTTGATTATCGTTCTGAAATCTGCGAAGTCGAGGTTTATCAGGCTGGGAGAAGATATTGTTTCCGTTATTCCACCGATCATGTTTGCTAAGACACCGTCTCCAACCTTGAAGGCTTCGTTAATTGGGAGCTGCGGTACAAGCCGCATAAGCTTGTTGTTGTCAATCACTATGACGGTGTCGCATTCCCTTCGAAGCTCAGTGAGTCCCTTAACAGCGTGAGCGATGCGTCCTTTCTCGATCTTGAAAGGCATGGTGACGACGCCTACGACTATGGCGCCTTTCTCCCTAGCTATCTTGGCTACAATCGGAGCGGCGCCGGTTCCCGTTCCGCCGCCCATTCCTGCCGTTACAAATGCTATGTCGACGCCTTCTAGAATCTTCTCAACCTGTTCAGCTGATTCTTCAATTGCAGCTCTTCCGATCTCTGGGTCCCCGCCTGAACCGAGTCCTCGTGTTAGCTTCTCGCCTATCAAGATTTTTTGTTTTGCATGGGTCGCTTTCAAGTGTTGCATGTCAGTGTTGATTGCTACGCATTCCGCTGTCAGGTTGCCTGATTCCATAAGCCGGCTTACAGTATTGTTCCCTGCTCCTCCGACGCCTAAGACCATTATGCGACAGTAGCCTGGATCTCTGATTCCTTCTGGAATCGTTTCGTCCCACATGAACTGTAGGGCTTTATTAGCTATCTTTGGCATTCTTCTCCCTTCCCCACAGCTCCATAGAGATCAAGTCTCGAATAGCCACTCGAATAGCTTCTGCTCTATGCGGATAATATCGCTTGCTTACCAGCTCATCTAGCGCTTCTAGATATGGTTCCGGAAGATACAATGTGATAAGTTTCATTTTTCTTCACCTGTAAAACATAAGGCGCAAAAACATCATAAATACCTATATAATAATATTAAAATATGTTTTAAACATGTTGAATTCATTTACTTATAAGAATTACTGCAAATGAAGGATGACACTTTTCCTTTTCTGTTAAATCAGAGCAATAGTTGCGTCCATTTTTGATCTGAAAAATTGAAAACCAATGTGCCCCGTTTTATCCTTTTTCTGCTGTTGCATAGTCACCCTTATATTTGCTGTTTGTTAGGATTTCCTAGGTCAATTGATGTGTCTTCCTTGAAGATTCCAAGAAAAACTGTAATGATATATGCGGAAAATTTTGGTTGTGCAGCTAACAAGTTCGATCTAGAAGTAATGCTAGGACAATTGGCTGCTGCAGGTTATGGTTTAACTGATGACATAAACTCCGCTGACCTCATTTTGGTAAACACCTGCGCCGTGAAGAAACCAACAGAAGACCGGGTGATTGAAAGGCTACGTTCCCTGAGGCGTCTAGGCAAACCGCTCATAATTGCTGGTTGCCTTCCAAGGATCAATTTTAATGCCGTTCTCAACGCTGTTCCTGACTTCTCGGCAGCTCTCGACCCACGAAGCGTCAACAAAATAGTTTCAGCAGTAAAGGCTGCACAGAACGGCGAGAAAAGAAGGATATTCCGTTCTGACAGTCCATTGCTTAAGCTGGAACTGCCCCGTGTGCGTCTTAACCCCGTAATCGAGATAATCGCCATTTGCGAAGGTTGTTCTGGTGCCTGCACGTTTTGTTGTGTAAGGTTCGCCCGCGGCTCCTCGTATTCGTATCCACGTGAGGCAATCTGCGAAAATGTCAGCCGTGCCGTTTCCAAGGGCGCGAAGGAGATCTGGCTTACGTCTCAAGATAATGGTTCGTATGGCATGGACATCGGAACTAATTTAGCTGAGCTCCTAGGTGACTGCTGCAAGATTAAAGGGCGTTTCAAAATTAGGGTCGGTATGATGAACCCGAACCGCGTAATTCCAAAGCTAGATGAGCTTGTGGACGCTTACAAGCATGGGAAAATCTTCAAGTTTTTACATATACCGGTTCAAAGCGGGGACAACGAAATTTTAAAGCGGATGAACAGAAGATACACGGCTGAACAGTTCAAGCATATAGTTGAAGTCTTCCGAAAGAATGTTCCAGACATAACTATTTCGACAGACGTTATTTGCGGGTTCCCTGGTGAAACACAGGATGCTTTTGAAAAAACGCTTCGTTTGATTGAAGAAGTCCAGCCTGACATTGTGAACATTTCAAGGTTCTTCTCACGCCCCGGTACGCCTGCTGAAAAGATGGAGCAGGTAGATTATAGGGAAATAAGAGACCGCAGCCGTCGTACGACGTTTTTGGTTAGGCAGATATCGCTTAAAAGAAACAAGCGATGGTTAGGTTGGAAAGGTGAAATCTTGATCGATGAAAAAGGAAAGGATGGCTCATGGATAGGCAGGAACTTCGCCTACAAACCAATCGTTGTTAAGAGCGCTAGAAACTTATTAGGAAAGTTCTTGGAAGTTAGGGTCACCAAGGTTTTTTCAACATATCTCGAAGCAGAGATCGTTGAGAAGATTGCTTAAGCAAAAATAAATGATTATTAAGATTATGCCTATGTTTCATTGACCATTTGATTGATCCTTTGTTCCATGATATGCCCGTGACAATAGACCAATGCTTTGTTTACACCTTCAACATTCTCCGCCTTGTTCTTTATTTCAAGAGCTAGCTTAATAGCCATCGGGCAAAAAGGACTTGAAGGGGTAAAATCTATTCTGATGACACCGGATTTTGTTTCCTTCACGCTTTGGATCATTTTCATTTGGTTAAAGGTTAGTCCTGTTTCAGGGTCAACTATTTTTCCCAATCCAGTATAAACCTTATCTTCAAGTTCGGTCATGAGGCTCTCACATGGTCCGGCTGTGTTTTAGTCTCTGAATGCTTCTAGGTAAATACGGTTCAGCAATTAATGATTGTGGATTCTAGATATCAGCCTTAAATAGGATGGATAGTTGATAGAGATATGATGTTATCGGAGAGGCTGTTATGTTGCATAATTCAGGTAAGGCTGACGCGGATGAGGAAAAATTAATTGTGAGATACGAACCGTTCAAAGAGATTGTCGTACTGCAAAAGAGCTGGTTTGCTGCGCCTGATGATTTAGCAAGGTTTGCATCCATAATAGCTGGTGGAAAAACAACAGGTTTATACTGGGCTGACGGGGTGGTGTTTCTGTACTTTCTGCTTCCTACGTCATCGGAAACTGCGGCTAAAGCTTTAGTGGAAGAAGGACGGATCTACTGGACCTTAGTTGCCTATACCTTCATGGATAAGTATCAACCAATAATCGAAACAAAAGAGAAGATCATGGTTCCAGTAGTAGATCTATCATCTAACGACATAATTCGCAAAGTAGCAAACTGGCTAAAACAACAGAAAGCCTAGACGCAGTAAAAGTTAGATGAAAAGTTTCCAGTCCCAGCAAACATGAAATACGCTTAATTGTAATCTGTCTTTGCTAGGAGGTTTCTTGGTTGAACATCGGAGTTCTGACGCAAAACGAGGAATCTTGGAGCTCTATGCAGCTAAAGACCGCATTAGAAAAGCAGGGTGCCGTTCCCGTGTTCTTTAGTTTCCGGGATCTTGTGGCGCGTGTCAGACTAAAACCGGAAGTTTCGTTCAAGACGGTTGATGCCTTAAAAGACCTCGACGCCGTTATCGTTCGCCCAATAGGACGCGGCTCATTAGAAGAAATAATTTTCAGGATGGACCTTCTTCACAGGCTTGAAAGGCTCGGCATCCACATAATGAATCCGCCTGCAGCGATCGAAAAGTCGGTGGACAAATATTATGCATTAACATTACTTGAAGAGGCTGGGCTTCCGGTTCCTAGAACCGTTGTGACCGAGAACGCCACATCGGCTCTTGCGGCTTTTCATGAGCTCGGCGGAGATGTTGTGGTCAAACCGATCTTTGGTTCCCGAGGCATAGGATCCACAAGGGTTTCCGATCCAGATGTAGCAGAAAGGATCTTTCGGGCGCTTGATTTTCATCATCAAGTTCTATATCTTCAAGAGTTCATCCCGCATAACTGTTACGATCTCCGCCTTCTTGTTCTTGGTTCTCGGGTTTTGGCTTCGATGCGGAGGGTTGCTGATTCATGGAAAACAAATGTAAGCTTGGGCGCCAAACCCATGTTCTACGAACCCTCTTCAGAAATCGAGCGGTTAGTTGTGAAAGCTGCAGAAACCGTTGGCTGTGAGCTTGCTGGAGTAGATGTTTTAGAAACTGCAAATGGTCCATTAATAGTGGAAATTAACAGTCAGCCGGGATGGAAGGGATTGCAGTCGGTAACAACGGTAAACATCGCGGATCAGATTGCCAAGTATGTCTTGAAACGATCAAGAAGCTCGAGGAAAACTGAATGAAAAGAACCGCCATAATTCTCGCCGGTGGTTTTTCGAGAAGATTCGGTAAGGATAAAGGACTTGTCGAGTTAGCAGGGAAACCTCTTGTTTTGCATGTGTTCGATAGAATATGCAGCATCGTGGATGAGGTTCTCGTAATCGTTAGCTCTGATCATCAGAAACGATCCTATTCCCCACTTTTCCCTGCCGACACCAAAATATTCGTGGATGTTTGTGAGCTGCAAAGCCCACTTGTTGGAGCTTTAACGGGCTTCATTAACGCTTCTGGTGATTATTCTGTTTTGCTGCCATGTGATGCGCCGTTCATCTCAGGAAAGGTTTTGGAGCTACTTTTCGAAGTTTCCTTCGGTGTGGATGCTGTAATTCCTAGGTGGCCTAACGGTTACATCGAGCCTCTTCAAGCAGCGTACAAGACAAACTCGGCTGTTGCTGCCGCAAAAAGTGCTATTCAGGCAGGCGAGGTTAGGCCTCTATCGATGATCTCTAGGCTTGACAGAGTTCGATATCTTTCAACGATCGTTATCGACCAATTAAGCTCTGGATTGACTACCTTCTTTAACATCAACACACTTGCGGATCTTAAGAAGGCTGAAAAAATCGTGGAAGAAAGTAGAAAC
>PIYB01000063.1 GCA_003601835.1 Candidatus Bathyarchaeota archaeon
TGTTGAAGTATGAACGGTGAAACCTTCATGGATGTTTCTCCTCTTTAGCTTTCTCGTTTGCAACAGTAAGGATTCGGGCTATTGTACGTCTGAGTTCACGAATTCGTGAAGGGTTCTCAACGGCTCCACCAGCTTTTGCCATAGTTCTGATCCTAACGAGTTCCATCCGAAGCTCCATTAGTCTTCTCCTTCGTTCTTCATCGGACATTTCCCGTATCTCTCGCATCCTCATTATCGGCATTTAACTCTCAGCCTCCTCAGTAGCTTCATCTGCAGCAGGCTCCGGTTCAGCTTCAGGTTGTTCTGATCCCTTCTCTTCAGTTTCAGCTTCTTCAGTAGAGGCTTCAACGGGCGACTCAACAGATTGGCTTGTTGCTTCAGGTTCTTCTTGAACTGTTTGGCCGATCTCTTCAGGGGGTTCCTCTAAAAATTTTACTTGATCAGGAAATTCAGCTCCAGGCGGCATTATGGAAACCTTGATGCCGAATATCCCTGGCTTAAGCTGAGCGTGCACAACAGCTTTTCTGACAAATTTTGTTGCAGGTTCACCGCTTTTAGGGATATATCCATTTCTAAATTTCTCGCTTCGAGCTCTTTCTGTTCTCAGCTTGCCGCTAATGATTATTTCCGCACCAAGCGCTCCGGCTTCCATTATCTGGTTCAAAGCCCAGAAACCTGCTCTTCGGAAATGTACGCCACGTTTAAGTGTAGCAGCGATACGTGAAGCCATGACGTGAGCGTTCAGTTCGGGAACCTCAATCTCAGCCACGGAGATTTGCGGGTTAGGCAGCTCAAATTTCTCTTCTAAAACTCTTGCCAGATTCTTGATTGTTACGCCCCCGCGGCCAATAATTATTCCAGGTCTCATGGCGTAGACAACTATGTTGGTGCCCAGCGGGGTTCTAGTAATATCGACGCCTCCGTAGCCAGCTCTTTCGAATTCTTTCCATAAGTATTCATCTACTCCTGCTTTTCTGATGGATTCGTCGATAAAATGTTTGACTGAAGACAATTAGGTTTCCCCTCCTGTCTGTTCAAGAACTATTTCCACGTGACACAACGTTTCAAACCGAGGGGTTGCTCTTCCCATAGCTCTCGGTATATATCTTTTAATTTTCATCCCGGGGTACGCTGCGGCGTGAACTATTTTCAACCGTTCGGTGTCAAGCCCTTTATATAGGGCGTTTGATTCCGCGCTTTCGAGAACATCCATTATCTTGGCAGCGGCTCTAACTGGATACTTTCCAGCAGCAGCTTTTTGTAATCCTTTTCGGTGAGGCATCTTCTTTTTGTGCCTTCTGAACGGTACAGCTTTCGTCTTTTGCATGACTTGTTCTAGAAACTCTTTTGCGTCGTCAAGTTTCATGCCTTTGATCGCTCGGCAAACTTCCATTGCAGATTTATGCGATACTCTAAGCTCTCTCCCGCTTGCCTTCACTGTTGTTTCTGGATCCAAGCTTGCTACGGAGTATCCCCATTTTGGCACAGGTGGTTCACCGACTTTCATTCAACAGATACACGGTTGGTTATAAAAGTTATCCCGCAATATTTAAACAGTTACCATTTCTTGCCGCATTCTTAAGGAAAAAATCGTGTTTTCAGGAATCGATCTCGAAAACAGGCTTTCTACACTGTTTTTCAAAATCTAGCTCAACGGATACTTGATTCCCGGCAACTTTCGTAGAGAAGCAAGTAAAGGAGCGCCTATAAGAGAAGAAACCAGTACAACAAGCAGATCTTCTATATACGAATCCGCTGCTCCAACCATGAACACATAGTATAAAGCCTCATAAGACCAGCCGAAGAGCATGTACAAACCAGCCGGTATCAACAGGAACACCCTTGTTAACGCGTCCGTAGCAATGCCGATGAACGCTACAAGAGGAATTATGTACAGTAAATGGGAAGCGTCTTCTTTGAAGATGTCGCCGCACACCTTTGTCGCAGGATAGATTAGAACCACAGCAGCTAGGATGTCAAGGATTGTCCAGAGAGGGAGCTGTCTGCCGAATGAGTGGAGGAAATAGGATACAAGCATGAACGCATATAAAGCGATAAGAGGCTTCCACTGTTTTTTAACTATTAAGCCGCATGCTAGAACTCCTACGGGTTCAGCTATTATGCCGAACATCCAAAGTTTTGTTGGTTTGATAGCTCGGGCAACAATGCTTCCTATGAGCGCCGCGAAAAACCCAACCCAAGGTCCTAGAATTATTCCTTCAATAGGCTCGAGATAAATACTCCAGTTTCGCCATAATCCAAGCGAGAAAAAGTAAAGTACGGCATGCAGAGAGGCGAAAACACCGACCAGCGCAACGCTTTTAGGAGAGAACCTCATGACCGAACCCAACATAGTCTTTTGCATAGGGCTAAAAGGTTTTCGTTCGGCGAAAAGACTGCTTTATCAGTAATAATAACTGAAACCTGCCTGTTGCGTTCTACACAACGCCTTAGAATAGATAACTTTGTTTAGAAACATAGTTTACCTGTTTTTTTCTAGAAATGATTTTCACAACACATTAATTTGAACTTGTAGATTGAAGTTTTGAAGAAAACATGAAAAGACTACTTAGAGAAAAGAAGGCGCTAAGCCAGCCTGTTACAACAATGATTCTTCTAGTGATCCCTGTAATGTTAACAGGCGGGGTCGTCATGTACGCATACCAGATAATTGGAGCCAGCCTCGAAACGGAGCTTATCGTCCTTTCAAACCAGAAAATCTGGGTGTACCAAAATGGCACATCATTCGCCGCTTTCGAGGTAGATAACATCGGCGGCAAAGACATCGTCATAGACAAGCTGGAAGTCAGAGGGGTCGAAGCATCCTGGTCAACAGTTTACTATTTCCGAACTCAATTGACAGTTACAGACACCCTTAACTGTCCAAATGCTTCAGGTCATAGATGGACAAACTTCGAGTATACCCCGGGAAATATATCAGATTTTACACAAGCCTCAGGGGACATACCGTTGCCCTCTGGATTCACATTGGTGGTTTACATCGTGAATCCGGATAATGTTCGTCTGGATGATATTGGAAACACGATAAGCATCACCGTCTTCACTGAAAGCGCTCAATATCAAGTTTTAAGCGATGTCAAATCAGCTGAAACTTCGTCAGGAAACTGATAAACACTATTTGGGATTACATATTTTTCATGTAAGATTTTGCCGATAATAAAGAAGTAGCAGTAAGAAACGTGAATACCTATTTGTTTTTACGTTCTTTCAGAAGCGCAGCTTTGACGAACGGGAAACGTTCTTCGTAGAAAGATCTGTTTTCTAAAACATCCATTCCTAACAGTGTAAGCTTCGCCCAGAGCCAGACTGAACTTTGAACTTGCACGAGCTTCACAAGCCCGTTTTGCGCGAGGTAAACCATGTTGTAATCCATGTTTTTCTCAGGGATTCCTAAGGATTCTTGGATTGTGCTTCTATGCACACCCCAGACAGAAGGCTTCTTTCTGGATTCTTCAGCGAGAATCTCTAGAATTCGCCACCGAACCTCATCGTCAGTAATTGAGGACATGATCAAAAGAAGGTATTCTCGCAACTTAAACCTTATTCAACCCTTACAACTCTTTAAATCTTTTTCATAACATTGGTCTACTGTGATTAATGAGAGTTTTGTTTTATCAAAGACAGAAAACTGTCTCTTATTGGTCGGTAGGCTTCTCGGTAAAACTTTTGCTGATCCAGAAGGGTTTCTTTCGGAAAAGTTTTTAGGTATTCAATGGCTGCCGTCCAAGCCGCTTCATGGGATATTGCTGTTGCTTCGATGCGTTTAGCTATTTGGCGGTCGTAATCAGACGGTTTTTGTTCGGTGTTGCCTATTATGAACCAGCCTCTAGGTGATACAAAGGCACGTTCATCGCCGAGTTGTTCTACCTTTCTTTCCTCTATCTGCGCCACTGCCGCCTTCGTTCCTGTCGTAGGCCGCGCCGGAACCACTCGACCTCTTCTTTTAGCCCAAGCATAAAATATGGCTCTATTAAGCCCAAATGACTTAGCCCGTTCCAAGTTGCCGGTAACAAGGTAGTAGCGAACCGCCTGCAAAAGCCCCATAACTTGGAACCGGCCTAGTTTTCTTCGCGAAGGTTTCTTAATCTTGATTTCCGTTGTTTGCTTGCGTGTACCTCTCGTTCTGGTTTTCAGGGTTCCAGCCCATCCGTTGTATCCGCCTATTTCTGCCAAGCTTTTCTCAGCTAAGGTATCTCCTTCGCCTTGTTCGAAGACTTTCCATGTTTCGTCATGGCGGTAACTTTCAGGTTTTGCCCAGTCTGGATTGAAGTTGTATATGTCGTTAGGCTTGAAACATACGCAACAAAGGTCGAGGCTTCTGTGAAGTGAAAGCGGAGCTGTAAAAACTCTTTTGAGATCTATTTTGTTCTCGACTTTCAAAGGTCTCTCAGATGATTGCGGGGCTTTAGCAACCAGATCAGTAAGCTGGCTTCTGGCTTTCCTTAACACGTATTCAACTACTGAAAAAGATACGTCCAGAGGATTATGCTTGTTCAACACCTTCTTTGAAAAGGCACGTTCATGCACGTGCACGTGTATTCCGCGACCGGACCATTTCAGGAACACTGAACGATTAAGACCTTCCTTGTCTAGACAGCTAATTATGACATCCACAGCCTTCAAAGCCCATTTCCAAGTGTCTAAGCTTGCGTCTATATCCCAGATGGGGGTGGAGCCGACTATGTTTGATGGTTCCTCAGTGTCCTCGGGAACTTCAAGTTTGCCGTAAACATTCACTGAAGCATATATAGTTCGAGGCTTCAAGAACCTGAATCTGTTAAAAGCCTTGTCAAAATCTTCTGGGCTGTTTATGGTAAGAGGTTTTCTAGCGCGGTTCCAGTACCTAAGAAACATTCTTCGGTTGCCTCGGCTTAAGCCTTCCAGCGCAACCCATCTTCCTATGCAATACGCGGATATTTCATCCTTGACTTGAGGCTTAGAATAATGTTCTAAGACTTCTTCATGATTCAAGATTGTTCAATTAAGCTGACGCTAATCTGTAAAATTAATCTTGCTCAGGGAGGTTGCTGTTTGACCGAAAAAATTTAGCAGTTTGTGGAAAGACAAAGATTATGTGCGGCAAGATTCTCTGTATAGTAAGAAGATTATTCATCGCCAAATGAAAATTGTGTCTTCTAAATTGGCAGGTGCAGCCATGTGAAGATACCCATCATCTTTAAGGCCATGTAGACCATTACAGCGATGAATAAATATTTCAGCTTCTTTGCTGGAAGCCGGTGTGCTGCTTTTACGCCTAGCTGAGCTATTGGGACACTTGTTCCAGCGAGCAAGATCCACTGAAGAAGGTTAACATAGCCTATAGAGTACGAAGGTAATCCAGGTACGTTTAAGCCATCAAGCATATAGGATATTGCTCCGCCAATTGATGTGAATATCATCATGGCTGTTGAGGTGCCTACTGCGGAATGCATCCTGAATCTCAAGATTGTTGCCATTATTGGAACCATTAACACTCCACCTCCGATTCCTATTAAACCACATGCAAAACCTAGTGGTAAACCCCAGAGAATGTAGGTAACCGTCTTCTTCGGGGGTTCTTCTTCAATCTTCGGAGGCTTCGCTGTTAACATTCGTAAAGCTCCAGCCAAAATAGCTAAACCAAAGACAAAGGTCAATATTCTGCTTGGAAGGTTTGATGCGATGTAAGCTCCTAAGGCTGAGGCGAGAGCTCCTGTA
>PIYB01000064.1 GCA_003601835.1 Candidatus Bathyarchaeota archaeon
GAAATAGATAAAATAGTATTTCTTCGTTACTAATACTACCTGTTAGAATCGTACTAAAGTAGAATTGAAATAATTTAGGAATATTTTTGGTGTCTTATTATAACCTTGTTAGAATCGTACTAAAGTAGAATTGAAATTGTGGATTCATAGCTATGAAGGTTGCGGGCAACACTGTTAAAATCGTACTAGTAGAATTAGATGTTCTTTGAAGCATGTTTCTTATCGGTTTTTTGTTTTTATATGTGTGTTTGGTTGATTGTATGGTGGTGTGGTTTGACGTGAGGGTTCGGAGAGCTTCAGCTTGGGGTTTTCATCCGTTTGACCCTGATGAGGAGAGAAGGGAGATCGAGCGGTGTTTCCTGTCAAAACATGGGGTTGGGGCTTTACCTGAGCCTTCCGAAAAAAGGGAAAGAAGAATAGTTGGAGCTGTGGTTCCTCACGCCGGATATTCTGCCTCAGGACCTGTCGCCGCGCACGTCTATTACCATTTGGCGAAAGACGGGAAACCTGAAACTTTTGTGATAGTCGGGGTGAACCATCGTGGATACCCCGGGTTCAGCGTGATGCTTGAAGGAATCTGGAGAATGCCCCTAGGCGACGTGCAGGTTGACTCTGACCTTGCGAAGACGATAGTCAAAAACTCCCAGTTTGTGGACATCAACCCCGGCGCCCACGAGCAGGAACACTCGATTGAGGTTCAACTTCCCTTCCTGCAGTACGTCTACGGCAACGACTTCAAAATCGTCCCCATCACCGTCGGCTTCGCTGACTACGGAATGTGCAGAGACGTCGGAGCAGCGATCGCGAAAGCAGTAAACGAACAGGAAAGGGATGTTGTGGTGTTGGGAAGCACAGACTTCATACATTACGGTCCACTGTACGGTTACACCCCGGTTGGAATGAGACCTTTCGATAGAGCGTTGAAATGGATGCACGACGCTGACATGTCCTTGGTCGAAGCCATCCTTGCGCTTGACGGCGAAAAACTTGTGAAACTCGTTGACGAAAAAAGATACACCATGTGCGGCGCCCTCCCGGTGGCTACGATGATAGTTGCAGCCAAAGAACTCGGAGCGAAAGAGGCTAAGCTTCTAAAGTATGCAACCAGCTACGACACTGGAGGAACAACAGACCTCATGGTAGGCTACGCTTCGATACTCATCACTAGGTAACGGGACAAAAAGCATTCCGGCTTCTATGAAACAAAGAACAAAAAGACGAAAAGAAGTCCTAAAAACATTCTAACCTTAGAGCAGACGGTTCATCAGTGAATCTGCTAGCAGACCGGGGTCTTCCCTTGGGCGAGCTCCATGCAGAACTTGTCGATGTTCTCAAGCTCGTAATCAACGATCTCCTCAGCTTCTTTCCTGATTCTATCAAACGATGCACCGTCGCTGGGAATGATCTCAACCGCCGCAACAATCGGCTCATCAATGGGACGACCGATCTTGCTCAACAGCCACACATAAACCTCCCTAGCGTCAGACACCTGCATGTTTATTCTGCTGGCTATCCTATGCGTCAAAAGATTGTAAATCTTCCCCACGTGGCTGACAGGGTTCTTCCCCGCCGCAGCTTCTGAACATTGAGGTCTATTAAGCGAGATAAGTCCGTTCACCCTGTTCCCTCTGCCCACTTGCCCTGAGTCCGCTCCGTCAGCGCTTGTCCCAAGCACCGTTAGGTAGATGCCGTTTATTCCCCTGCCCGGTGTGTCCAAAGTGTTGAGTTGAACCTCGATCTTTTTGAAGCTGTTATGTTCCGTGACGTACTGGTTTATGTCCTCCAGAACCGCAGACTTCTTTTCAAAGTATTGTTTTTCGTTCTCTATGAAACGGTCAACGAACGCCATTGAAATCGTCAGTTCAAGCTCGTCATCCTTGCGGAACCCCATAACCTTGATGTCCTCCCCGGTTTCAGGAAACCTCCTTTTGAAACCTTCCGAGTTCAAATAGTTCTCAGTGTTCAAAACAGCGAGTTCCGTTTTGGTTAGAGGCGCCCATCCAACAGCCGCAGAGGTATCGTTTGCCTCGAGAACCTTCCCTCCTCTTCTAAAAATATCGGTCAACGCAGAGGAACCTGGCTGGATCTCAACCTGATACTTCACATGTTTATCCGGGTCAACGAACCTCAAGTTTTTTCTGAACCATTCTTTCGCCGTTTTAACGGCGATTTCTTCGACCGGTATCTCGTCTCCGTTAAACCTGTAGGTCGCCCGGTCGCCGAAGATGAGCTTCATCGGTTTCTTCACGATGCCGCCTTTGAATCTGGTTTCCACCTCTCCCGCTGCTAAAAGCGACTTGTCAATGTTGTGATGCAGCACCGTTCCTGCCTTCTTCAGGTATTCTCTGCTTAACGCAACTGAAACCTCGTTCATTATGCTGTCGCATATCGTGTCAGGGTGACCTAACCCTTTCCTTTCAACAACCTCTATTCTCTGTTCTTCTAGGGGAACCTGCCTCAGCGGAGAAACTATTATGTTCCTCATTGAACATCACGTTCTGAGTCTGTTCTGAGAGGTTAGCGCATTACATAATATATATTTTGCGAAATAATCCCCGGAGAGAAACATGCATTATTCTGCATGAATCTTGGGTTTACGCCGTGTGGAAACTTATTTATGTATGAAGCCTCATGCTTTATTATGTATGGAAAATAACCATGGGTTATCACATTGATTGTCACAGGTTCCATGCTGAAGAAGATGCGATTGGAAGCTGGACTAACCCAAAGCCAGCTAGCCAAGCTAGCCGGAGTGTCCCAAGCTCACATCGCGAAGATCGAAGGCGGCAAAGTTGACCCAAGGCTTTCCACAGTCAACCGAATACTGCAGATACTCGTCAGCGGAAAAGGCAAGAAATGCAGAGACATAATGACCCAAGGCGTCATCACAGCGAAGCCGCAAGACAAGGTCAGAGACGTAAGCGAACTCATGGTGAGACACGCAATCTCCCAGTTACCCGTTGTTCAAGACGAAAAGGTCATCGGCATGGTAACCGAGGAAGGAATCGTGAGAAACCTCACCCCAAACGTGGCAGATGAACCCGTGGAAAAGATCATGGAACCCCCGCTTCCAAGCGTCCCAGAAGACACCGATGTAGCCGTCATAAGACCCATCCTTGAAGCTCGCTCAGGTGTGCTGGTAACCCGTCATGGAAAACTCGTAGGCATCATAACCCGCTCCGATCTGCTGGAAAACATCTCATAAACCAAAAACACGTGTAAAACTTTAACCCGTCTGAACCTTCGTTTAGATCTCTCCAGCTTCACATGTAAGCACAGGTTATGCTGGTTATGAACGCTTAAGTTCCCGAAGCCGCAGTTAAAGATTATGCTGAAGATAGGTCACAGAGGGGCAAGAGCGTACGAGCCGGAAAACACGTTGCTCAGCTTCAAAAAAGCCTTAGATCTAGGCGTAAACGCCGTTGAATTAGATGTCAGGCGGACGAAGGACGGTAAGCTCGTTGTCATCCACGACGAGAAGGTGGACAGAACAACAGATGGCGAAGGACTGGTCCGCGAGTTAACACTAGAAGAGATCAAACAGCTCACCACCGAGAAAGGTCAGAAGATCCCGACGTTCGAGGAAGCTCTTGACTTCCTAGACAAGAAGGTTAAGATTCTGATCGAGCTGAAAGAGACGGGCATCGAAGAACAGGTTGTTCAAGCAGTGCAAGAAAGAGGCTTGGTTGAGAACGTTCTGGTAATCTCGTTCCTAGAAGAGGCGTTAAGGAAGGTTAAAGCCTTAAACAAGAGCATTGAAACCGGTTTCATCTACGTGAGACACAAAAACCCGATAAAAACCGCCTTGGAGCTAGGCGCCAGTTATCTTCTGCCTCTTTACCGGTTCACTCACACCCGCAACGTTCAGAAGGCGCATGAAAACGGCTTGAAAATAATCGTGTGGACGATAAACAAACGGGAAGAAGCCTTAGAATACATTAAGAAAGGGGTAGACGGGATAACCAGCGACAAACCTGACATACTTAAAGCCGAATAGAAACATCCTTCCGGTTTAGATTTGCGCCTCTGGTTTCCCAAATCTTGTCGGCTTGGCTTACCCGTCGTGCTTGTTAACTATCGGCATCTTCCACCCGATGCCGAAGGCTTTCCGAGTGATCTTTATGCACGGAGGAGCCTGCCGCCGTTTGTACTCCGCCCTTCGGATTCTCCTATAGGTGTCTTCAACAACCTCTTTAGGATAACCCATCTCGATCAGCTCCTGTTTACCCCTCCGGTTCTCTATGATCTCGTCAACCATCGGGCTGACTATGCTGAAGTCGAAGGGGTCAAACTGGTCTTCCTTGAGTTCAGGCGACGGTTTTTTCTTGAACACGTTTTCAGGAATTATTTCCCTGCCTGCTTTCTTGTTCACGTATTCAGCAAGCTTGTATACTTCAAGTTTGCTTACGTCCCCGAGTGCCCCTATTCCTCCAGCCATGTCCCCGTATAACGTGCAGTATCCAAGAGCAAGCTCCGTCTTGTTCCCCGTGTTCAACACAAGAATTTTCAGGTCTTTCAACCGGTTGGAGATGTCCATGAGACAGTTTCCCCTCACTCTCGGCTGTATGTTCTCGTCTGCAACAGGGTCGTCTCTGCTTTTTTCTATGCCGAAATGTTTCCTGATCTCTTCCAAAGGTTTCTCCAGCGTCTTTCGGTAGCTCTCAACGATGTCCTGTATAGAGAACCTAACGAAACATATCCCAAGGTTCTCAGCCAGCTTCTGCGCATCCGTTTTGCTGTGTGCGCTTGAAAACTTGGAAGGCATCGAAACACCGATGACGTTTTCTCTGCCTAAGGCTTCAACAGCTATGCACGTGGTTAACGACGAGTCAATTCCCCCGCTCATCCCGACCACGGCTTTCTCGAAACCGGTCTTCCTGAAATAGTCGCGGACCCCTAAAGCCAAAGCGTTAAACATCTCCTCTTCCTTGTTATAAGGCGGCGGACAAACCTTTTCACCAACCCCTTTCTCCAAGTCGATATCCGTGACCACAAGGTCTTCCTCAAACTGTTTAGCAAAAGCTATCAAGCTTCCAGAGGCGTCTACAGCTAAACTTTGCCCGTCAAAAACCAGTTCATCTTGCCCGCCGACCAGATTAACGTAAAAGAATGGAACCCTGTTTTTTCTGGCTTTCTCTTTTAACTGTTTCTCGCGTTCAAATCTTTTCCCAACATAGAAACGCGACGCAGAAGCGTTAACGATCAGTTCTGCTCCTCTTTCAGCCAGTAGATCGGTGACCTTTATCCCATATTCTTGATCCCATAAATCCTCACAGATCTCCACACCTAACCTGGTTTTTCTCCCGTTGATCGTTACGTTAACTGGTTTGATATCCTCTTCTTTAGACGGCTTGAAATACCGGTCTTCGTCGAAAACGTCGTAAGTGGACAGAAGCGTCTTATACACTGTTCCAACACATCTGTTTCCCTCAAACACAGCTGCAGCATTGTACAGGTTCCATTTTTCGTCATAATCAACGAAGCCGACCACAACAGCCATCTCAACGTTGTCTTCAACGATCTCCCCCAGTATTCCCTTGTTCTCCCTAACGAAGGCTTTCTCATACAACAGATCCTGAGGGGGATAACCGGTAACCGCTAATTCAGGGAACACCACCAAGTCAGCCTTACGCTTTCGAGCCTCATCCATGTACTTCCTTATTTTCTCAGCGTTCCCTTCAAGGTCGCCTACCTTATCTGCGCCATGGCAACTCTCATCTTTGTCTCCTCCTCCTAACGTCAATGGACCGGGGCTTACATGTGAGCTTCCAATTCTCCTAAACCGATTCGCCCTTTTAAACGATTCATAACGAAAATAGGAAAAAAGCTTATGCCTCTTTCGTGCCCGTTTTTCAGGTTCCCGAATAACGTGTTCTTCATCTTTTTTGGGAAGCAAACAGTTTGCAGCTCGTTAACATCAGGCTTTAACGAAAATTGATTCTGAAATCTTCCTTGACAACGTTCAGAACAACATTTGTGACCGTTCTCTTCACGTACGACATGGACAAAAGCCGTTTCACGAAGGCGTTCAACCCCATCCTGTCTTTGAACCGGACGATAACTGCGATGTCGTAGTCTCCTGTTATGTCATACACGGAGATGACGTTCGCCATCTTCGCTATTTCTTTCTCTACCTCGACAAGATGAGTGCCCTCAGCCTGTATTAGGACGATCGCCATCATGTTATATCCAAGCTTCAAATGGTCAACAAGCACCGTGTAACTTTTTAGGATACCTCTGTCCTCTAGGCTTTTAACGCGGTTGTACGCTGTGCCAGCGGAGATTCCGAGCTTGGCGGCTATCTTGTTGTAGCTCAACCGTGAGTCGTGCTGAAGCAACCTGATTATCCCGAGGTCGACGTCGTCAAGTTCTTCGTTAAGCAGAGCTGTCAACTTCTTCACCTGTAATCCGTTCTTTCTCTGGACAAATATTCAATTAATCAAAAAATATTTAAATGTTTATGCAACATAAGCGAAATATTTATATAGAAGCTTATGGTAGAAACTCCGCCTGTTGAACAAGTAACGCAGGGAGCTACATGAAGGCTGAAACCGTGAAAAAAGCCATCGAAACCCTTGAAAAGAACAGGATACGCTGGGTGCACTCAACCTTCGCTGACATCCGTGGTTTGATGCAAGACGTCGTCATACCCGCAAGACACTACACTGAAGGAGACGCTTTCGTTTCAGGCATAGGATTCGACGGATCCTCAATCAGAGGGTTCAAAACAATCGAAGAATCAGACATGATCCTTATGCCTGACCCGAAAACCCTAACACCCATCCCTTGGACAACCGACGAAGCACAGAAAAGCGCAATCGTCATAGGCGATGTCTACGAAGCCTACGGCGGCCAAGAACCTTCAGAAGTCTGCACAAGAGGCTACGTGGCAAAAAGAGCCGTAAAAGCCGCTGAAGAGATGGGCTACACAGGGTTCTTCGGTCCGGAACTGGAATACTTCGTTTTCTCATCAATCGATCCGACGAAGCTTGTTTGGGACCTTTGGGTCAGCCCAAAAGGCGGAGCAGGCGATTCTTGGGGGGCACCTAGGGTTGTCCCGCAGTCTCCTGAGATTGAATCTGGAAGCAACATGGCTCTTAGGCCTAAAGAGGCTTATTTCAGGCCTCCGCCGGACGACACAACCATAGAGTACCGTAATGAGGTTGCTGTGATACTTGAAGACAGTTTCGGCTTCAACGTTGAGATGCATCATCACGAGGTTGCAACCGCGGGGCAGATTGAGATAGATTTCAAGTACGGCGAACTGGTGGAGACGGCGGACAGAATTATCTACTACAAGTTTGTAGCCAAGAACATTGCTAAAAAACACGGTATGATAGCAACCTTTATGCCGAAGCCGATTTACCTCGACAACGCCAGCGGGATGCATGTTCACACTTCGCTGTGGAAAGGCTCAGAAAACGCGATGTACGACGAGAACGACGAGTATGCAGAGCTCAGCCAGACAGGAAGATACTTCATCGGCGGGCTTATGGAACACGCAAGGGCATTGGTCGCCGTAACCTGTCCAACTGTGAACTCTTACAAGCGGCTTGTACCCGGCTTTGAGGCACCTATATACATCATGTGGTCCCGCCGAAACCGGTCAGCTCTAGTCAGGGTTCCAGTCTATTTCAGGGGTCCAAAATATGCATCGCAGAAACGTGCTGAGTTTCGTTCTGCTGATCCGTCCTGCAACCCGTATCTAGCCTTGTCCTGTATATTGATGGCTGGGTTGGATGGCGTTAAGAAGAAGATTGACCCCGGTGACCCGGTGGACGAGGATGTTTATGAGTTGACTCCTGAAAGGCGGAGGGCGCTTGGAATACGGGAGCTTCCTACAACCTTGAAGGATGCGCTGGACGAGATGAAAAGCGATGAGGTGATCCATAGAACGCTTGGAAGCCACATTTTCGACGCGTTCATAGAGTACAAGACAAACGACTGGAACCAGTACTGTCTTTACGTAACTCCCTGGGAGATAATGAAATATCTAGACTATTAGAAATGGAGATGTCAAAGAAAAAAGGAATGGTGAGATGAATGAAAGCCTACATATTCTTGGAAACGAAGCCGGCGACGTCGCTGAAGGTCGTTGAACGGATAAAAAATAGGGTTAAAGAGGTTGTTCAGGCAGACGCGATCTACGGACGCTACGATGCTGTCATCGTGATCGAGGCTCCGAACCTCGAAAGCATGAACGAGATCCTGTACAAAGTCATCGAGAGAGACCCTAACATAATACACACAGAAACCTCGCTGGTGCTGGAAAGCGTCTGAACCTGAAAGATGCGGACCTTAACGTGGAGGAATCAAAGAGTTGTCTTCAACAAAGGATCTTCGCCGTAAGGCTCTTAGAGCATTCGTCATGGTCACTGTTAAGCCTGGAACATCGGAGGAAATCGTCAGATCCAGACGGATAAAAGGCGTGAAGATGGCTAACTCAGTGCTGGGAAGGTTTGACGCCGTAGTTGTAATCGAGGCAGAAAGCTTGGAAGAACTGCGGAAGATAATCTACGAGATGGTTGAACAACATCCCAACGTTATCCACACGGAAACCTTAATATCGATCTTCCATCCTCCACCGTTGACCCCGCCGTAAGATCCTCCTTTCAGCCCAGGCTTTTCAAAAATATCGTTTGAGGTTAGCATGTAACATGAATTTGGAACAACTTGGGTTTCGCAAGCTACCGCTTGACACAGAGCCCATAATTGACGACACAACACTTAGGGACGGCGTTCAGATGCCTGGACTAGCCGTCTCCCCCGAGGATGCCGCCGAGATCGCTCGTCTCCTAGATGAAATAGGCGTAGAAAGAATCGAACTTCACCACTACCAGAAAACGGACAAGAAAGCCTCCAAGCTCATCCACGACATGGGCCTCAACGCCAGCATAGCTGGCTGGTGCAGAGCCGTAAAAGACGACATAGACGACGCCATTAGCTGCGGATTCGAAGACGTAGGCGTGTCGCATCCGGTGTCAAAGATACATTTCGAAGCGAAATGGCCTGACAAAACTGAGGAGGAACTGCTGAACAGGGTGGTCGAGGTCGTTGAATATGCGGCTAAAGACCAGGGTCTCCGGGTCTTCGTTCACGGTGAAGACAGCACAAGAGCCGACTGGGAGTTCGAGAAGAAGTTCATAAACGCCGTTGCCGAAGCTGGGGCGGAATGCTACAGAATATGTGACACAGTTGGCGTTGGACTGTCATCTGAGCATGCGCCTTTGCCGAACGGGATACCTGCAAAGGTAAGGGCGATAAAAGCCGAAACCAAGATAGAGAACGTTGAGATTCACGCTCACGACGATTTTGGGAACGCCGTTGAGAGCACGCTGGCAGCCATACGCGCAGCTTCAGGAGTCTGGCCCAGAATATATGCTAGCACAACCTTCCTAGGAATCGGCGAAAGAGCGGGAAACGCTGAAACCGAAAAGGTCATAATGAACCTTCTCATGCATCACGGCGTCAAAAAATTCGAAGGCAAATGCGGCAAGCTCAAACCGATAGCTGACTTCATAGGCCGCGCAACAGGGTACATTGTTCCTCCCAACAAGGCGATTGTGGGCGACTACGCGTTTGCACATGAGTCAGGCATTCATACTCACGGGGTTCTCAGCAACTCTTTGACGTATGAGCCGTATCCCCCGGAACTCGTCGGGAACAAACGTCGGTTAACAATAGGGAAACAGTCCGGCAAAGCCATCGTCAAGTACAAGATTGAAGAGATCACAGGGAAGACGCCGAGCAACGAGGAGGTCGTTGAGATCGTTCAAAGAGTCAAGAGAATCTATGATAATGGAAGAAAAGCGTCGCTTAAAGAGGAAGAGTTCAAAAGGATACTCGAAGAAGCAGGACTCCTCTAGCCCTAGAAGCAGTCTCTTTTTTTAGGTTTTCCTTTTTTATTTGACCTACTGATTAATATGCTGGGTAAAGTCTCTGTTTATTCATGTTCATGGATGCTTTCTTTCCTCGGGAGGAGAAACGTCGAAGATTTTGAGAAAAAGCTAAATTGGGAGAGGATTAATTGCGCGTCGTACCCATATTGGACCCACATAATCTACCCTTAGAGGATTTAAGAGGCGACACAGCCTCCGGCTGCATAGTCTATAACCACCCTGAAAAACAGCATTATCTCTTATTTCACGGCGAGAAGCCGCCGAAGGAAGGGTATAGGCAACTACGAGAGATCTGGGTTGCACCTATCTATAAAGACCTAACGGTTGACCTTGAATCTGCTAAAAAGATTGTTCCCCAAACAAATGAGCATCTAAGCGCCCCGAAGCTTCTCATCGCACCGATGACTGGCACGTGGAGTTCTAGACCTGACACAGGTAGAGAAGGATAC
>PIYB01000020.1 GCA_003601835.1 Candidatus Bathyarchaeota archaeon
TCCCAAAACTAGGAAATCGTCATCTTCTTGTGCCAACGTTCTCATCTTGCAAAATGTGCATGAGAAATGTGAGCTATTTAAAACTGCGGGTTAGAATTTAAGCGTTTCCAAGCTTCTGAAAGGTCAACCTCCGATCATGCACGCCACTTATAAAGGTTGACTACACCGAAAAGAAAGAAACGAAAGAAAACCAAAGAACATTTATAAAGAAAAAAAATTTCTGCTCCGCGCGCCGCTAGAAAGAATGATGTCAAAACATAATATTTTGGCACTCCGGGAATGTTTGTTTTTCGTGCATAAGGTCAGGATGAATCTCGAAAGGTCTTAAGGCTGGTTACCCTTAAATCTTCCATTGAAAAATATCTGTTTAAGCACTACGCTTCCGAGATGTGTGACGGTCTTGTCTGGTAAAGACATATTCTTCATTGAAATGAGCTTTCTGGTTCACGCGACTGAGGACCGTGAAAAGGTCTTAAAAGCGGTTAAAAACATCCTTCCACCTCGGTACATCAGTCACATCACGTTCAGAAAAAACAGTCTCAAAGGCGAGTATGGGAACCCAATCATCCTGTACAAAACCCGGATAAGCGACTCCGCCATAGCAGAAGCGCTCGTAAGAAACATAGGATTGAAACTTTCATCGTTGGACAAAGAAGCCTTACTTGAAGGACTAGAACTTCGCCTTAAAAGAGGAAGCCTTTACCTACGTCTTGACAAGCAAGCAGCCTACAATGGTGAACACAAACTCGGCAAAGCTGATCCAATTCATCTACGAATCAGGTTTAGAAAATCAAAGCCCGAAGAGATCAAGAAAACATGCCAAAAGCTGGGAATGCTGCCGTGAAAAAATTCGTCGACTTACATCTATGTCCACGCCTCGAAAACCCCGCACATCTCAAACAAATGATTGAAAAAGCCGCCGAACTCGGATACAAAACCGTAGGAATCCCTTTCCCCGCACAACAACCTCAAGAAAACATTAAATTAGCAAAAAAAATCTGCAACGACACAGGCGTGGAACTTGTCACCCGAATAGACCTATCCCCGAACAATCCAGCTGAGCTGCTGAAGAACCTGAGAAAACTGCGAAGAAAAATTGAGGTCATAGCTGTAAAATGCTATTCGAAAACTGTTGCTAGGCAGGCTGCTAAAGACAGAAGAGTCGATATTCTATCATTTCCTTCCACAAGCCCACGGAAACGTTTCTTCAACTCCGCAGAAGCAAACCTCGCCTCCAAAGCTCTAGCCGCCTTCGAGATCGACATGGCGCCTCTGCTTTATCTACAAGGATTCCGGCGATGTTTACTTCTATCGTGCTTAAGAAAAGAAACAATGACGGCGACAAAACGTGGTGTGCCATTAATCTTGTCCAGTGGCGCTAGCGACGCCCTTCTATTAAGAAAACCTAAAGACTATGCTGCTCTCACCTATCTTTTTGATCTGGACGCCAAAACAGCAGAACAGGCGGTATCCCAAAACCCGCAGGCAATAATAGAAAGAAACCGGAGAAAACTAAGCCCAGACTACATAGCCCCCGATGTTTACCTAGTCAGGAGAGGAAAAGATTGCCCCAGCGAATAAGACGCCGCTACATCGCCGTCAAGATCGACGGCAACCACCCGTTCAACGGAAAAACCTTGCAGGACGCCGTATGGAACAACATGTTAAGACTATTCGGCGAATATGGCGCCAGTCAAGCTGAACTGTTCTTAGTGGAATACGATCCCGAGAGACAACAGGCAATATTCTGTTGCTCCCACAAATCTTTAGACCTTGTGAAAGCCTCCATTGTCGCTACTACGAAGATCGGGGAAGAAAAAACAGCGATCCACATCTTAAGGGTTTCAGGAACACTGAAGTCGCTAAGAAGAAAGATTCAGACAATTTTTCTGTAACACGTTACCTTCAACAGCCTAGTTTCCTGCGAAAAATCTGGTCACACAGGAGGAAAACTTCGGTTTGCCAGCGTCTTTACATTCTATAACGAAAACTGGGCAAGTATGCAGATGATGATCAACGCAACAGAAAAGATCACAACGAACTCGGGTTTAACCCGTATTCCCGGCGTGTCTTCATCGAAAAACCTAAGCAACCCGGCGCCTGCAGCGGGCATCGGCGCCCTTTGCTGCCGCCTTTTTTGTCTTCTGCTGCTCATCGCCCTCATGTTCCTTGTTGTTCTAATCGAAGAAATAGATTGAACATTAATTAAGTTTACGCCTGTTGAAAACTTAGCTTAGCATGTTCAGGCAGCCTAGGAATTTTGTACCCAAAACCTAATCGAAAGACTTTATTAGGTTCAACAAGAAATACAAACCATGCAGACAAGGTATATTTTCATAACTGGCGGCGTCATCTCCGGGCTGGGGAAAGGAATTGTTACCTCCTCAATCGGTAAAATGCTTCAGTTCCGAGGCTTCAAGGTAACCGCCTGCAAAATAGACCCTTACATCAATTTTGACGCGGGCACGTTAAGACCCACAGAGCACGGTGAAGTCTGGGTCACAGAGGACGGCGGAGAGATCGACCAAGACCTCGGACACTACGAAAGGTTTCTTAACATAAACATTCCTAAAAGCCACAACATCACAACTGGACAAGTCTACTACGAGGTCATAAAGAGGGAACGCGCGGGCAAATACTTAGGTCAAACAGTTCAACCCATCCCCCATGTTACCGATGAAATAAAACGTAGACTGAGAAAGATCGCGGAAGAATCCAAAGCAGACTTCCTTCTCGTCGAGATAGGGGGAACCGTCGGCGACTACGAAAACATACTGTTTCTAGAAGCCGCAAGACAGATGAAGCTGGAAAAAGACGCCGTTCTATACGTGCATGTGGCATACTTGCCTATTCCGAAAAGCCTCGGAGAAATGAAGACAAAAGCGGTTCAACACTCCGTTCGAGAACTCCGGAACTTCGGCATCCAACCTGACTTCATAGTTGGACGTTCATCCACCTATTTGGACGATGTGAGAAGAAAAAAGATCGCCTTGTTCTGCAACGTCGGCGAAGAGGACGTAATATCAGACCCCGACATTAAGAACATCTACAAGCTTCCTCTGATCTTTGAAAAGGAAAAATTTGGAGACAAAATCCTTTCGAAATTCGGTATTAAGCCGATAAAACCGCAAGACCAGGAATGGCGTAGTTTTATTGAAAAAGTAGAGAACCTAGAAAAACACATAAGGATTGGAATAGTTGGGAAATACTTCGACATAGGAAAGTTCCAGCTGCTAGACTCCTACGTTTCAGTGATAGAAGCCGTAAAACACGCATCTTGGAACAACGATAGGAAACCATTAATCGAATGGATCGATTCTAAGCTCTTCGAAGAAGACGTAGAAAACCTGCGAATTCTAAACAAGGTGGACGGCATAATCGTGCCCGGAGGCTTCGGGAAAACAGGGGTTGAAGGCAAAATTCAAGCCATAAAATACGCCAGAGAAAACGGTCTTCCATTTCTAGGGCTTTGTTTAGGTTTACAGCTTGCAGTCATAGAGTTCGCAAGAAACGTGTGCGGATTAGAAGAAGCCAACTCCGCTGAGATCATGCCTGACACACCTTATCCAGTAATCGATCTTCTGCCCGAACAAAAAGAGGTTCTCAAAAAATCCAAGTACGGCGCAACCATGCGGCTGGGAGGACAAGTCGTCAAGATCAAACGAGGAACCTTAGCGTACCAGCTGTACGGAAAAGACGAAGTTGTCGAAAGATTTCGCCACCGATACGAAATAAACCCTGAATACGTGGAAACCCTTGAGAAGAACGGTTTTGTCTTCTCAGGCATGACACCCGACAACAGAATAATGCAAATAGGGGAACTCCCTGAACACCCATTCTTTATCGGCAGCCAGTTCCACCCCGAGTTTACGTCCCGAGTTTTAAAGCCCAACCCTCTTTTCAACGGATTTATCCAAGCCTGTATATCGATAAGCTAAAAACAAGACACAAAACAACACGGGAAAACATAACAAAAACTTTTCAGGAACAGCCTTCTTTTATGAGCGAAAAGTTTTTCTCTATACACCGCATATGACTACGGGAAAGCACATGTGAACGGTGGTAGAACATTTGAAAGTCGGAGTTTTAACCGGCGGCGGGGACGCCCCTGGACTAAATTCAGCGATAAGAGCCGTAGTCAAAAAATGCGAACAATACGGCTTCGAAGCTGTCGGGATAAAACGAGGCTGGGCTGGCCTCTTGGAACTTGATACAACGGAGCTGAAATACGAAGAAATAAAAAACATCATTCACAGAGGCGGCACATTCCTCAAAACTTCTAGAACGAACCCTCTGAAGATCTCTGGAGGCATAGAGAAAGCATCCCAGAATTTTAAGAAACTAGGTCTCGACGCGCTTATAGCCATCGGCGGAGACGACACGCTAGGAGTAGCTGCGGCGCTCAGCAAGGCTGGATTAAACGTCGTCGGAATCCCAAAAACGATTGATCATGACGTTCCCGAGACAGAGTTCACCATAGGATTCGACACCGCTGTGAACCAAGCTATGCGTTTAATTGAAAACCTTCAAGATACAGCTGCGTCCCACGATAGAGTGTTCGTCGTTGAGATTATGGGACGACACGCAGGATGGATCGCTTTATACTCAGGGATAGCTGCTGGCGCAGACTTGATTCTGATCCCTGAAGAACCGTTCAGCATCAAAGAATTAACTGATTTTGTGAAGAAAAAGATAGAAAAGGAAGGAGGACAATCCGTCGTAATAGTTGTTGCGGAAGGCGCTGTAATCACAGATTACAAAGGTCCAATCAAAAAAGATGCAACCATCGATCAATTCGGGCATGTACGACTGGGCGGCATAGGAGAATTCCTCGCAAAGGAGATTCAAGAAGCAACCGGCGCTGAAACACGGTCAGCTGTACCCGCTCACGCAATCAGAGGGGGACCGCCCACGGCTCTAGACCGGTTCGTTTCGACAAGACTCGGATTAGCCGCGGTTGACCTCATAAAAGAAGGCAAGTTTGGATACATGGTTGCACTGAGATGCGGTGAAATTGTATCGGTGCCCCTCGCAAAAGCAACGGGTAGAACCAAGACGGTCAGCAAAGAGCTGTATGAAGAAGCAAAAGTTTTCTTCAAGTAAGCCCAAGTTCGGATTAAGCAAGTCGCGTTTTGTACAACGTTTATTTTTTTAGCCTACTATTCGATTCGCGCTTTGAACCGAAATAACGTAAGATCCAGCGTTGAGAAAGAAGAGATCCAACGTGTCCTGTTCCATTAGAAACGTAGCTAGAAGACCCGTTTCCTTCCAAGTCGAAGATTGTGACGTTTAGGTTACTAAAACTAGTTTTGTTCTCCCAATCTCTCACCCACAACGTCACGTTGTACCTTTCCACGGTGTCTGCTGACGCACTGGGAATAGATTGCAGGATGCTGACCCCATTACCTAACGCGTAAGATTCCTCAATGTTGCTTTTGCCTCTGATGGCGACTTCAATACTGAAAACTGTTAAAGTCTGGAATTGTAAAGCGAACAATATAATTAACAAGCTTTATTGTTTTTGTGTCGATTTTCTTCATTGGTCCTCCCTTAACAATTCTGAACATCTGAATATTTTCATGTCCAGGTCATCTATGAATCGCCGTACGTCGTTAACATCATTTTCGACTTTCTTCAGATTTGCCTGCAGAAAACTCATCTTGTTTTCAAAGAGCTGTTGCGTAATCTCGCCTACCGAAAATCTTACTTCGAGCTCCTTGATCTCATCCTTTATTTTTGATGCTTCAAGCTCAAGATCCATTATTTTTTTCGATCTTTACGCGTCTCATCGAAGCTCATCTTTCAGAGAACGAGTTTAAACGTTGCCGACATACAGCTAAACCTTTTTCGATTTCCGCTGATCTCTCTCCCAGAGAAACCTTTTCTCTGATTATTGAAAGATATTGTTCAATGATTGCAGCTTCGTCCTCGATTGGCAAAGACGAAAGCACCGAATCAATTTTTGATATCAGAGTTCCCCATCTCTGCAAGTTCACGAAGTAAATCTTCGAGTCTGATTTGCTGTCCACAGAATAATCGCTTTGGATCGTGTCAGAGTAAGCCCGAATACGCCGCAGATCTCTATCTTCCCAAGGTTCCATTGAGCTCGTAGAGCCAACGAGAAGCCCGGGAGCACCCACCTTCTCTTTCGCCCATTCCAGCTTAGCCCTGCCCCTAGCCAATTCTAACGTTTCTCTCAGCTTAAATATCTCTTCAATTGAAGCTGAAAGCTGATTACCCAGCTCGTCCATAAGAAGCCGATATGCGTTCTCTGAAATCTCGCCTGATTTAACGAGTTTCGTGAGCTCTTCTAGCCCCAGTGATGTCTCCTTGACGTTTTTAACGTAAGACTGGAAATCCTTAAGATATTTGTCAACCTCGTTTTCTAGATTTTTAAGAGAAAAATCCGAGAATGTAGGCTGCTTCTCGTTTTCTTGGGGTTTGAGTATGAATGGAGTTTAATCGGCTTTGTATGGTAATAGCTGTTCTTTCCCTTCGCCCCGTGTTGGTCGAAAGGCGCTTCTTTCCACGTCTAAGGAAGCCCAGCAAGGCTTACAACCGACTCTCGATTATACTCCACATTAAGTCTTTTTAGTTCAATATATCTTTCGACAATAAACCTAAAACCTAAAAAACTTTCTCAAACATTTAGGTTCACATTTTTCCTCAAGAAAAAACTGTTTAACTCGTTTTTGTAGGGCAAAGCTGTTATGGCACCATGTTTTGTAACCACAAACGCCCCGACAGCGTTTGCTACAGTAACACAAGTCTCCAGATCCCATTCGCTGAGCAATCCTACAAGTAATCCAGCATTCCACCCGTCCCCCGCTCCTGTGGTGTCCACAGCGTTAACTTTGAACGCTGCCTTGCGTATTTTTTCGCCGTCTGCAGTCATCAACAAAGCGCCTGTTGCCCCAAGTTTCACCCCTACAATCTTGACGCCGCGTTTAAGAGCTGCTTTCGCTGCCTTCTCCGGATCATCCGTTCGGAAAATGAAGGCGGCTTCTTCCTGTGAAAAGGTTGCTATGTCAGACAGTTTAAGTATCCCGTTATACATTCTTCTAAGGGCTCCTTCAGAGTTCCAGACATCCACTCTTAGAGTTGGATCGAAAGAAACTTGCACGCCGACTTTTCTTGCGTGTTCAACAGCGGTTAACATTGCTTTTCTCGACGGGTTTTGGGATAATGCGAAGCCTGAAACGTGAAGTATTCTGGCTTTTGAGATGTAGTCGAAATCAATGTCTTCAGCTGAAAGAGAACTGTCCGAAGTCCCTGTAACCCACGGTTTTCGATAGAAGATGAAGGTTCGTTCACCGGTTTCCGGTTCATTTGCAACGAATGTTATGGTTGTCCGTGTGCCCTTCTTCACCTTCACCTGCGATGTGTCCACACCGTTCTTTTCCAGCTCCTTAATCAAGAACTGACCGAACGGGTCTTCTCCGACGGCAGCTATGGCACCAGACTTCCGGCCGAGTCTTGAGATTCCTACAAGAGTGTTCATCGGTGCGCCGCCGAAACATTTCTGAAATGTGGCGACTTCTTCGTATGAACCCGGTTTGGTCGCAACAAAATCTATTAAAACTTCTCCGATGCCGACTACCTCAGGCATGAGATTACCCCTTCTTACGCAGAGTTAGTTGTTTTTCCTTTTCAATTTTTGGATTCCATTCATATAAGGTCTTAAAACTTCAGGAATTACCACAGTTCCGTCTTTTTGCTGATACTGTTCCAGAATCGCCATCATCGTACGGCTCGTAGCTAAAGCTGTACTGTTCAATGTGTGAACGAAGTCTTTAGGAGGTTTACCTGGGCCTTCTCGGTATTTTATGCGTAGTCTTCGAGCTTGATAGTCGGTGCAGTTAGAGTTTGACCCAACCTCCCGGAATTTCCCGTCAGCCATCCATATTTCAGTGTCATACTTCTTTGCGGCGACCGTTCCGATGTCTCCAGTGCAGACGTTCACAACCCGGTAATGCAAACCGAGCTTCTGGTAGAGTTGTTCACAGTTCCATTGAAGTTTCTCGTGAAAGTCCCAAGATTGCTCTGGTAGACAGAAGACAAATTGTTCAATTTTGTTGAACTGATGCATTCTGAAGAAGCCTTTTGTATATTTTCCGTGAGTGCCGATTTCTCGCCTAAAATTGGTGCTGATTCCCACGAATTTTAAGGGGAGATCCCTTTTGTCAAGCGTTTCATTCATGAACATTGCTGCTATTGGATGTTCGCTTGTAGCTATCAAATAGTGGTCTTCATTCTCTATTTTGTACATGACCGTTTCGAAATCTGAAAGATCCGTGACTCCTTCGTAAGGTTTTCTTCGAAGCATGAAAGGAGGCTCAATTAATGTGTATCCTTGCTTAATCATGAAATCCACAGCGAACCTTTGGATCGCCATATCGAGAAGCGCAAGTTCACCTTTGATGTAGTAGAAACCTGTTCCAGCAACCTTGTTAGCTCTCTCCTCATCCACCAGCCCTAGGTTCAAGGCGATTTCAAGATGGTTTTTAGGTTCAAAGTCGAATTTGGGTGGTGCTCCCCAACGTCTGATCTCAACGTTATCGTTTTCATCCTTCCCGTAAGGAACAGTTTCGTGGAGAAGGTTGGGGATCTGCATAAGGAGAGCTCTAGATCTTTGGTGATATTCTTCAACTTGGACCTTCAGTTTTCTTATGTTTGCCTCTACCTCTTCTGCCTGTCTCAAAAGTGGAGTTGCGTCCACTCCTTGTTTTTTCAGTTTAGCGATATTCGCGCTAAGTTCGTTTCGTTTTCTTCTCCACTCGTTTATCTCTGTCTGTAGGCTTCTCCATTTTTTGTCCGCCACTATGAACTCATCCAATAGTTGCAGCTTTTCAGGGTCCTCTCTTCTTTTCAGGTTTTCTCTAACAAGATCGGGGTTGGTTCGGATGATTTTTACGTCAATCAACTTGAAAGCTCCTAGCGCTTCAAAATATTTTCGAGAAGGCAGATATAAATGTGCAGCAGTCGATTAGCGTTTTATATTATCAGCCACCAAACCTTTTAATATTGCTGTTCTGTCAATTACTTAAGTTCAGAGTGGTGTCGCACTGTGTCAAAAAGAAGGCGCATTAGAGACAAATGGCGTAGCAAAAAATGGTACACCGTGGTAACGCCGGAATATTTTGGAAGCGTTGAGATAGGATCTGTGCCAGCTGATGATCCGGAGAAGCTCATCGGCAGAACTGTGGAGTCAACACTTTACGACATAACTGAAGACTTTGCGCATCAGTATTTGAAGATATATTTCAAAATAGTAGACGTTGAAGGTAGACGTGCCCTTACAATCTTTAAGGGTCATGAATATTCACGGGATTACCTGAGAAGCCTAGTTAGAAGAAGGACAACAAGGGTAGATGAGATAGTTAATGTTACGACAAAAGATGGATACAAGCTTAGAGTTTCCGCATGTGCCTTCTCTTTAAACCGCATAAAAACCTCTCAAGAAAAAAAGATACGTGAAATTATGAGAAAAATACTTCAAGAGAAAACAGCCTCCTTGACGTTTGACCAGTTTGTGCAGGAAGCGGTGCTCGGTAAAATCGCGTCAGACATCTATAATGAAGCGAAGAAAATAACACCATTACGTCACGTTGGAATAAGGAAATCAAAACTCCTAGCGACGCCTCCTGAGCCCGTTGAAGCAGCACCTGAACTTGTTGCTGAGGCATCTGGCTAAACAGTTCTCGGCAAACTGCGGAAAGATGACCCCAAATTCTTCTTCTCGCCTGTTAAGAAAAAGAGTTGCCCGTGAAGCTGCTCTTCTACTTTACAGTTCTCAAGAAAAGGAGTATAAACAAGCCAAAGAGAGAGCGGCGGAAACCTTGGGAATCCGAGTGTTGCCTACTAACAGAGAAGTGGCTGAGGAATTGGATGCAATAGCAGAAGAACTTGAGGGGCGAAACAGACAGAATAGGCTCATCCGGATGAGAAAAGAAGCTTTGGACATAATGTGTGTTTTGAAGAGTTTTCATCCCAAACTTGTTGGAAGCGTGTGGAGAGGAACGGCACATCGTAACAGCGACATAGACATAGCTGTGTTCTCAGAAGACCCAAATCTGGTAGTCAACGTTTTGAACAGTAAAGGCTTCCGGATCGAAAAGACCGAGTTTGCCCCTACGCCGGAGCGTGGAAAGGCGGGGGCTTCTTTTCATGTATTTGTTAGGCTTCCGTCAGGTGATGAGGTTGAGGTTGTGATCAGGGACCCTGAACAGAGGTCTCTGAGATACCGATGCGAGATATACGGTGACACGATAAAAGGGTTGGATATTGAAGGGTTACGTAAAGTTCTTGCGGAAAATCCGCTTCAAACTTTTGTTCCTAAAAGAAGATCTTAACGTGCGCCGTTTCGCGTAGGGCTGTTTTGTTTTTTCTTTTTTCAGCTAGGCTTAATGGATGCTTTGTACATACATAGGCTTAACCGTGATATGAGATGCCTGTTGTACCGGAGCTTAACGTGATCAAGAAGGACTGGAGAAAAGTAGATCTTAGAATCGCGTTGTGTTATCCTAACGTCTACCGTGCTGGAATGACGGGGTTGACCGTTAGGCTTCTTTATGCTCTGTTGAACTCGCGCGAGGATGTTCTCTGTGAACGGTTTTTTCTTCCGGATTCGAAAGAGCCGCTGAGAAGCTTGGAATCCAATCAATCTTTGGAAAAGTTTGATGTTGTCGCCTTCACGCTTCAGTATGAAGAGGACTATCTGAACGTCATGCGGATGCTGCTGCTCTCCGGGTTTTCTCCTAAAAGAGCGGATCGGAAGCCGGGAGATCCTTTGGTGATAGCTGGGGGACCGTGTGCAACGGCGAATCCTGAGCCTTTAGCTGATTACATCGACTTATTTGTGATAGGAGAAGCTGAACCCGTCTTGGACGAATTAATCGACTGTATAAAATCTTTCAAAGATCCATTGAGCCATGTTGTCGAGTTTGCCGATTTAAAAGGCGTTTATGTGCCTGAGGTGTCCAATTTAACGCGGAGGGTTTGGGTTCGGAACCTTGATGATGCGCCGCATCCTTTGGCGCAGCAGGTTCCACTTGTAGATGAACGAAGCAGGCACATGACTATATTCGGTCAAGCTTTCGCGGTTGAAGTTTCTCGGGGCTGCAGTCGACGATGTCGTTTCTGTCTTCTTAGACACATAGGGCATCCTAAACGTGAAAGAAGCATTGAGAGGGCAAAAGAGATACTCAGTGAAGGAATTAGGTATACGCCGGTAGGTAAAGTTTCGCTTATAGGCGCCAGCATATTCGATTATTCTGGGCTTGAAGAGATTTGTGAGCATGTTGTTTCACGCGGGCTTGAGCTCGCGATCCCTTCAATACGTCCGGAAAGCATAACGGAGCATTTGGCTGAGCTGTTGGCGAAAGGGAAGCAACGGAACGTTTCTATGGCGCCAGATGCAGCGTCGCCTCGGATGCAGGAGGTAATATGTAAGGAAATGGATGAGGAGGATTTGAAGGATGCAGCTAAAATCTTGCTTAGCCAAGGTGTCAACCGGTTAAAGTTGTACTTTATTATTGGCTTGCCCGGGGAGACACGTGAGGATTTGGAGGCAATTGTGGATTTGTCGAGGAAGATTGCTGATGCGGGATACGGTCCTAGAGCGGTGCACCTCAGTATAAACCCGTTGGTTCCTAAGCCGCATACTCCTTTCCAGTGGGAGAAAGCTCCTTCAGTATTTTATGTGAGGAAAAGCTTAGATTTTTTGAGGAGAAAACTTAAGGGCGACAACCGTATTGTTGTGGACGCTTTGGATCCTCGTCACTTCCAGATTCAAGCCATCCTTAGCCTTGGCGACCGCAGAATCGGCAAAGTTATTGAGCTCGCAGCGCAGTACGGTGGCGGGTTAGGAGCGTGGCGGCGTGCCATGAAGGAATGCGAGGTTAAGGCGGAGCATTACATACGGCGAAAAGGGTTTGATGAACCTATGCCTTGGGGCAGGATTGATGTGGGCTTAAGCAAACGGTATTTAAAAAGAGAGGCGGAAAAATGCAGACCGAATGGGTCTTAAGTAGTATTCAGTTTAAGGTATTAAAGGCACTAAACTGTAAAATTATAGTTAGGCAAGGCGCACGGCATGAACATCGATAAGAGATATTTCAAGAGAATGTTCCCGTATCTAGCGCAGGAACTTGAAAGCGGAGAGAACAAAATATCAATAGACTCCGTTAGGTCAGACATTGAATCAGGTGAAAAAACGGCATCCAGCAGGTTTAATGGTTACAACCCGGATGTAATAGACTTTCTACGTAGATGTGACACGAAGGAACAGGCAGACAAAATAATTGAGTACCTCGTGCAGAAAAAAGAGATCTCCCAGCAGTATGCCGATAAACTGAAGAAGCAGCTTCAAGAGAAGGGTGTAAGGAGCTTCGGGTCGAAAAAGAAAGATGGATACTACCTTAGACAGGCAGGATACTGAACCGATGCTAACGAGGCATGCATATAACTTCTTTGATTTTGACGGTTGAAAACTCGGATGCTGCGTTGATGACTATGGCTGTGTCAGCTCCCCAGGAGGAACCGGCTAGGGATATAACGTCTTCTCCTTCTTTTAGAACGCTTTTTCGACAGGCGATTACTACGTCTTCCACTGCCACCTTCATTCCTTGACTGAACCGTCTAAAGGCTGTCTTCATGTCTTCTGGATAGTTGTAATCTGTTTCGTTACTGAAGAGGACTGAGAAGCCTCGGTTTTCTGCGCGTTTCATCGTGTCAGCTGAGAATCTTTCACGGCTTATTCCGACTATGATGAGCTTCTTTCCTTCGAGGACATCAAGCGCCTTTTCAGCGGTTCCGCCTCGGGTGGAAGCTAACACGAACTTTCAATGTTTAGGTCTCCAGCACGTTATTTCACAAGTCTCAGAACAGCGTCCGTGTTCTCTAAACCCGGTTTCCCGAAATAAGTTATGTTCTTCGTGGACATGTTTTTCCAACCTAACTGAGAAAACAGGTAAGGTGGACTTAAAGGTTCTCATTTTTGTTGCAAACCGTTGGACACCCCTCCCCTAAATGTCACACAGAGCTTAAGAACGGTTTGCTGCTAGTTGTGATACGCAAAACGGTTGTTTGACGTATAGTGGAAGGCAGTTAAACCGAATTCGGTCTGTGCCCAGATTAAGAGTGCAAGCAGAGGAGAGGGGAGTTGAAACCGACCGCTGGAACAATTGGACCTTTAAGGGTACACAATCCTTCGATGAAGTATGATAAATGGCATTTCTTGAGTGTTGGTGCACAATGGGATAGGGACACCGTGCCAATTTTCGAGGCGGCTGCTCGTGGACGATGCGTTCCACTTTTGAAAACTCTCCTCACATCCCACTGCACCAACGATTGTAGTTACTGTGAATTTCGCTTCGGTCGAAAGATCCAGAGGCAGTCATGGAAGGAAGATAAACTCGCAAAGATTACGATGCAGCTCTGGAAACAAAGAGAGATCACGGGACTTTTCCTCACGTCTTCCGTGTTCAAGGACCCGGATTACATCACCGAACGGCAGCTTACTGTGCTTCGAATGCTTAGAGAAGCAGGATACACAGGTTACATACATCTTAGGCTGATGCCCGGCGTAAGCAAGGGCTACATCCGTGAAGCTGTTGAGCTTGCGGACCGTTTGGGGATCAACTTGGAGGCGCCGACGGCAGATTCCTTCAGCATTCTCTGTCCAAACAAAGGTGATTATCGGCAGGCGGTTCTGAAACGGCTTGAATGGGTCGTCAATGAAGTTAAAAGGGCTAGAAACCGTCGGTTAGAAAACAAGTACGGTTTTGGCAGGTCTGGCGTTGACACTCAGATGATCGTTGGAGCTTTAGGTGATAACGATTGGCAGCATTTGGAAACCACGGTGCGGCTTTATGAAGATCTTGGGTTACGAAGGGTTTTTTACAGTGCGTTTAAGCCTATTGAAAATACTCCGCTTGAGGATAGACATCCCTGCCCTTCATATAGGGAACGTAGGCTTTACCAGTGTTCTTTCTTGGTTCGGGATTACGGTTTCAAACTTAAGGATTTCGTTGACCTCGTTGACGACGAAGGGTTCTTGCCGAACGTGGATCCCAAAATTTTATTCGTTAAGAGGAACCCGGATCTCTTTCCGGTTGACCTGAATGAGGCATCCTATTACGATATTTTGAAGATTCCACGTGTGGGACCGGTAACAGCAAGGAAGATTATCGCTGCCAGAAACCGTCGTGAGATACGGTGTTTTTCAGATTTAGAAAATGTGGTTGGACCGTGTCTAGCTCACACAATTGCCCCGTACATACACTTAAAAGAGAAAAGATTAACATATTTCCTAAAAATCACGTAATTCAAACTCTGCGAATCAGCGAGTGGACGAAAATGGGTCGAACATCACCGTTAAGATCACTGTTTTGCATAATTGCAGCAATCTTGTTTGTCCTTGTTCTTTTCTCGGTTCCCAGCTTCAGAGCTGGATGTGCCTCAGGTTACACTAACATGCAGTTAGGTTACACCGCTTACGGAAATGTCAGTGGAACTTCTGTTGCGAATTATACGTTTCAAGTTGATGATTGGAGGAGAGAAGTGAAGATAGATGGGTGGGGTGGAATCTCGGTTACAGACTACTGTGTGTTGGTTAATACAGCAAATGAAACTGTGTATACCGTGTATTTCTCCCTTCCTCCAAACGCAACCATAATTTCTGTTCAAGACATCTTCGGCGACATCAGCCGCAGCAGCTTAACAATAGTAAAGCACAATGAATACGTTGAGGTTCAAGTTTTCCTTCGGGACAGATTAGAAACTGGGCAAAAAGTAAAGCTGCTAGTTAGCTACGGTCTTCCGTCTGCTTCGTACCTTTCAAAAACAAGCTGGCAAGACTACACGCTGAGCATTCCCCTTGATAAGCCTGAAGACTGGTTTGTAAAGCAGTTTTCCTTAGTGGTTTTTCTGCCTGAAGGAGCAGAGTTTCAACGTTCTTCGATGAGCCGAAGTGAAATAAAGAAAAACGGATTTTCGACAACCATAACTTTTGTTGAACATAACGTAACGAAATTCAGCGAACCTAGAGTCACCTTATATTACAGATACATCATTCTCTGGGTGGCTTTTAGACCCGCTCTGTGGGTGGGAACAGCAGCCGCCATATTGGCGGCACTGTATTTTGTTAGGAGAACTGTTGCGCCATCGGTTGCTGCCGCTGCTCTAACGCCGCTTTCGCCTGAGATTCTTAGAAAATTTGTTGATACTTATGAGGAGATGAGACGGCTTAAGGCTGAACTTTCTTCTTTGGAACGCCAAGTTCACAGAGGAAAACTTTCTAGGCGCAGGTATAGGTTGAGAAGGAGATCTTTGGATGGGCGTCTGTCGAGACTGCAAAGAGACTTGGAAGAACTTAAAGGCAAAGTGGCGGCTGCTGGCGGTCAATATTCTGAGAGGATACGTGAACTTGAAACTGCAGAAGTTGAGATCGAAACTTTAGAGACAGATATTGAACGGGTGGAAACGCGCTTTAGACATCGAGAAATAAACAGTGAGGTCTACCGAAGATTGTTGGATGAATACAACCGCATAAAGGACCGAGCTGAAAACACAATAGCCGAAGTGCTTCTGAGGTTCAGAGAAGAAATACACTGACGCCTCCCCCAGACTTTTCGGGGAAACCATTCTGTTTCGAATAACATTCTGAATCCGAAGTTTGCTGAAGACATATAGCAAACAAGGATTCTCCTTCTCGGTGAGGTGAAGCTTGAAGGCTTTCATGAACGATCTATGAGAATCTTCAAAGCTGTCACTGGAAAGAGGCCCGCAAAAGTTACATCACGCTTAAAATTGTGTTGCCGATAGAAGGGTTGAGTAACGGTGGTTTTTGTTCATATGCCTCGGGGAGTTCAAGAGAAAAGTAGCTCCCTCTTAGATGCTACTTGGCAAAGGCTTTGTGAATATTTAGGTCTTTCTGAGTACGAGGCAAAAGTTTATGTTGCGTTGATCGAGGCAGGGCAATCTAAAGCTAGGACCATAAGTGTGATGAGCGGGGTTCCAAGAACGAAGGTTTACGGCGTATTGAAGAAACTTATTGACACAGGTTTGGTCATTGAAGTTCCTGAGGAACCTAAGCGGTTTGCCCCTGTTCCTCCCCGAACCGCTTTCAAAACTTACCTCAAATCGTATCAAAGTCGGGTTGAAAGCCTAGTCTCGATTGTTACGACTTTGGAGGAGTCCTTCAAGAAAGCAAAGCTTCCTGAAAAGCTGCGAAGAGGAGAAGTCTGGGTCATCAGCGGAAGACAGCGGATTCTCAAGAAGATCAGGGGAATGCTGTCTAAGGCGAGGCGTTCAGTTGATTTAGTAACGAATGAAAACGGGTTGGTATTGCTTTACAGGGCGTTTAACAAGCTTTTCGACGGGTTGGAGGAGCGTTCTGTAAGAGTTGGGATAGTGGTTCCTGACAGTTCCAACAATCAACATATGATAAGCGAGCTGAAGTATCTGTGTGATATTAAAAAGGCGCCGTTTGAGCTGCCGATAATCTTCTTATGCATCGACAAACAACAGTTTATCTTGGCAAATCTGCAGCCGGACAGTTTCTCCTTGAGCTCGGAAAATGATAAAGCGATTTTCTCTGATGATCCTGTTCTTCTTGAACTGGTTTCTCTGCTCGTTACGGGGAAAAAATTAAGAATCGCCGTTTAGATTTGTGCCTTGTACGCAAGGAACTGTGGCTATGTTGTCACTTTCTAATGGTTTCTATGAGTTACAATAGTTTTAGATACCTTTAAGGAAGAATCTTTCTTTCGCAAAAGAGGGAATTAGCTGCAGGTGACGAAGGAACTGAAAAACACAAGTTCTTTTAACTACGTTGATCTTTTGATTCTAACGTTAACGCAGCACGAGAAGAATTTGAGCTTAATTATTGAGAAGCTGGAGCAGATCTCCGAAAAACTTGAGATTATTTGTAAACAGTTCCCAGAACCGAAAAAAAGCCTCTAACGGTTTCTAAGAGTTTCTCTATCTACGATTTTTAGATGAATGAGGTTCTGCACTAGTCCGAGAACAGATGAGAAAACGGAGACATCCAATGCTTATTCGGTTTCCAACTGGTTCCTCCCAAAAAGTTTTTATCTTACGGATGAAATCTCATTCAAATTCAGGAAGGTGGTTCGTAAATGGTCGAGATTAAGGTTGACTTGGATAAGTGCACCGGTTGCGGCACATGTGTTGACGTGTGTCCTGTCGGGGTTTATGAACTTAAAGACGGCAAATCTAATCCCGTAAATGTCGACGACTGCATTGCCTGCAGAGTTTGCGAAACAGAATGTCCCGAAAACGCTATTGAGGTCATAGAATAAATCTCAAAAAGCATCTTGTCCTCCTTCAGGTTCATAATTCCCAAAAACCAGACTGGATTTTTCTAACTTTTTCTATAACTTTTTCTGCTTTTCTCTCCGTAGATGGGTCTAGAATAGGCCGTTTGCCGTGGACCTTGATATTCAATCCAGCCATCTGACCGATTATTGCTGGAACAATCTTCCTAAGGAATCTGAGGCAATAACCGCCTTCCAGCGTAGCCACCATTCTGCCTTCGCATGCGTAATCCGCTAAGTTGAGGAACGCTTGGAAGACTCTTAGGAATATTTGAGCTGACAGCGAAAGTTCGCCGATTATGTCTCTGTAATATCCGTCAAATCCGGCTGAGATCAATATGAACTCTGGTTTATACTGTCTTGCTATTGGAACCACAATTGTCTTAACAGCCTTCCAGTAGGATGGGTCACCAGTTCTGAAAGGGAATGGAATGTTAACTGTGAAGCCTAATCCTTGTTTCTCACCGATTTCGTCGATGAAACCTGTTTGAGGAAACTCTGAAGGGTCTTCGTGGAGACTTACGTAAAGAACTTCGTTTGTGTCATAGAAGATTTCCTGTGTCCCGTTGCCGTGATGAGAGTCTAAATCCAAGATCAATATGCGGTTTAAACCAAACCTTTTCCGCAGATGCTGAGCGGCCAATGCAACATTGTTGAAAATACAGAATCCGAAAGCGTGGCTAGAGTCTGCGTGGTGACCTGGCGGTCTAGCGAGAACAAAAGCATTCCAGAAGTTGCCGCTCATCACCTGTTCCACGGCTTTCAGTGCTCCTCCTGCTGCTAACTGTGCAGTTCTGAAGCTTCCCGGGGAGGCTATTGTTTCGGTTTCCTCATCAAGTATGCCTCCACCCGATTCTGAAAGTTTCCTTACGAAACTGATATACTCTGGATTGTGGACGAGCTCGAGCTCTTTAAGGCTAGCGTATCTGGGTTTTACAAGCGAGCATTCTTCATGTCTAAGCAGTTGACCTCGGTTGATCTCTTCCATTATGACCTTTAGCCTTCGAGGAGACTCCGGATGGCTGGGTCCCGTGTCGTGAACAAGATATCTTGGTGAATAAACGATTGCAGTTCTCTTCATCGGGTTGCTCCTTCACTGTGCCTGAACAGATACCTTTTAAGTTTGTTAACAGAAAAATCTTGTTCAATGCATGTTTTTTATCTCGAAGTTTTTTGTCCGCTGTGATTCAAAGCCTCTCGTATCCAGTGAGAACCTAGGTGAAATCCTAGGTTTTTCAGAGAACTCTTAAGAGTTTCCGGTTAGATATACATTCACAGTTAGATCATTACCGAATTAACGACATGCAAGGTGGGTTAGGTATCTGACAGTTAACAGGTTTGAATGCGTGTTAGCAACAGTGTTGCATGAGGATCCTTCTGTGGTGCCGCAGACGATTGGGTTCACAAACGACGCGGCAAGAGCTAAATTCAGTTCCATCATAGAGCGAGGCATGGGACACGTTGAAAACCAGTCTGCGAATTCTCAGGTTGGAATGTTCAAGAGGTTTGAAAGGGCGTTTGGAGAAGCGGAGTTTCTAGACAATTTCTTTATCGGCGTAGGTGGAGGCGGGTTCAGAGTTAAAAGAACGGTGAAGGCTGATTCTAGGTGGCGCTTGGTTGAGTGGGAAACCGGCGCTGTCTGGCGGATGGGTACTGTTAGAAACATGTGGGTACGGGAATACGTTAAGTATCCAGTTGAATATGAAGATGACCTAGACCGGCTTGTGCTTCCTGACCCTGATGACCCTGAAAGATACAGGGGGCTTGAGAAAGCCATCGAATACGTTAGGAACCGAGGATTCTTTCCTTTATGCAGCATAAACGGGTTCTTTTCAGGCATCTGGTATTTCCTCAGAGGTCCCCTTCACTTGATTCTCAAAGATATGTATTCAAACCGAAGATTCTACAGGAAGCTAATTACCAAGATCGGTGAGTTCAACCTGCAGGCTGAGAAGAATCTGTTGGAGCGTGGGGCGCTTATGATAACGTGGGTTGACGATTTAGGTTATAACAAGGGAACCTTCATGAAC
>PIYB01000021.1 GCA_003601835.1 Candidatus Bathyarchaeota archaeon
CCGGGGAACAGCGAGATTGTGGTTGTACCGTTCACGGTTCCAAAACTGAAGCCGGGCGCAGAATGCTGGTTAACTGTGCGGTTCAAGCTTTCACACAGCACAATGTGGGCAGAAGAAGATCACGAAGTTGGATGGGCACAGTTGAAAATGCCGTTCAAACCTCCCCCTCGCCCTGTTGTCAAGCCTGAAGAGATGCCTACTCTGCGTCTAATCCGGTCACCCGGCAAGATTACAGTATCAGGAGAAGAGTTCAGCTTGGTCTTTGATAAAGAGTTAGGCTGCATCGTCTCCTTAATCTGTAGGGGCACCGAACTTGTGAAACGTGGGCCGGCGTTGAACGTGTGGCGGGCGCCCACGGATAATGATGCTCCCCGGTTGGCTCCTAAATGGCGTGCTGCTGGACTTGACCGCGTCGTGCATTGGATTGAGGCAGTGGAAGCTGAAATGGTTGCGCCGCAGATTGTTCGTGTAAAAGTTGAGTGCACTGTGCGGGCGCTCAATGGGTCTGAAGGGTTCAAGTGTCAATACTCGTACACAGTGTTCGGCAGCGGCGACATATTCGTTCAAATAGATATTGTTCCAACCGTTGATCTGCCGCCTCTGCCAAGGATAGGTTTACAGCTAATCCTTCCCGGAGAATTAGACACCTTCACTTGGTACGGTCGTGGTCCCCACGAGAATTACTGCGACCGCAAAGAAGGCGCTGCTGTTGGAGTGTATTCTGGGTCCGTGGATGACCAGTACGTGCCGTACATCATGCCTCAAGAAAACGGTAACAAAACAGATGTACGGTGGGTTTCGCTTACCAACAGCAAAGGCGTGGGGTTGCTGGCAGCCGGAATGCCGTTGATGGAAACAAGCGTGCACCGCTACACAACCGAGGATCTGACAAAAGCCAAGCATACCTTTGAGCTGAACAAGAGGAAAGACATAATCTTGAACCTTGATTACAAACAATCTGGGCTAGGTGGAGGAAGCTGCGGACCTGACACGTTACCCAAGTATCTGATTAAGCCTCAGCCTGTGCGTTTCAAGGTGAGGCTGAGGCTGAGACCGTTTTCGCTTAAGGAAATCTCAGCAATGGAGTTGAGCAAACAGGAAATAAAGGAATAATCTTTAGCCTCGAACAAGAAAGCCGAACAAGACGCATAGATCATTCAGAATGGATTTCGTTCAGTTCTTCATTTTTTCTTTATGTATGCGAGAATCTTTTCAGCTTGTTTGCGAGCTAGGGTTCCTGCTGAAAGAAGGGCGTTCACAAGTTCCGTAATTGTTGTCACAGACCAGACTTCATATCCCTGTTTTTCAAGCAGTTCTTTTCCGCCTTGTTCCCTATCCACGACGACGATGATGCCCTCGATTTTTCCTCCTGACTGCTCAATCGGTTTAATGCCTTCAAGTTTCGATCCGCCGGTGGTGACCACATCGTCGAAGAACACTACACGGTCGCCTTTACTTATTTCCCCGCCTGCTATTCTACCGGTCACACCGTAGGTTTTCGATTCTTTTCTGACGATTACACAAGGCATTCTAAGTTTGCATGCTACGCTAGGAAGCAGAAGCGCACCTTTAAGCTCAATTGTAGCCAGCTTATCCACTTCTCTCGATGACAAAATCGACTTGAGTTTTTCAGCGACCAAGTTAACTATATACTCGAAATCCTCCGGCGAAGACAGAAGACACGTTAAGTCAACATAATATGGGCTAAACATTCCCGACTTGAGCTTGAAATCCCCAAATTTCAAGGCTCCAGATCTTGTCAACGCCTTCGCAGCTAACACCGTTTTATCGAACACTGCCTAGTCGCCACCACGCTTTCTATACCGTTTTGTCCCACTAAAAAGTTGTGATTGCCGCTTACTCATCTCGGTTTTTCATATGCTTAAACCAGTCTAGAACCTTGCAATCTTTATTTCCTCAATAAAATCCTCAAGGCTTTCTCCGCGGTCTTGGGACACTAATTTTAAATGTTCAACCTTCAAGGGGTCTATGCCTAGAAAATCGCAAGCCACAACATCCGCCGCTAGAGGGTCGGTTCCGATTAGAACGTTTTCACCGGCATCAATAATATTCAATTGTGGCGTTACTACCTGGGCGATGTCAGCGATAACTCTGTCCATCCCAAGAGGGTGATATACAGAATACTTGTGTTTCTGAGGGAGAAGTCCAAACAGATTCTTCAAAGCGTTTGTGATGACGGTTGTGCCGTGGGTTCCAGCTTTCGGGACATCAACTATGATGTTTGCCTTCACCACCGACTCGGGCAGTTCCAGTTCCTTCAAGCAGTGAGGCTTAGGCACCTTGACTTTGAAAACTTGTTCGCGGGAAAGATTCACCGTCCTCACGTGGGCGCCAGACAGTCTTGCAAGGCTGTTTATACCAAGTTTCTCGAACTGTCTTTCCGGAGTATGAACCATACTCGCTGTTTCACCTATCACTGTTTCATCCGCATATGTGCATAGATACCGAATCAAGGATGAGAGAAGATCCAGTGACGGATGATAAAACCCGCACACGTTCGGCTTAACGAGGACAAGACGGCATTTCTTGATGCTGAAACCAGCAGAAGAAACCAGCTGCGGTAAACGTAGATGAACTTTTTGCTTGCTACACACGATTACGGTGTCATGTGTCACAGGTCTTTAGCCTCCTACTATGCGTTAATGGTTCAGCTTCGCCTTCTTCTCGAATTGTCTCTCGTATATTTCACGCACCCTTTGAATCGTGTCAGCCTCCTCAGGACCCTTATCCTCCCGTATCCTCGTGATACGGGCGAACCTCAGAGCCATCCCACATTTGTAACGGGGGCTTTCCTGAATCTCGTTGTAAGCTACCTCGACAACTATCTCCGGCTTGACGACAACAAGGTGTCCCTTATTTTCCACCGCAATCTTCTTTAGACGCTCAGTCATCCGCTCCATCTCTTCATCCGTTAACCCTTTGAAGGTTTTCCCCAGCCTAACAAATTCCCCGGTTTCCCCGTCTCTTGCCGCAAGATGGTAATCTGACAGCCATTTGTGTCTTCTACCGTACCCGTATTCAGCTGCAACTATAACTAGATCCAGCGGCTCAAGAGTCTCCTTTATCTTGAACCAGTGTTTACCTCGGACTCCCGGCGTGTAAGGACCATCCAACCGTTTTGCCATTAATCCTTCATGCCCCTCGTCCACGGCTTCTTTTAGAAACTCTTCAGCCTTCTGCGGGTCTCCAGTGACAATCTGTCTCGTCAAAGGAATGTTTCCAGCTATTTCCTGTAGCCTCTTCCTTCTTTCAACGTAAGGAGCGTCAATAAGACTGTCGCCGTCAACATATATTGCGTCGAACAGGTACAGCTTGACCGGAATCTCTTCGGTCATCTTCTGGACGTCATACACTCTTCTGAAACGACGCATCAGATGCTGGAAGGGCAACGGGTTCCCATCTCGACCCAAAGCTATGACCTCGCCTTCTAGAATCGCTCTTTTTGACCGGACCTCGCGGCGGACGATCTCTACGACCTCAGGCAGGCTTTTGGTCACATCGCTGAGTCTACGGCTGAAAATCCTCACGTCGCCATTAGACTTGTGAATCTGGATTCGCGCACCGTCGAGCTTGTATTCGAACGCCGTTTTTCCATCGTGCTCCTTCAAAGCCTCCTCCGTGTTCTCAGCCATCTGGGCAAGCATGGGTTTAATGGGTCTGAACAGTTTTAAGCTAACCTTTGAAAGCCCTTCTACGCCTTCTTTCTTGCATATGGCGGCAACCTCACCTATGTCTCCTACGAGCATAGCTGCTTTTTGAACCGTTTTAAGAGGAACAGAGAAAGCCTTTGAAACAGCGATTTCCATGAGCCCTTCATGAAAACCGGTTCGCATCTCACCGATCATTATCTTAGTGATGTACTTAGCCTCAACCGGGGTAGCTCGGCTAAAAAGAGATTCAGTGAGACGTTCTTTCCGTTCCCGGGAACCATGACCCGTGGCTGCAGCAATGGCTTCTAGGAGCCGTCGAACCTCAAGAATTGTCAAAGAAGACTCGAAGAGGGTTATCTGCCTGTGAATCTTATTCTTCTCAAACACAGCTTGGATTGCTGATCCTATGTCACCCGTTTCCCGGAAGGCGACAGAAAACTCCTTCCAATCAGTTCGGGACAACCTTTTCACTGTGTCGCTTATCGTCGTCCAGCTAATGTCCAAAGTTCTCCGGTCCCACTTTGGGAATGGTCGTCCAAGCATCATCGAAACAGCCGGTTCAACCTCGTCTTCCTTCAATTTCTTCAAGAAATCTGCAACCATGTCGGTCATCAAGGTGCGCTTAGTTATGTGTGAAAGCTGCTCGAGAAGATTAGACAATTCTTGAAACTTCATCGTGGACCCCCTCCCTATGTTTAGGATTGCAGATTAAAGGGCTAAGCCCCTGAATTCGCAGAGTTTAGCTGAAAGATACGCGATCAAAAGTTGAAGACGAACATTATGCCCAAAGCTTATCTATTTCTGTTTGAATCTCCTTTTTCCTTCTTTCGTATTCTTCAATTGAGAGCTCGCTGAGTTTATACCTAGTTTGAAGCGTTTCCAACTGTTCCCTCAGGTTTCTGTCCTTCTCTTTGAGGCTTTTAATGAGCGAACCAAGGGTTAAAAACATCTTTTCTATGTCAGGTCTAACAGCTTTAAAGGTTTCCTCCGTGATCTTGCCCTGCTTCACCATCTTCTCCAATGTACTCTGATACGTCCTCAAATTCGTTTCAAGATCTCGGATCTCGCTTGGTCTTTTATCACCGAGAAGATTTTCCAAGCTATTTATGTTTGCTCTGAGAATTTTTGCTTGCTCGATAAGCTCACGTTCATCAGCCTTCAGTTTCTCAGTTCTCTGCGTGTAAAGGTTGGAGTCTACCTCACCTACTTTGTGACGAACCTCAAGCTCCTCAAGATTCATGGAGATCTCGCTGAGACGCTTATTCGTTTCTTCCAGTTTTTTCCTCAACTCCTCCGTCTTAGCAGCACGAGCATTCAAGAAGTCCTTCAGCTTGCCGCTGTACTCCTTATAGAGCTTGAGAAAAACCCTCTCTGAAACTTGCTCAGACTGAAGCAACTCAAGCAGCGAGATCTTCCTCATGTACAGCGCAGTGATCCCGGACATCAAATTAACTATTTCATCCTTCACGCCCATCGCATACGGGGGAGGAGCAGCACGTTTCGGAGGCTGAACGGGGGGCGGAATAACAGGTGGAAGGGAAGGCGGGGGAATACGTTGCGGCGGTTTCATAATTGGCGGAGACGCTTGTGGCAGTTTTGCCCCGCAGTATATGCAGTATTTCATTGCGGGAACAAGTTTACCGCAGCTTGGACAGCGAACTCGAGGTTCATCCAGATCAGACAAGTAACAGTCTCCTAACAGTACTAGAACCAATGCGTGTTATATATTTGATCATCAAAAATAAATCTCTTTACGCACGATCCTGCTCTCAAAGGCATGTTCTTACTTTTACTGGAAACCATTTTCATCCGCTTGCAAAATGCATAACCGTAATGCTACGTTTGCTGGCTGTTTATACCTTTGAAGGAAAGTGGAAAGAACTTAACATAGCCTGATGAATTTAATGTTTAAAAGAGCACGTAAATCTCTCAGGAAAAAATGAGGGATATGGTAATATGATGCTATGAGCGAAGAAGTCTTGAGAACCTCTTTAACCCTCTCCTTTTTTGTGTTGGCAAAAAAATTTATACAAAAATATGTACATAGGATTTGTGAACGATTAATATGGTCTGTAATTGTGGATTTAAGACATAGTTGTTTTGCATACAAAGGTGTTTATCAGGGACACATCCAAATATGACTATTAGGAACCGTTACAACTAAGCAGTAAACGCAAAGAACGGTTCCGAAGAGGAGAGAACATAATGTCTCCCGGAACAGAGTATATCCACATCAGAAATGTCCTGAAAAACTATCTGAAGGAACAACGGATAACCCTTTCAGACTTGCTGAGCGTTATGGACGAGGATAAAAAAGGAATAATGGAAGCCTTACGCGAGAGGATTCATCTAACTGAACGCCAGAGCAAAGCATTGGAACGCGGTGTGACAAGCAGAGACCTGAACCTGCTGCTTTTTGTTATCCAAGCCTTTTACCTGCTGAATCCTTCAGGAATGTACAAAGATCTCATAATTGAACCGGCGAGAGAAGACATCGTTTGGGGAGGAAAGGTTACCTTCGAAGGCTGCAAAAGCCTCCTGAAGGCGCTTCGAATATCAACACAGAATCTGGATGAATAAAAACTGCTGTAAAGGCTGCAGGAACACGTGAACACTCAGTGGATCTCTAATACGTCTCTGTCTTTAAGCCTATGAGCGGAGCCAACTTTCTGCCCAGGATACTTGGCGCTTGGACCCCATATACGGGCATACCTGAATTTCCGGTAAAGCTTACTGTGCAGTTTTTTGGCTACATCTATAACGGTTGACCCGTCTTCGACCACCACAGGGTTCGGGGAAGGCTCCTTCGCGGTCGGCTCCTTCGTGTATATCCGGATCACACCAAGCATGCCGAAGACGAGTTCTCCCAGCTCCTTCAAACCTCGGTTTTTCGTACATGAAACCGCTAAAACTGGAAGGCTCTTGTCTTTTATGGCTTCCATTAGGTACATGAGATTCTGTTCAGCTCCAGGCGCATCCAGCTTGTTAGCGACAACAACAGCCGGCTTATACACGGTGCTTGAGAAAAGGGCGTTCTCAATGTCGTCCATCGTCACTTTTCCACGAATCTTCACCAAAACCGAGTTCAGCCTATAGTTCCTGAACATTCTTCTTATGTCGTCCACGGTGCAATCGACAAGAATCCCGCTTCCGACCACCTGCACGCCTACACCTGCGCTTCGCCGAACAATCTCAACTTCTCCTTCAGACTTCTCAACCATTATGCCGGCTTGCTCCAGTTCGGACAGCATCATCTGGAACTGCTCAACTGGATCTGCTGCTAGGTCCACCATTAGAACCAAACCGTCAGCGTTCCTCGCTAACCCGAGAATTTGCGGTCCATTCATTCTGCCGTCAGCTGCGCCTTGAACCAGGGCGGGAGCCTCAACAAGCTGGAACTGTATGTCCATGTAAGGCAACATGCCGATGACGGGTTTTCGGGTTACGTAAGGCACTGGGCTGACTTCAACCTTAGCGTTGGTTAGGGACATCAACAAGCTGCTTCGCCCAACATTCGTCGGACCTAAGATGATTATCTGCCCAGCTCCTTCTTTGGGAACCGAGAAACTTCTTCTGCCACCGCTTCCTTTCTTGCGGGCTTTCGCCTTCTCCAAATCTCTTTCCAGAGCTGCTATTCGTCTCCTTACATGTGCAAGAAGCTTGTTTGTTCCTTTGTGTTTAGGGACAAGTGAGATGAATTCCCGCATCAGTTTTATCTTTTGAGGCTTCGACCGGCAGGCTACAACCTCCGCCCATTTAGCCTTGGCTTCCGCCGGCAGGTTTGTGACCATTCTTTTTACCCTATTTAAATAGACACCTGCTTTTCTTTAAAAGTCTCTCTAGCCAAAACGAAAAGAGAGTTTACTTTACATGGAAACCAAGAATAAAAAATGCCTAGCATTCAATTAGCTGCCGGTTGCGTTGATTAAAAACTGACGGCTTTTTCTTATGAGGGTTTCAGGCGTTGGCGGAATCGGATAGTTTCCAAAAACCGCCAATTCGATGGACAGATACCCTGAGTATCCATTCTGTTCCAACGCATTCAAGAATGGTTTAAAGTTGATGTTTCCTTCGCCTGGAACTAGGTGAGCGTCAACATCGCCGAAGTTATCATCAATATGCACGTGGGCAATTCTTCCGTTCAACTTGTTTACATGCTCAATCAAGTATTCCGTTGGGTCTCGCCCTAGCTTGGTCGCGGTTATGTTAATATGCCCCGTGTCAAGCATAACCTGAAGGTTCGGTGAATCTATTGCGTCTAACGTGGCAACCGTTTCGTCAAGCGTCTCAACAGCTGTTGTCTCAAGATGCGAAAGAGGTTCAAGCAACAAGGTTACGTCTCTCTTCTCAGCGTAATCCGTTAGCTCTTTCAGAATCTGTTCAGCCTTTTTAAGCGTCTCAACTTTGTTCATCATCCTGAACCCTCCGCTTTCACCCTTCTTCCACAGCCAAAACGGAGTGGTAACCACAACTTTCCGTGTCTCTAACGCGGCTGCAATATCGATGGAAAGCTCGAAACAATTCAGGCTTTTTGTACGGTTTTCTTCAGAACTGAACGGCTAAATGTCCGTTGCAAGATAGTTGATGGGGTAAAAACATTGTTCAGGAGTATAGCAAACGATCTCCAATCCTGCTTTGTCAACAAGTTTCTTAACAAACGCGATCTTTTTCACCGTCGAGCCTTCTATCCGCTAAAGATGAGCCTTCAGCCAAAAAGTCAAGGTAGTACCCGTGAAACTGTCCGCCCCACAGTTCGATCCCGTCAAACCCTGCATCAGCAATCTTCTGCACAGCAGGTTCTAACGGATAAAAACGGAAAATTGCACTTTGAACAGAAAGCTTGAAACGCATCTTGCCTCCATCGGTTGACAAACAGCTTTGAAACCCATATCTTATAACGGTTTTGGGGACCATCCGATGAACAGATATGCGTAAACAAACACAGACAAGAAAGCCTAGACACATCACGACATTACGCGAGATGCAGGTTTCTCTACTCTAACTCCTTCTCCAACCTTTGACACCCAGCCGCATCTTGCACCAACATCCAAACAGGCTTCGACAACCCTTCTTCCAGCTTCCTCGTTTTTGACTAGGACTATGATGCTTCCACCCATTCCAGCTCCAGATATCTTAGCGCCGTAGCCCCCAGCCTCCAAAGCAGCTACACAGATCTCATCAAGTTTCGGGAGGCTAACATCATAAAGGTCTCTCAGCAATGCATGTTGATCGTTCATCACCTCGCCGAGGATGCGGTGGTTTCGTTCTGCGGCAGGCGTATTTTTTATAGCTGTCAATCTGTCTTCTCCAAGGTTTAGAGCCACCTCTTTCGAGCTGATTTTCTCTCGCCGTAAAACCTTGAGAGCGAACTCGGTTAGCTTTTGCATTCGAAGGGTGAAAATTATTCGGCGTCTTGCCTTATCGTCCATAATTGAAAGAAAATCCTTGAGCTCTTCTTCCCTTATTTCTTCCCATGCCGGCTCGTTGAATTTTCGTCCCAGCTTCCTTTTCAATGTTTGAGGTACCTTAGAGCTCTCCATTAAGGCTTTGAGTCCCCGGTTTATGTCCTCCTGCCTCCTAGGATGGATGTCCGCCGTGGAATGTCTTATCCCAGAGTCAACAATAGCAAAGGTCAAATCCTTGAAAGATAAAGGCTCAACATTATACGGAGGTCTGCACTCGAGCTTTATTATGCCGCCGAAGGCTACGCCATACTGGTCCAGCCTTCCACACGGGATTCCCGCCTCCTTGTTTTCCGCAGTAAACGCTATTTCCGCAAGGTCCTTTCTTCCTAAACCAAGATGGCAAGCATGGTTCAACATCTCGGTGAAGCCAACCTCGAGCGCTGCGCTGCTTGACAGTCCTGACCCTACAGGTATCTCGCTTTTGATGGATATGTTCATGCCGCGGAGCTTATCCGCGAATCCTTTCTTTACGAGGACATTTATGACCCCGCGGAAATAGTTGCCGAAGAATTTTCCTTCCTTCATCTCGTTGATTCCTATCTCGAAGGAATCAGTAGACATCTCGTTAAGTTTTTCAAGGTCAAACGATTTAATCGTAAAACTCTTGTCATCCCTAAGCTCGCCGTAAAGATGCATCCGAAGGTTGATGGCAACAGGAACAACGGGCAAGCCTTTATAATCCTGATGTGTGTTTAGAAAGTCAGCTCTCCCGGGAGAAGAAATAGCTACCCAGTTTTCCATCTGCATACCACCTTTCCGAGTTTTCTCTACATCTCATGCTTTTTAGCTAGGCTTTAAAGCTGAACTATTTCCATGTTAAACGGGAGGAGTCTCTCTTAATTCCTTAGCTTTCATTTCAGGAGTGTAATCGAATGTAACCGTTCCCGAGCCTGTTTCGACGCTTGCGAAATATTTGATTTTATTTTTCTCTCGGTACGGCGGATAGAACTCAACGTGAAAATGATAATAGGGGTAAGGTTTCCCATCTGTCGGTCTTTGATGCAGCACCATCATGTACGGAAAACTCATGTTGAAAAGGTTGTCAAACTTCAACAACACCTTTTTCAGAATAGCCGCGAACGAAACTTTTTCCGTTTCAGTCAAATCGGTTAAAGCTTCTCTGTGTCTTTTCGGGTATATGTGGACGCCGTAGGGCCAATGCGCGAAGAACGGCAGAAAACAGATAAAGTCCTCGTTTTCACAGACAACGCGAACCTCATCCTTCTGTTCTTTTTGGATTATTGTGCAGAAAAGGCATGTTCCGGTCCGTCTCCAATATTGTTTGCTGGAAGCCAGCTCCCTCCGTATCAAGGTTGGAATGAACGGAAAAGCATAAAGCTGACCGTGAGGATGGTCAAGTGTAACTCCGATGATACGTCCCTTATTCTCGAAGATGAAGACATACTTCACATAGTCTAGGCTTCCGAGCTCCTCAAACCGGCTGGTCCACAAGTCTATGACGGCTTTGATGTTTTCGACACTCAGGTCAGCCAACGAAGCGTTATGCTGAGGCGTGTAGACAATAACCTCACAAACCCCCTTGGCTGGCTTGCACCTGTACAGACGGTCGTATTTGATATCAGGCGGGGGCGCGTCAGGACGCAAAGCCGGAAACTTGTTCGGCAAACTCAGGACAGTCCAGCCTTTTTCAGGCACCTCTTCAGATCCCGGGCAGAAAGGACAATAACCTTCAGGTAGCAGGGGACGTTTTCCTCTTTTTCCCGCAACTATGATCCATTGAGCGAGAATTGGGTCCCACCGGATTTCCATTTAACGGTTCACCTCATAAACGTCAAGTAACAACTTAGATCTCACTAATGAGAGGCGTTCATATATTTCCTTTATGAGCCCTTTCCTTCCTGACAATAATCGGTTCGAGATGTCTGTGAATAACGGAGGTTCACAGATAACCTGACAGTATGCCTTTTTTCTTTAGGGTGCCTTCCATATGAATTTGGAACTATGTCCGCTTGGAAAGATTTTCGTGACATCCCACAGTACAGGACACTTGCAATCTTCTCGCTTTGAACCCTATGAGGACGTGACCGGTCCTTTTGAAGCCTAGTTTTCTGTATGTTCTTCTTGCTGGCAGGTTAGACTCAGCAACCCAGAGCATTGGTTGTTTACCAATTCGGATAATTTCTTCAACCAAAGCTGAACATACAGACGTAGCTAATCCTTTGTTTCTCAACGAAGGAACCGTGTAGACGCCTCTGATTAAAGCCAGATCGTCCAACAGTTCTGGGGCAGCTGCGAATGACCCGAGCTGACCCTCATAAAAAGCTCCGAACGCAAAACCAGTATGCATGGCCTTTTCAGCTCTTTTCTCGTATTCTTCTCCCAGAGACTTCTTGATTTCTTTGAGGTCCTTGAAGCTCAGCTTTCGGGCAGGATGCTGGTAAACGGGTTTGAAGGCGGCTATGTCTGTCTTCATGACTAGGAAGATGGTTGTTTTTCCTTTGCTGAATGGGTCCAACGCTTGGACAGGTTCGAAGACCTTGCTGACAACGGGCAGATGAGGGGGCTCTATAATGAACACGGGTTCATTTATCTTGGCAAAGTCTAGAAGACGACATACACTTTTCGGGGTTCCATGTGTATGTATTATTTTCTCGTCGTATTCGAAGAGGAAACCGGTTATCTCATTATTCTGAAACGAAACCCAGAACTTGGTCTTTTTCCCTAGCGTTTTTAGATCATAAATAGCGAAGATATGCCGAACGCGGTCTTCGTTTAGAAACCTAAGGAAACGTTCTTCATCCATTTTCTCCAATAGAACCGTCCGCGCAGAGCCTTGCATATCTCTCGCCGTGAAAAATGCTGTTATACAATGAATCTATTCTACAGATATATGTGCGAACCATTCCGATAAAAGAAGAACGTACACAAAAAGCGTCGCTGCCTTGGCAATGCATGAATGAGAAAAAGGTTCTCCAAAGGAAATATCAGGGTGCAGAGATACTTCCACATATTATGCTTCACCTACCATTTCAGAACAGCAACAATACCACGGAAACTAAAAAACTTCATGACTCAACGGGAATAAACGAACCCCTAACAACTAAGGTTACCAACATCAAATTTAAATCACGGTGTCCACTATTTTACGCAAGCCCCGCTGGGACGAGAAAGGGCCCGTGAAACGCGGGTAACAAAAGCCCTCGTTCGGGAAGCGTAGCCAGGACAGCGCGTCGGCCCTCTAAAGATTAATGGCTGATGGAAAGCCGAAGACCCTGGGTTCAAATCCCAGCGGGCCCGCCATTTCTTAAGTAGATCCTTTGTTCCGTGTTTCGTTTTTGATTACATCAGGGTTGAAAATTGGTGGTAGGAACTGTTTCTCGCTGAGAATGATGAGCATTCAATTGTATTATGCAACGTAAGAAGCCTTGCTTTTACTTGGAGCGGAACATGTGTTCGCTTGTCTGTAATCCTGTTAATCTCTGTGGAAACACGCAGGATACTAGCTGATAAGAGCGTAATCCTCTTGGTAATCCGCTGTCTGTCAGGGTCTTCAATTCGGGAGTCGACGGGTTTGTAACATCAGCCTCTGTATATAACCGGTGAACGCAACCCCAAAAGTTATGCTGACCTTGATAGCATGCGGAGAAGAATTTCTGATGACATAGATCATAGTAGAGGTAACTGACGCCATTATTATGGTCAATATGTTTTTTGTTATGAAGAGATGTGTTAAAAGTTATGAGCATTGGTTTAGGTTGATACAAAACATTTGGGAATCGGCGAAACTTGTTTCTCTTAATGCGCGACTTTAGGCATTATGTGAATGATCCGTGTTAGGCGTAAAGGTTGCCACATAAACATTAAATCAAAGATAAAACAACCAGATTACAAAGGTCTCCAAGTGTTTCAGAAATGATCAAGAATCTTCTGAATGATCTGCTTCTCCCGGAGGCTCCTGGACCATTCATATCCTTCACAGTTTTCGATCTGCTTAAGGCAATCGAGGTTATCGCAGAAAGGGGATCCGTGGGAAGAGGAAAACTTTCAGAAGAACTGCAGATAGGAAGCGGAGCCGTTCGAACATTAATTAAGCGACTGAAAAACTCCGGCTTAATAGCAACCTCTAGAAGCGGTTGTTCTCTTACTGAGAAAGGAAGAAGGCTTTGGCGCGAGATATTATGTGTCATGCCCCAAAGGGTAAGGCTTGAAGAGAACGAGTTAACGTTAGCACCATTCAACTTTGCGGTTCTAATTAGAAGCTGCAGCAAAGAAGTTAAAGACGGTTTACAGCAACGAGACGCAGCGGTAAGGGTTGGAGCAAAAGGGGCAATAACCTTGGTTTTCAAGAACGGTAAGCTCATCATACCCGCTGTGAGCACAGATGTTTCCAAAGACTATCCTGAATCGTTCAACCAGATAACGCAAGCAATGAACCTAAGAGAAAACGACGTAATCATAATTGGAAGCGCAGATGACAGAAAAAAAGCAGAATATGGTGCCCTAGCAGCCGCATGGACTCTTATCCCCTAAAACCAGCTGAGACTCAATAAGCAAACTAGGCTCAAAGAGCATAACGGTGAAGAAGAAATTATCCGTGAGAAGAAAAGGTGAAAAACGGCTTCTATTTTCTGAAGATCATTCCTTGTTGCTCCGGGACCACGTTAGGCGGCGGAACCTCGCCTCTCAGAACAGCTGCTATGCTTTCAGCGTTGCAGATGGCCATAGCCTCCCTAGCATCGTAGGTCACCGACGCCATGTGCGGGGTTAAAACCACGTTCTGAAGCTTCAACAATGGATCATCCAGCGGCACAGGTTCCTTTTCGAAGACATCCAACCCGGCTCCTGCTATGGCTTTTTCAGAAAGAACCTTGACAAGAGCCTTCTGGTCTATGATCGGTCCTCTCGCCGTGTTTATGATGTAAGCCGTCTTCTTCATCAACCTAAGATGTTTTTCAGTGATCATGCCGCGGGTTTCAGGGGTTAACGGCAGGTTAACCGAGATGAAGTCCGATGTTTTCATAACCTCCTCAAGCGTTTTGAATTCGGCTCCCAGTTCTTTTTCGGCTCTTGCATTACGGTTCACATCGTAATACACCAGTTTCATGTCAAAGCCTTTCACGCATCTTTTCGCAACCTCAAATCCGATCCTGCCTAAACCGATTATTCCTATTGTTTTTCCTTTCAGGTCGACGCCGTGTTCAGGGTACCCCGCTGGGCCCTTAGCCCATGATTCCCTCACATATTTGTCGGCTTGAACTATCTTCCTGTTACAGGCCAGAATAAGCGCCAGGGTCATGTCTGCAACCGAGTCCGAAAGCACGCCGGGGGTGTGCGTTAGGTAAACCTTGTGTTTTGTCATCGCCTCTACGTCGCAGTCGTCGTATCCAACCCCGTGCCTGGCGACCACTTTGAGCTTTGGCGCCTTAAGAAGAGTCTCCTCTTTTATTCCCCAGCCTACCATTCCCTCAACATCTGCGAGATGCTTTTCATAATCTCCTCTGCGGACATACTCTATGCTTGCTATAGGCTCCAGTATCTCGGCTGCCTTTCGATACCGTTTCAGGCTTGGCGGCAAAAGAACCTTCGGCTTCACCAGCATTTCACCTTAGCCTAGAAATAACAAACCAGCATTCTTAAGCATTCCCAAACAGTCACCTATCTTTTGGGAATCAAACGGTTTTTCTAACCCATGTTTATGATGCTTTTAACCGCATAATCATGGATCTATGAACATTTTCTGATCAGCGCCGTCACCTGGTTCACGACGAATACAGCGGCGAATCAGCTGAATGCTGTCTTCTACTTGATTGATCTTCTTAGCCTCTTCACCGCTCATCTGTTCATGAACAATCTTCATTACGGCCTTTATCATCGCAGCTGGGTCACGGTGCTGCCAAATGTTCCTTCCTATTATGACTCCTGCTGCGCCAGAATCCATTACGTCTGCCACAATCTCTAACAGTTCCTCGGGGTTTCCTGTTCCCGGCCCGCTTAGCACAATGATCGGAACAGGGCAGCATTCCACTACTTGCCTGAAGTTGTCAGGGTCACCTGTATAGTATGACTTAACAACATCGGCTCCTAGTTCAGCGGCCACCCTGTCCACAAACTTGACGTGTTCCACGCTGGGCCATCGCCGCTTAGCTTCAGACTTGAAGTGATAATCAATTATCTCAGGAGGTAAAGCCTCACAAACATGCGGCATCCCCACCTTTTCGCATTCCTGCGATATTTTGCCGACCTTTTCCGAGTTTTCTGATTCTCTAGCTGTTCCGGGGAACGCCATGGATGCAACGGCGTCAGCACCGATCCTTAAGGCCTCTTCAACTGAGGAGAACATTCGGTAATCGGTGATGTTGGGGTCCATCACGGTCGCCGTTCCGTCTAGATGTGCTATCACCCCTAGTTTGCCGATGAGCTCTTTGTGGCACAGTTTTATCATGGAAGGGTTCATCAGAACGGCGTCAGGCAAATATTCGCCGTTTAGGCATTTTCTAACTGTGGCTTTTATGTTCTCCAAACCTTTAAGGGTCCAAGGTCCACACCGTGGTCCATGGTGAGCACAAATATCTTTCCGTCCTCTTTGAAGATTTTGCCCAACCTGATCCGTTTACCAACTAAGCTCATACTAATCCTCTTCTGAGGTCAAAATCCGTTGTGCGAGAGGTTCTCATTAGTCTTGATATAAGATTAACGGTTGTGTAACGTGGATATTTTTGTCTAAAGAGTCAGCGAGCAGCTTTGCAATCATGTTTTTCGCAGGGAACAAGGAAAACTAGGAAAATGCTAAGCGGTCTAAAGTCTTTCTGAGAGCTTCTTGGCGAACTCGGTGACTTTAGCCATCTCTACAGGTCTTTGGAGGACTTCGCCTTTTTCTCTGGCGTAGATGCGGATTTTGCTGATGATTTCAGCTCCGTAGTATTTCATCTATGAAAGGATTTTTTCGTGGGGTTCAAACCCTGAGCTTGTGGCTACGCTTATGATTCCTACCTTCTTTCCCGCAAGGTGTCTGGGGTCCGTATAGAATCCGTGTGTTCTGTCGATGAAGTCCTTCATGACGCCGGGCGGTCCGAACCAGAACACTGGAGCTCCAACAACAACGAGTTCAGCCTTCAACTTTTCAAGAACAGTGTTGAAGTCGTCGTCTTTTATGGAGCACTCCCCGGTCTCCATGCATTCTCTGCATCCTTTACAGTGTTTGATGTTAAAGTCAGCTATCCTCAGGAACATCGTTTCAACCTGTTTCTCCTCGCTGATGACCTCTAGAGCCTTCTTTACAACTATGTCGGTGTTGCCGTTCTTTCTGGGACTGCCTGAGATGCCTAAGACAAAAGGCTTTGTCAACCTGCCTCTCTTAGAATCGTTAATCAAGTATTTCGGCGTTTCATCATTTAATGCTTCGTCGCGTGTTCGCCTATTTAACTGATTGGGCGAAAACCTGCGCATAATATGTCTTGTTGATCCGTGTAACTTATGATTAGACCTGAATGAAGATTGAAAGCGTGATTGTTTTGACTACAAAAAGTTTAACGAAAAGAAAAGGATAGTCTCAGCCATCGGAAGAGGACGCCATACTCTTCACAACGCCGGTTTGTTCGGAACCAACTTCGCTTGGGGACCGGAAGTTGAGATTGACGGAAACGTAATCGCTGCAAGGCCGCCGACGACCACCCCCGGGATGGACCTCGAAGAGGTTTGGCCATCTGTTAGCTGAACGCCTACAAAGACAGCCGTAAAAACCGTCTACGTGGAGATGTAGAGAACAAAGCTGAAGTTCTGTCAAACATGGTTTAAGCTGGCTGCTTGCAATTATGCTTTTTTGCGAGGTGTGCAGGATTTTATATGTCGAGGATGAACTTTACGGTTGTCTTTTTCGGGGTTTCATGGATTTCCATGCGGTGGTATGTGATGGATTTCACTCCGACTTTCTGCCTATGTTTTTTCGGGTTGAAGGGTTCCCCGTGAACCTCGGCTTCAAGTTTGAAACCTTTATCCGATTCTGATATTGTGTGTATTTTGAACCTTGAAAGAAGCAGGTTGTCCAATTCGAATATTAAGAGGAGTTTCTCAAGCCAGTTGTAGAGAAGTGATTGCTTGTCGAATCCTTCGGCTTCAACCGTTTTTCGGATTGTGGGTTTCACGTTTTCTGTGTCGGTCATTGTTTCAAACATGGCCAAGGCAGCGTTCTCGAAGGCTTCAGCTAAGGTTTCCCCGTAAGCAGCTACGTAGACATCCGCCGTGTGCTCTAGGAACCTGAAGCCCACGTTTTTCCGCCTCTGCTCCGTTTTCTCATTCTTTATGGGTTGAAGTGAAATCTTTTTTAGATGTTCTCTGTGGCAATCTTTCTTTCAGCGATTGATATATGTTATCTGGCACCGAGAGACTTCAAGGTTTCTGTTAACCTAAAAAATGGAAGATGATAACTGTTGTCGCTTTGAGAGTTAGAAATTCTAGGCGAAACAAATATGAAGGAAGCGGTAATCTAAATACGCTGAAACCACAAGAAAAGCGAGGTTACCTGTATGCCTGTTGAGGTCTTTGATGTGGACAAGTTCGTTCAGCTTTCCGAGAAAGCCGAGTACTGCGCCGTGAAAAGAACGAAAGACATTGTTAAGCTTAAGCTTCGAACTCGGCGAGTTCTGTATACTTTAAAGACGGACAAGATGAAGGTTGAAGAGGTCTTTAAGAAGCTGAAATGTGAGATACGGGAGATCTAAATCCGATAACCAAAATACGGGTGGACGCATGGAAACCCCAACAATCTGGATAATGGTGACCGTCACTTGGATCCTCATTTTTGCTTCATACTTCATTTCAAACCTAGACTTCAATCTGCTGATCTTTTTAGCACTGTGTATTCTAGCTTCCGCTGCTGTAGTAGACTGGTTGGTTTACGATTCAGCGAAGAAGAAAGCGGTGAAACCAGTTCCCCGTCACCGAAGCAAACGACTAGGCATCTAATGCGAGCTGAAGCATCGGGAAAGGCTCCGTCTTTTCATTCTGGGACATATGCACGCAGGGCACAATCCGTTTAGCGTCGGAAAGAACGAGTGGACTGAACCTGTTGAAAAGACGGGTAAGCCTATTCTCTGACACAGGTTTAACATTCGTACACTTGTTTCTAAAGGCTTTTTATTATGCAGATGGAACAGAACTGGAAAGGTGAAAACTGTTGGATTTCCTTTCAACATTTTTTATCAGCTACATCATCGTTTCGCTTCTTTGGATAGGCTTAAACGTTAGGAACGCGAGAAAGAGGAAAAGGCGCCCAACGCTTTAAAGCCGGCAAGCCTTCAGGACTTTCTCGAAGGAATGTCTGTTCCTGTTTCTCTTGTATGTCCTCAGAGCTGAAAGAAGGCGTTTTTCGTCTATAGCTCCGATTCTTCTAGCTATGGATTCAACCGTCTTCCCCCTCATGAAAAGAAACTGGCAGATAGAGGTCACATTTGAGACCCGTCTCGACACGCTTGAGGTTTCGAAGTCTAGAATGCAAGCTTCATCGCTGTAACGTACGATAATATGTTTTGGCGCGCGGCTAAGTTCACCGTGATCCAAGCCAACTTCGTCAAGCCGCCAACACTGCTCCAAGATGTCCCTAAGAACCTTGCGGAGCCTTTGCCTATCATCCTCAGTGTTTCCTAAGGCGTCAATCCACACTGGAAGAAACGGGCCTTCAACAAACTCCATCGTAAGCAGGTTCTCCGTAAAGCCATGCAGCCTCGGTCCGACATCGACGAAGTTAGCTGTCCGAAGCATCTCCGCCTCATGCTTCATCGCTGTTCTTCCGGAATCTGTTCTTCTGATCTTCAGGGCTATCGTTTCAGAGGCGGTTTCCGCAAGAACAACGATGCCTACGTAGCCTTTTCCAAGAACCGGAACGTTGTTGATCATCTTCTCCCCTTTGAACCACAGCGCTTTTATGCCCAGTTGCTTCATCTCCTTGAGCCTTCTGTTCAGTTCTTCTGCGTCAAATTTGGGATAACACACGATCGATCCGTAACCCTCCGTTATCAGCCGGTTTAAGGGCACGATCTTCTCCATCGGTGCTTTTCTCCTTGTTGACGGTTACGTGACGCTTGTTTACAGCCGATGCATATTGTAGCAGTGTTCTTGCCGGGCTAGGTTATTGGAGCCATCTCGGTTTTCCGCGAAGATATTCTGTTAGGAACAAGGCGAAACTAGGATTCGTTAAATAGAAATGCTTCACTTCGTGGTTAACCCAAACTTCAAGTTGGGACAAGAAAGCCTTAGATATTTGGCTGGCGATCCCAGTGTTCGACGCTTCGTTTTCAAGGTTCGTTTTCAGAAGTTCAACGACGTCGGTGAATCTCCTTTTTCTTTCGACAACCCAACGGTCTCCCTCTATTCTCGGACCGGACAACGTTAAGTTTGATCCAAGATGTTTCGTCAAAAACCTTTCGCAGTCTTCTCTTTTCCGCACCGGTGGGCCTAGATGTTTTTCAACTGTGGGAAGAAAACGGGAATGAAGCTCGAATACGAAGACAATAGCCGTCTTTTCGTCGCTCCAAACATCGTCGCGTAGAAGGCTGAACCCATATCTGCGAATGGTTTTGGCTATTGCTCTTTGAGACCGGTATAGTTGTCCCCAAAGCACGTCGGGCACAGCTCGTACTGCAACAGTTTTCAAAAAGACCAGTGATGTTCCTCTTGCGTCCATTGTTCGAATGATCTCTTCAATGGGTAAAGGCTTGACCGGTTCAGGATAGAAAAATCTAAGACTTGGATTTTTGAGAAATTGTCTCGCGGCTGCGATGAATTCGCTTAGTCTTTCTTCTTTTACGGCTGAGGCTACGTTCCGCGATTTGTCCACGGGGTCCACGACTATAAGTGGCTCTTGAAACAGTTTTCGAGCGTCTTCCTCTCTGTTGGTGTAGTATCCTTCTAGGTCGATAATCTCCTGTTTCCGCCAGTCTGAAGCCGCCGTCAAAAGGTTGACGAAGCTCTTGTAGTAAAGAATCAAAATCTCGCATAGGTAGCCGCTGAACCCCCCGATCTTTATCTCAGCTCCGTAGGTTCCAATTCCACGCATGAACCTTTTCAGCAGCCGAACCTCATTCTTCGTTTTCTCCGTGATTCGGCTTTTAACATAAAGCGTATGGAAAGGCGTTCGATCTACGGATGACACGACTTTGTCAGCTGATTCCAGCTTGAAACATGGAACAAAGTCAACTGTGAAGCCGTCTATTTCAGCCTGGATGTAAGGATGCTC
>PIYB01000022.1 GCA_003601835.1 Candidatus Bathyarchaeota archaeon
AACCACAGGCACCCCTTGAAACGGGTCGCAGTCGCATAGGGGCACTATGTCCATGGCTAGGTTTACAAATGCAACTTTGCCGCCGAAATGTATCTTCACAGCAACCGAGTCTCCAGGGGAAACAATGTCCGAAAGAACCTTCCCAGCTAACTCCTTAGTTTGATAAATCAGACTGTAGGTGTACCATTTTTCAGCTGGAACCTGAGGGATGTACTCGATAGGAACATGAGCATTCACATAATAAACTTCAGAACTATCCAACGGCAACTCATCCTCCTACGTTCCGTCACCGTATGCTGTATGATTTCAAGGGCGTTAAAAGCTTTATGAGGAATGCACACGATGTATGGCTGAAAGCCGCGTGAGAACCTTGAATGCTTGGCATAGAATCGTGAAAACATCGGTCCTTACTGGTTCTTGCGGCATTCTGCTGGCACTGGCTTCGGGGCTGGTAGAGAATCCGCCTGAAGCCGCCGTAATCGGGTCACATCATTACGGATTCCCGTTCGTGTGGCGGGTGGTTATGTCCACAGTTAACGGTGCCACCCGTTTCATGTTGTCTAACCTAGTGTTAGACATGCTGTTTTGGGCGGGGTTCAGCCTTGGAATAACGTTTCTTGCCCATAAAATGCAGCAGGCAGGGTTGATGCTTACACGGAACAGGATGATGCTGGTTTCAGCGCTGTTTTTGCCAGCCGGGTTTGTGATGGATTTGCTGCATGAGGCTGGCCACCTCTTGTGGGGGACAGCTGTTGGGGGAAGGCTTGCGTATATGCAAGTAGCCTTTTTTGTGTTTTATCCTCAATTTGCGGTGACGTCGCAGTTTGTTCTGGGATATGTCAGAGTAACCGGGTTAACATCTGATTTCGCACGTGGTCTTTTCCTTCTAGGCGGGTCGTTAACAACCAACATTGCCGCATGGGTGCTCGGCGTGATTTTGGCGAAGGTTAAGTTTAACCATTGGATGACGGTCACATTGAAGATGCTTGGTCTTTTCGGCGTCTTTGACCTTCCTTTCTACGTGTTTCTCCCGTTCATAGGTCTTAAACATTGGATATTCCTAGGCGGAACCACATCTGAACCTCTGGTAGGTGCCAGACTGATGGGGGTCGCTGATCCAGTATTCTATCTTTTCACCGCGGTGACAACCGTCGGGTTGTTCTTCCTTTATTCTCAAGGGTTCCGCAACAAAATAAAGCATCTATGGATAATGTTCAGGTCTAAGGCTTAGCAGATTCTACGTGGGATGCTTTACAGGTTTTTGTTTTGATGCTGCACTTGGTTCTTCGAGCATTTTGGAGGCTATTCTCCTAAGCATACTGTTCTTGGTGCTGTGATAAACTATGTCCCTGAATATGAGCATCTTTTTCGTAAGGGCTTCAACTTTTTCTTCTTGAGTGTCCTTGACGTAGGGAAGCTTCGTGTAGCATATTAAGGCTTCAATTATAGCTGGACCCGCGCGGTTATAGGTTTTCACGGATGCGTCAGCAACATCGATAAGAAGCGGCTTCAAAACAGCTTCTATGTATTTCTCGTGGAGCGTTACGTTGGTAATGGAACATTCAACGTATGCGTTGCATCCGCTTATTCGAGGCGATGACACATGCTTAGCCGGATGATATGCGATCTTGTCTTTTTCGAAAACAGCTTTGTAGAAGAGCACTGGGTCTCTGGTGATGTTTAAGACGCAGTCCTCTGCTCCGTTAAGAATCATATCGTAAGTTTTTCCGCCTTTATAGATTTTCAGACAGACCTTCTCCTCGTCATGCAGCAGAACACCCATAGGAGCAGCGTTGACGCGTTCTTTTAGTCTAACGCTGAAGATTATTTCACTGTACGTTGACTTTGAAAAGCCTATTTTTCTCAGTTCCATGCAAACCCTCTCAAACCCGGTTGGTCCCATCCGATGTTTGAAAAACATCCTTTGTTAGGTTTAAGCCTTATTCAGGTCAAAAAACGTGAAGAAAGACTCACCGTTTCAACGGGTCTAAAAATCTACAATCTAAGGTTCATTTTTTGATAAGGAGCCTGCCGAAAAAGACAACTATGAGACCCGTCTTAAATATTTAGTTAGCCGTTTCACCGGCTTATTTATGTCACGGAGCCGCGGACCGTTGATTCCTCTCGAAACGTGGTTAGAAAAATACGCTGAGATAGCGGACGCCATGGGCTACGATGTGGCACGTGACAGAAGGGCTACAGAGATGTTTGCGAGGATGCTTAAAGCATCCCGTATAGAACCTCCTTTAGATACGCTTCGAAAACTGTTTTTCAAAAAACCGGTTATCATATTCGGGGCTGGTCCAAGTTTGGATAACGGCGTTGAAAGGCTGTTGCGAACGTTTCCTAACGTTTCTGAAATCTTTACCCTTGTAACGGCTGATGGGGCTACGCAGGTCCTCGTTGAAAGCGGCGTAGCTCCTCATGTTGTGGTCACAGATTTAGATGGAGACATGGACTCCATTTTATCCGCAGCAAGAAAAGGTTCAATCATGATAGTGCATGCGCATGGGGACAACATGGACAGAATATTTCGAGACGTGAAGAAAATATTATCGGCAACTAAGCTTGTTCTTGGAACAACGCAGGTTGAACCGGTTCCGCCGCTTCAGAATTTTGGAGGTTTTACGGATGGAGACCGAGCGGTTTTCATGGCTGCCGGTTACGAGGCGTCACCCATAATTCTAATAGGTATGGATTTCGGTAAGGTTGTGGGTAGAAGATCTAAACCTTGGCTAAGGCATGATGTGGCTGCTTGGGATGATAAGCTAAAGAAGCTTAACATAGCTTACAGGCTGTTGTCTTGGCTTGCGACGAGTTCTAATTCGGTGATATATACTACTTCAGCAAACGTGCCTCCCGGAACCAGAAAAGTGAACTTGGAGGACATTAACCATATTGCTAGGTGTCAGCGATGAAGAAAATCCTTTGGTGCATCACAGGCGCTGGAGGTCACCTGCGCAGCGTGCATAAGACATTCATGAACATCAAGAAGGCGTATCCAACGGTCGAATTGGGAATAGCCCTCTCGAAAGCCGGTGAAGAGGTTGCTAGGATCTACGGCGTACTGGACAAGCTGAATCACGTTGCCTCCGGAGGAAGATACGGCGGCATATACAAAGAGACCACGTGGAGCGGAATAACGGAGGACGGCGTTCCGCTTGGTGGAAGGGTTAGCTTACGCCGCTATGACGTTGTAGCAGTGGCTCCTGCGACATCCAACAGCGTAGCGAAGATACTGCATGGGATAGCTGACACGTTGCCGACGTTGGTAGCCAGCCAAGCGCTCAAATCGGACACACCGGTCATAATTCTACCAGCAGACTGTGCTGAGAACTCGGTTACGACTCTGCCTTGCCGTGTTGACGAACCTAAATGCACAGGGTGTCTTCTCTGCGTGGAGTCTTGTCCTCACAACGCGATACGTGTGGTTTCATCTGGGGAAACAGTTAGAATCGATTATAACCGGTGTAGAGGCTGTGAAATATGCGTGGCAGCGTGCCCGCCTAAGGCTATTCGGTGCTGGGAGAAAATGGTGGTTACGCCAAGCTCCATCGACTTGGAAAACGTAGAGAAACTCGGGAAGATTCAAGGGGTGCATGTTGTCACTAGTGACGAAGAATTATCTAGGAAACTGAGGGAATTATTGAATATTTAGGAGCTTGGGGTTCTTTACCGTTTCAACATATGTTTCGAGAAGTCTTTTCTTGGCGTTTTCTAGTCTCGGGTGGAAAACCCAGTTTAACACTGTTCCACGTGCCTCCGTTATGTGCATATGCTTCACTAGGTTGCTGAAGACGCCGCCGTTTATGCCTTCTCCCACGATGGCGTATCCTTGAGCAGCTTCTTTAGAGATTTTTGCTCCGGGAAGGGTTCCTATGGTTCTTACGGGGGCTATTTTGTTCAGTCTTTCTTGAACGAGTTTTCTAAATTTTGGATGTCTCGAATGCCTGCCTGAAATAAGTATTTCTCTGAAGCTGTCAACAGATGACGTTAACTGTTTTACGGATTTTTCGATGCCGTCAAGCATCGACTCAACAGCTAATACGCATAATTTCTCGCCTTGTTCGTATCCTCTAAGCACGTCATCCATGCTTAACATGCCACAGATGTCAGCTACGCCACCGTGAAACACGTCGCTTCTGATCCATTCATGTCCCATTACGGCTATCTCCGCGTCTATGGAGCCCATTGTGAGGAATCCTGTTTGAACCAGTGTGCCGCCGAGGCTGTCAACGATCACGCCTTTGTCAACAGCGATGACAGCGTTGTACCCGAACCCTAACTCGACAAGCATAAAACTTACCTGATCGTACTCCAGGTCATATTTAGTCGACTGGTCAAACACTCCTAACACCGCTACAGCCATCTTGTCAGCGGTTCCCATGTCCAGTTTGTTAACTTTCCTGAAACCCGGTATCGTAGGCAACAGTATACACGACGGTATGTAACACAGTGGAAGACCTCTACGCCAAAGCTCCACAGCAACCTTCGTTATCGCCTCGTATACCCGTATTCCTAACTTTCCAAGTTTGATTCCCCGCTTCAAGTCTTCCTCTCTTGTAAGAAGAAGAACCTCTAAAGCGAATCTACGCGGGTCCGTTACGTCACGGTTAAAGGTGACCGGTACGCCATAGCCTGAGGGTCCGGCTATGATGTCCACTGGACCCGCTGCCTCGATGGATTTGACTATTGTTTCAGGCTTCTCTGCAACAGTCGCCGTGTCTATGCTGTCTTCCCACACTACGCGGTCTTCTTCGATGACTACAAGGTCAAAGCTTCGCGTACCTGGGTCAATGCCTAAAGCCCTCATTTCATCCATCTAACGCTAGTAATTGAGCGTTATGCTTTTTAAGGACTTCTAATAGCAGAAACCACTCAGAAGAGTGGTGGAATGCAAACAGTAAAAATAGGTGTTGAAGGCTTCACGTTTGACTCTGCTCATTACACTAAGGGCACCTCAGAAAAATGTTTAAACCTTCACGGGCACACATTTCGCTTGAACGTGGAGATCGAGGGAAAAATTGATCCGGACACCGGTATGGTTATGGATTTCGCGCTGTTGAAAAAAGCTGTGAAGGAAGTTTTAGCAGAATACGACCATAAGATGCTAGTTTCGGAAAGAGACGCAGATGACATCAGCCTTTCAGGGCCTTTCCGTAAAAACGTTAAGGTCATTAATTATCCCGAGGCAACCACGGAATATCTTGCTCTTGACATCGCTGGGAAACTTTACGAGAAGTTCAACACAGCTGTGAAGATTAAGCTCTTCGAGGGAAACCGGAACTACGTTAGCCTGACGTATAAGAAAGAAGAATGAACCGTTTAGGTTTCAACAAGTTTACATGAGAAGCCACGGTTCCGGGCTTGAACCATAAAAAGTTCAGATTCCACGCCAATCTTATCGGTTGACTTAAGCATGTACCCTAATAGGTTCTCGCCTCTTTTTTGACCTTCAATCATACCGTAAGCTGTCGGTCCCCAGCTGCTTTGACCAGCACCATAGGCTCCACCGTTAAGCAGACTCTTAACCAACTGCTCAGTTTCCCAGCAACAGAATTCTCCGTGCTGATGTTTCGAAAAGTATTTTCCAACAAGCAGCTGCACCTTGGTTAAGGCTTTACCGAAGGTTTCAGCATCTTTGCGAGCTAACGCTGGAAGCATATGTAACAGAACAGCTTCATGTAGCTGTCGTTCAATCTTAGGGTTAGATTCAGGAATCTCAAGAAACGGTTTCTCTTCTCTCTCGTCAAACCCACGGATTCCCTTAGGCACGGCGACAATGAAGTACCAGTTTCTAGGAAAAGAGCTCCTGTACATTATTCTCGGCAGTTCGTCAGAGCTTTCAGGTTCGCAGATTCTCCCCTTTTTTAAGAGGCGCCCAGTGTCCAGTACGAATCCTCCGTGCTCAAAGAGGGCGGTGCCTATACCTGAAACCCATCCTCGTTTCATCATGAAAGCCAGCTGTCGAATGCTGCAGCTTCTGCTGTAAACCTTTGACACCGCATATGCGATGCTGAGCTCAGACTGAGTTGTAGAACCCAACCCTAAATGTCTGGGTATAGCATTCAGAATCGTAACTTCTGCGCCAGATATTTTCAGCCGTTTCAGAACTTCCTTCACGTTTTGTTCAATCTTGACTTGGGTTAAGTTCCTAACCTTAAGCCCGTCAAACCGGCTTACTTGCACGGTTACCGTTGGTTCGCTTATTGCCACTCCTATGCTGCCGTATGCCATGTGACCTGTGGATATCGTGTAAAAGCCGAAGTGAAGCCTCGCAGATGAGCTAACTTCAACCTTCATGAATCTTCACTTGTCACATCTATGCGTATCGGCTTTCTCGGTTCAAAGAGCTTCTCTTCTTGCACATAGTTTTTGCCTGTTCTCAAAGCCTCTTCAGCTTTGCCAAGTTCCACACCTAAATAGAACGCATGAGAAAGCGTTGACAACAGCCTTCTTCTCAAGATTTCGTTGTATATCGAGCTAGCCGTCTTCCCTCTTAATAGAATCTTACGTTTTGCACCGCAATAAAGAACATCAATTGTTTTCTCTTCAGAATTGACGGCTATCGTGAAAAAACCAGCTGGATCCAGAGAACGCTTTACGGTCTTATCTTCTACTTTAACTATCTCGGCGCCCTCAGTATTTAAAGGCATATCAATCATTCTCTTGTTCTTAAGCATCAGCAGGTCAACGCCCAAGTCTATCGGGGAGGTCTTCTTTTCACACGCAAGCGCAGCCATCTGCGAAGCTATGGCGGTTTCAGCCGTGGACCCTTGTGCTTTTGGGCTTTTTTCTGCAACCAACACGATACTAGCGCCTACTTCAGCTGCAAACATCGTTAACAAGGCGTTGACGCCCAAGGAGTCAGCGTCTATTAGCTCTGTTACGTTGCAGAGTCCCATTAACATCGGTATCTCTGGCCATTGGCGCTTGAACCTATGGTAAGCGGTTAGAGACTGAAACGTTCCTGTTGTTCCTGAAAAGTTTATTGGGTTAAGCACAGGGTCAGCGATGATTTTTTTGATGTTATGTTTAAGGGCGGTTTTGATGTTCCTTTCTAGGAGTCTAAGTTTATCTTTAACGGTTCTTGCGAAAAACTGTTCTTCAGAATCGTATGGAATCACAACCGCAGGTGTTTGTTGAGTTTTGTCCGCAACCTTTTTTATGTTGCCGGCTTCAAGACTCATAATCATGTCTGCTCCTGCCTTAGCACCAGCAATAATTTCTTCTGGAATCACGGAGTCAACAGCTAGGGGAAAATCATATTCTTTTTTGATCAATCTAACGGAATGTTTGACCTTTTCTGGGTTAGCAACGCCGGGTTGGAACCCTAAGCTGATGATGTCTGCACCGTCCTCAATGCGTTTCCTGATTGTGCTGAGCAGTTTTTCTTCAGTGAGAAGATGAGCATCGGTGACCTCTGACATCACCCTTATTGGAGGCGGAGTTACAGGAACAAACGTCTCGCCGATGGTTATGTGAGGTTTCGAGGCGATTGATGTTTCTATCTTTTTGAGGGTTGCCTTTACGGATTTGCGTAGTTTGTGACCTAGAAGAATATCCGCAGGGATATCTGGCGAAAGCTCCGCTGGATCACATATGCTTAAAAGTGTAGGTATGTCAACGGCGTGTTTAGGTCCTTTAACCAGTTTAATCCCTACCGCTTCTTCAACCTTTCTCATGGAGCCTTGAACAGCACCTGACACCATAATAAGATCGTAATCTTTAGGCTGAATCCTGTGTTTTAAATAGGAAGATATTGATTCAAGAGTTGCTAACGCGGCTACGTCCACCGGCATAACAAGTATATCCACTTTATAACGGGACGGACATTTCCGCGCTGCAGCATGAACAATAGGCTCAGCTAACTTCCCAGTCAACAAGAGTATCTTCAAGAGATATCCCAACTATTGGTCGTACAAACCAGCACTTAAAAAGTTTAATGGACACATCTCCTGTTTGTCCACTAAAACCTGGAACCCTTCCCCAAATCCTTCCAACTCCATCATCCGCTAAACAGGCATAAATACCAGTCAGCAACATCTTCTTAGCAGCCGCAAAACAGCGCACCATCAAAAGCAACCAACAGAAAAAGAAAGAATCGAAAGAAAACGAAAGAACATTTATAAAGAAAAAATTTTTTCTCCAGGCACACCACACAGTCCACAAATAAGGTGTGGTCACAGAAGTTTCTCTGGGCGGACACCGCAAGCGAGATGCCTCGCCTAAAAATTCAGGGTAGAGAGCATACTAACAAACCTCTTACATATCTTCATGGAAACACTTAGAAAACAACAAGCGGAAAATTGATGTCGTTGACCATCATCCCTTTTTATGTGTCACGCTGGAAAACCTCTTTTTTGAACCTTTTCACACAACCACAGCACTTTTTCTGTCCTTGGAACCAACGTAAACGCTGTTTTTCTGGGAGTGTTCAGTGTTTGTAAGCTGAGATGCTTCAGGTTTATCTGTTTTTGAATCCGTAAATCTTATGAGCGTAACCGTCGTGACGGAAAGTGTTGGAGAACTGTTTAGAAGGCTGGCAAGCCTCGATTCATGTGCTAACACAGTTTTGAGGTGAACAACGGTGAGCTTTAAGAAGATTGCAGTAACCGGGGTTGTGCTGGCCTTCGAGCTTTTCTTCATAGTTTACCTTATTCCGGGAAACATTGTTTGGATCTGTCTCGCTATCGGCGCCGGAGCCGCCTTATACTTCCTTTTTATGGCTAGTAAAGCTAAGCGGACAAGAACCCTGGAAACCTCGAAGGCTGTTAACATACTGCCGGTTCTCTCCACTGTGCTTCCCTTCGTTTTCGGCTGGCTGACACTGTATTTAGGCTATTTTTCGCCTGTGCTTGCGATTTTGTTGACCGCTTTAACCATAGAGTTCTTCTCAAACTTCCTAGCGTTGCCTCTCAGCATCTATCATAAATATCTGGAACAAAAGTCTAAGAACAAACCGGTAACGTACTGGCCAGCTGTCACCATCATAGTTCCCGCTCATAACGAGGAAAAGGTGATAGAAAGATGCATCGACGCTTTGCTTGAGATTGATTATCCTAAAAAAGAGATTATCGTCGTGGATGACGGTTCTACAGACAGAACCTATGAACTAGCCATGAGGTACAGGAACAGAGGGGTGAAGGTTTTCCGCCGTCCAAAAGCAGGCGGAAAATCGGTGGCTTTGAACACCGGCATACTGTTCGCACGAGGCGAGATCATTGTCACCTGCGACGCTGACAGCTTAATCAGCCGTACAGCAATCCGCGCGATTGTCAGAAGATTCCAAGACCCTTCAGTTAACGCTGTGGCAGGAAACGTTGAGGTGTTGAACCGAACGAATCTTTTGACCAAATGCCAGGCGCTCGAGTACATCGTCAACGAGAACATTTACCGCAGAGTCTTCGACATATTCGGTGTCGTACCCGTTGTTCCCGGCCCCTTAGCAGCCTTCCGCAAAAACGTTCTTAAGGAAATCGGTTTTTACGACAAAGATACGTTGACCGAAGACTTCGATGTTACGATTAAAGTTCTGAAAACTGGGAAGGTTGTGCAGGCTTTGTCAGACGCCCATGTCTACACTGAGGCGCCTACAACATGGCGTGACTTCTACAAGCAGAGGCTGAGGTGGAACCGTGGTACGTTTCAGACGCTTCGGAAACATGGAAACGTGTTAAGATCCTCCAGATTCGGGTTCGTCCACAACTTGACGTTCCCGTACATCGTGTTATCCATGCTTTTCATTCCTCTCGCCTCGGTTGTTTCAATTTTATCCATAATCGCCGCGGTGCTTGCGGGATACCTGTGGCAGGTTCTCTCCGTGATGGGTGGCTTCATCCTACTTCAGGCAACGTACAGTTTTCTCGCGATATTGATGGATGACGAGGACATGCGGCTCATAGTTTACTCTCCGCTCTTCGTCGTAGGGTACAAGGAGATCCGGAACTTCATTAAACTCAAGGCGCTCTTCGATGTTCTCCATAGAAAAGAGATGAAGTGGGGAACCATACAACGAATAGGGAAAACGCAAGCTTAATCTTTTGCTGAACGTGAACGTTAAGCCGGGACCGCTTCTGTCAGTGTTCTCCGTACATCTCATTCGGAGCCAAAATATTTGGATAGGTTTGACGCAACATGCATTGAGCAGAATAGCAAAGGTGACACGCATCAGCATAAGACTCGTCATGCGGCAAACCGTGTTTCTGAACAAGAGCCACAGGACCGCCTTGAATCAAGGGTTGAACGATGGGATTTTCAAAAGGTTTGTAGCCGCAAATTATGTCTGAAAACGGTTTCTGCCACGTGTTCCCGATTGAGATTCCTTGGCAGACATGAACGTAACCGTAACGGTCTACGTGAACCTTTCCCGGATTGTTAAGAGATTTATATGGGCATTTTGTGAACAGGCTCCAAGGTTTTTTCTCTGCTTCCTCTGCAAGGTTAGCTGCTGCTCTTTCCTTGTACATAAGGTCGCCTAAGCCTACTTTGACGCCTAGAATCTGGCTTGGGCATGGAATCTTCGTCTTCGGGTACTTAACAGACAGGACCGTAACCTTCATGTTCAAGATTTTCGCAGCCTTCACAGCGTTTTTCACCTGTTCAGTTTCCCAGCTTTCTCCGTGGTAAAGGTCGCTGCTTAGGCTTAGACTAACATTCATCCCCTTGGTTAACGGGTGGAGCCATTCCACCGCGTCTTGAGGAGAACTCGCCCAATAACAGTTCGAAAGAATCTCCACGTGGAACCCGAGCTTCGCAGCCTCCTCTGCGGCTCTGATCATGATTGGATAATACATGAAAGGTTCGCCGCCTTCCAGCGAAACTGTTTCAACCGTGCCCAGACTTTTCGCTTCAGAAAGAGTCTTCTTTACCTGTTCAAGCGTGAAAACTCCTCTGGCTCTTGGTCTGCCCCAGACGAAGCAGTGATCACATTCAGCGTTCGCACCTGTAAGTTAAGAGAAAATGGACGCCTTTCAGCACCAACAACATACACCGGTTAAAGCTCGATGCCTGTGTACTTGAACATTAAGACGGCAGAACGTCCGCTCGGTAACGCCGCAGTCACGTTTTGGGTTGGTCTGAAAAGCCTAAATACTGTCATTGAGCATACTGTCGAAAGGTGATATGGGATGTCAACTGTGAGGAAAGAAACAATAGGAAAGGGAAAGGTGCTTTCCAAGGCAACGGTTCTCGGCAACCTTATCTTTATTTCAGGCATCGGACCCCACGACCCCAAAACCGGAAAACAGGTTGAAGGCGGAATCAGAGAGCAAACAAAGGCAGTTATGGACCTCATGAAAGCGGCGCTAGAGGAAGCAGGAAGCAGCCTTGAAAACGTTCTGAAATGCACGGTGTTCCTCACGGACATGAACAACTATTCAGAGATGAACGAGGTTTACAGCTCCTACTTCAAGGTTCCACCAGCCAGAACATGTGTTCAAGTCTCAAAACTTCCCAGACCTGAAGAAGATGTCATGATCGAGATAGACGCCATAGCCTACAAACCCGAGTAGGAATCCGCGGAAGAACAACTCATGAGCATATACAGGAAGCTCGGCGTCAAACCAGTCATCAACGCATGGGCAACCGTAACAACTCTGGGCGGTTCTCTGATGCTTCCCGAAGTTGTGGAAGCGATGAACGAAGCCGCTAAAGCTTTTGTCGACATGGAAGAGCTTCACCGAAGAGCAGGAGAGATCATAGCGGAGATAACCGGCGCCGAAGCAGCCTACGTAACCTCGGGGGCAGCTGCAGCCTTGGTGCTGGCAGCGGCGGCGTGTATGACGGGTAACAACCCGGAGAAGATGGCGCAGATACCGTACACGGAAGGCTTCAAAAACGAGATCGTTCTCCCGTTGATGCATGATAATGTGTATGCTCGGAACCTAACCATTCCCGGTGTGAAGCTGGTTAAAGTTGGCACGAAAAACGGATATTCCCCTGAAGACGTGGAACGCGCGATAACAGATAAGACGGCTGCTTTGGCTTTTGTCTTTTTCACGTCTAGGCGAGGCTGCGACATGGAGGCTTTGAAGAAGATGGTGAAGATCAGCAAAAAACACAACATCCCCCTCATCGTGGATGCAGCGGCAGAGTTACCTCCCATCGAAAACCTCACAGGGATAGTGGCTACCGGCGCCGACCTAGTTGCGTACAGCGGAGGGAAAGACATCCGCGGACCAAACGACACCGGTTTCATCATAGGCAGAAAGGACCTGATAGAAGCCATCGCAGCTCACGGCTGTCCCCATCATTATGTGGGGAGACCTATGAAGGTAAGCAAGGAACAGATTGTGGGGCTTGTGGTAGCCTTGCAGCATTACACGCCTGAAGCTGTCCAGGCGCGCCGGAAAACCTGGGAGAGAACGGTTCAGTATTTCGTCCGGGAGCTCCCGTCAGACGGGGTGAAGGTTGAAAGGGTGATGCCGAACCCGGCTAAACATGAATATTCAGCTCAAGGATGGCCCAAGGCTCGCGTAACCTTTGACGAGAACCGTTTAGGCATAACAGCTGCCGAGGTTAACCGTCTTCTGAGAAACGGTGATCCACCTATTTATGCTCCTCAATCCGGCAACCAGATAACGCTTAACCCTCAATGCCTCCAAGAAGGCGAAGAAAAGATAATTGTGGAAAGGCTTAAGCAGATTTTGCAGCAAGCAAAGAATGTAGGGATAGAGGGAAATGCATGACCTCGTCGTTAAGAACGGCACCGTGATTGATCCGTCGCAGAAGATCCATGAACAGAAAGACATAGCCATCTCTGAAGGTAAAATCACAGACCTTCGGAAAGGCATAAACGCAGCCGGAGCGAAACACGTCATAGACGCCTCCGGGTTGATCGTTACTCCCGGACTAGTTGACCTTCATGTTCACTGCAGCTACAGAATTGTTCATCTCGCAGTAGACCCTGAGCTCATATGTTTGGCAAAAGGAAGCACCACAGTTTTGGACGCAGGGTCAACAGGAGAGCTGAACTTCACAGGGTTCAGGAAATACGTGATAGAACCTTCCCGGCTAAAGATTTTCGCCTTGTTGAACATTGAATCCTTAGGCATGATCGAGTATGGCCGGGGAAACCTGAAATGGCCAAGTCTCATAACCGGCCGCGATGAGATGTTCATCAACATAGAAAACACGTTGGAAGCGATCCGCAGAAACCGGGATGTAATCTTAGGCATAAAATGGGCGCATCACGGAATAAAAGGGGTGGCTCTCGCTAGGGAAGCCGCTGACAAAGCTAACTGTTTCTTGATGGCTGAAAACCATCTGCAACCTGAAACTCTTAGGTACATGAAGAAAGGAGACATCATCACACATCTCTATCATGGTCTCCGAGTGGAGCAGCACGACGGTTTGCTGGATGAAAACTATAAGGTTCAACCTGAGTTTTTCGACGCTGTCAAACGAGGCGTCATACTGGATGTGGGCCACGGGGCTGGAAGCTTCGTATGGGAAATAGCTGAAAAAGGGTTGGAGCAAGGAATCAAACCGGACACCATAAGCACAGATCTTCACGTAGGAAGCTTCAACGGTCCAGTCTATGACCTGCCGACCACCATGTCGAAGTTTCTGCTTCTCGGACTTTCCTTAGACGAGGTGGTTGAAGCCTCCACAACGAAGCCGGCTGAGGTCTTAGGCAAACAGAATGAGATTGGAACCTTGAAACCCGGTGCATGCGCAGACCTCACGGTTTTCAAGCTTGAAGAAGGAAAATTCAGGTTTGTTGACGTGAACAAAAAGCAAAGAATGGGTAGGCAAAAGCTGACGGTTACAAACGTCGTTAAAAGCGGCGAAATAGTCTTCTGAAATACGCTAGAAAATCTGACGGCTGCACTACGGGTTCCCTTTTAGGGGAGTTTAGGACAGGTTACCCTCCTTCCGTCACAGGCATAAACGCCACTAAATCGCCTTCTCTGAGAACGGTGTCCGGTCCGTTAAGAGAATTGATGTTACGCCCGTTCACCAGAACTATTAGGGACGCCTCCGCCAACCTCAGGCCGCCCAGTAAAACGTTTCCTGAAGCCTCAAACTTTCCTCCCAGCTCCAACACCAAATCTTTGACCCTAGCGCCTTCCTCCAGCTTAACGATCAGATTCTTGCCGCCGAGAACCCGTCTGAGACCTGCGTAAACCCTGACCTCAACCTTCATTCCTTGTCAACTTCTCTGTGCGGCGGCTGCCGCCGTAAGCCGTTCTTTTCTTGGTTGAAAAAAGGCAGGGGGTCAAACGGGCTTAAGGTTTCCGGATTCTGTCAAGGTCCTTGTCCACATCGTATAAGCCTAGTTTTCTTAGGACGCTTGGTTTCGGTATGCCGTTCTTGTCCCAGCCTATTGCTTCATAGTATTCCCGTTTTCTTCTTTCAACCTCTTCCTTGTCCGTTGTTGAACCTTTGAAAGGCCCTGAAGGCAACGGCTCGTAGAAACGAGGCGGATTATCATCGTCCTTCGGAGGTTTCCACCTGACGTCCGGTCCACCAAGCAGCTCCGCAGCCCTCTGAATGTGGATGATTCTGTGCCCCAGTTCCCGCTTCCACTCCTCCTCCGTGATGTCCCAGCCGGTGACCGCTCTGAGGAACTTCCAGTCTAACCCTTCGGTTCCTCCCCACGCTATCACGGCGCAGTAGACGGCTGAATCTTGGAAAACGGTTAACATGTCGCCGTATGCGTCGTTGACTGTAGAGGTGTGGTCGCCGCCCTGAACCGAGCAAGCATAACAGATATCGTGAGTATAGTCTTCGTCGCTTCGGGTTCCATGAGCCCCCACCTCAACCCCTTTAACGTGAACAGCATACGGAAGAACGTTAACTCCTTTCAGCTCCGAGATTTTCAAGGCAGCCCGGTAAGTTCCCTCAGCGAGAATATCAAAGTATTTTCCGTCTCTTCTAGCGATTCTCTTCGCCAGTTCAGCTATGGCATCAACGTTGCCCCAGCCTAGCTCCAACCCGTCTAGGTCATCCTTCGTCAGAATTCCCCTCTGGTAAAGCTCAGTTGCGAAGGCTAAAATGTTTCCTCCGTTAATCCCGGAGAAACCTAGGTCCTCAATCAAAGAGCTCAGATAAATGATGGCTCCGGCGTCGAAAATGCCTAGATTTGGTCCTAAATAAGCTTCAAGCTCATAGTCAGGGTTGTCAGTGATCGCTCCCTTGTAGGGTCCCGCCTTCACCGTGGCGAGCTTCATGCACGTTATTGCACAACCGTAATCGCCCCAGTAACGCTTAACCCAGTATCTTAAGTCAAACCGGTCTCCTCCAATAGTTTTCTTGTCATGCCATTCCTCCTGCCAGTTCCTAACAGGCTCGGAGCTTGTTTTTGCCCCAACTTCGTAACCGGAATATCCTGTTCCCCACCGGCGAATGCGGTCCCTAGACAACGCAAGCCGTTCATATTCTTGAATCAGCTGTTTAACCTCTTCAGGTCTTGCTACCGGCGGAAGAGGCCCCGTTCCCTTGGCTAATATTGCTTTAAGGTTTTTGGACCCCATTACAGCGCCGTAGCCCCCGTACCCTGCGGCGTGGCTCCATTTCTGCTCTACGGCGGCAGATCTAACCCGGTTTTCACCTGCAGGACCTATGTATATGGCAGCAGGCTCCTTCACTATGCCTAACCGTGCGTGCCGTTTGTCCAGTTCCTCTTTGACTTCCTTGGTCAACATTCGTAGGCTTGTCTTAGTGGTCTTGCCCCAAACATGTTCGGCGCTTTTAATCTCAACATTCTCGTCGTTGACAAGTATGTACACCGGTTTCTCAGCTCTGCCTGAAACTATGATGCCGTCCCAGCCGGAGCACTTGAGTTCTATCGGAAACTCGCCGCTGACCGTGGAGCCTATGATGCCGTTGCTTTGAGGAGACTTTCCGGTGATGCATATTCTGGCGCCGTGGAAGTATCCTGTAAGCGGTCCAGTAAGCACAAGGAGCAAGTTCTCCGGGCTAAGCGGATCAACCTTTTCCCATCTCGAGCCTAGGCGGTCCCATAGAATCCGTGCACCTAAGCCGCGTCCTCCTATGTACTGTCTCAGAACATTCTCTTCTATTTTGAGTTCAGTGATCTTGCCGTCGGTTAGATCTATGTCCAATATTTTTCCCGCGTACCCACCTAGCATCCTAGATCAGCTCCTCCGCTTTTTCTCCGAAAAGGTTCTCAGCCACATCCTTGGTCAGTTCCTCAGGTGTCCTAGCGAAGAGGTTATGGGATATACTGGGAGCTTCCTCTACAACCCGTAGACAGTTGTATCCCGCTTCAGTACAGGCCTTTGCACACTGCGGGTCCCCGCCGCACAGGTCGCAGATCAGAACGTAATTTTCCTTCGGATGGATGTGAGGAATCTTACCTGGGCAAGCTTTGATGCATAAACCGCACGCCGTACATTTCTCCGAGTTCACAATCACAGCTGAGGTTTCCTCGTTAACAGACAGCGCTTCGAAGGGACATGCCTCTACGCATGGATAGTCCGTGCATTGAGTGCAGAGATGCGGGATTTCCACCCCCGGGACAAGCATGAACACTCTTACCCGTGAGGCTTCAGGCCAGATTTGCCCCTCATGATGTAAGGTACAGGCAATCTCGCATCTTCTGCAGCCCGTGCACCTAGTGTAGTCGCGGCTTATCCAAATCTTGCTGTTTTTCGACATGCTGTTCATAAACCTGAAGTTTTAATATTATGGGAGAAAAACGGTTATAAACGTTTGCAGATAAATGGCGCCGCTTCTAAGGTTATATGCCACTGAGCTTAACATCCTTCCTTGCAGAAGATGTTGTTACCTTGGCTAGTTATCTGGATGAAAAACCGTTTTGATTCTCGTTTTTAGCCTCCGGCGTAAACTGGGACAATTGTGATTTGAGAACCGTTGTTGAGCCTTGTTTTCACGCCTTCTAGGAGGTAGATGCTTCTTCCGTTAACCATGAAGATGAGGTCTTTCGAAACCGGCATTTTCTTGTCCTTATCTAACCTTTCAAAAAGCGAGTTATGTTTTTCAGCGAGAACCTTTATGAGGTCTTCTAAACATGTGTTTTTCTTCAGTTCAACCTTTTCTTCTTTTATACCTATGTTTTCAGCAACGGACCCAAGAAACCTTACGGAAACCTCCATTACAGGTTCACCGTGCGCCGAATCAGATTCCTCCCAAGTTTGCCTTGTTAATAATACGATGTATAGCTAAATTGATGTTTGCCTTTATACAGTAAAACCCGGTTCACCAAGGTTTTCCTGTGGTTTTCATGCATGAAAACTGGCTTTGAGCATTGTGTCGCTAAAAACATTATCCAGCTTAGAGCATGGATTCAGATAAAAATCTTTAAAAGTCTTTGTTGCGATTCTAAAAAAGAAAGAAGGGGAGTTAAGGGGTTTTCCATAAACCGTGAACGCTGCAGTATTCCCTTGCTTCTATTTTTTCTGCCGTTATTTCGAATTCTGCTTCGGGTTTGTCCCCGGGTTCTAAGAATTTTCTGTAAGTCTTGCCGTCAGCAGATACTTCTATCCATTCTATGTAGTGGTTTTCCTCCATTAGATGCGGAACGGAACCTACCTTTACTTTTATTCCTTTTTCGGTCTTTTCTATTTACCGGCACGTGTTTCTCTGATCCTACGTCCTCGGTTTTTTCTGTTAACAGCGCCATCGGTTGACTGCAACAGACAAATTGTCCCTTTCCCGCATGCAGAATCTCAACGATGTTGCTGCAGATGTTACATTTGTAAATCTGTCTTAATTTAGTCAAAGTTTTTCATCCCTCATCAAGTTTACTCTAACAAGCTTGTGAATATGCTGCGTGTGTTCAATCTTAGGCATGGGATGGATCTTTCGTTGGAGGCGCCTTCTCCACGTTACGGGTCGACTCCTGTGGATGGTCCTGCTGAAGGCGTCGGCATAATGAGGCGTTGGGGTTTTATGGTTCGTAACTATCGGAGGCTGATGGGTTGGGATGAGGAGACCGGGGTTCCGCTGCCGGAAACCTTGAGAAAACTAGGTTTAGAGGAGCTAGTTAAGGATTTGCCGACTTGAGCATGTGAGGCTGTTTGGGTGTTGTTTTCGTTTTTTTATCTGTGAAGCCGCGTTTTCTCGGGAAAGGAGGGATAGTTTTTTATTTTTTTGGGTTTGATGTTCTTTTGGTTTTGGTTTTATGAGGTTGCTTGTTGAGCTTAGGGCTTTGGGTGACTGTGCGTATGATTTGATGTATTTTCATAAGCTTCAGGGGTTTTTGTATGGTCTTTTGAGGGGTTCGTGTTACGGTGGGTTGCATGATAGGCAGGGTTACAAGTTTTTTTCTTTTTCGAACATTTTTCCTCCGGTTGACATGCAGGTTGGTGATGTAAGACGGTTTTTGGTGGCTTCCCCTGACAGGGGTTTGATCCGGGTTTTCAAGGACCAGCTGTGCAGGATAAGCAGTGAAGGAAGCGCGGTTAACATTGGGGAGATGTCCTTCGTTGTTGAAGATGTTTCCGTGTTGAAGCCTAGGGTTGGACGGTCCTGTGTTTTGGCGACGGGAACCCCGGTTGTGGTGAGGGTTCCGAAAGCCAACTATTCTAGGTACGGGATTAAGCCGCCGAAGGATTATCCTTATGTTTACTGGAGGAAACGGTATCCGTTTGACGCCTTCATTAAGCAGCTTGAGGACAACCTGTTCAAGAAGTACAACATGTTTTACGGAACAGCTGTTGAGTCTTTCCCCCTGTTCGAACAGTTTGTTTTCCAGAAGCAGGTTTGCAACCACGTTGTGATCAAGGGAAGAGAGGTTAAGGTGTTCGGCTCCCTGTGGCGGTTCATCTTTAACTATTTAAGCGGGGAAAAACGAAAGATAATCCAGTTCGCCCTAGACACAGGACTCGGCGAACTAAACAGCCTAGGATTCGGATTCACAAACATATCCAATGGACAAGTAACGATTAATCGAAGGGGGAAAATTCGATAGAACCAAGAAAGATATTTGAAAAAATTACTGGATATAAACCTTATGAATTTCAATTAGAATGCGCTGAAGCTCTTGTAAATGGTAAATCGTTGATATTAGTTGCACCAACAGGATCG
>PIYB01000023.1 GCA_003601835.1 Candidatus Bathyarchaeota archaeon
CCGCATCCTATGATTCCAACACGGTAAGACTTCATGTTAACATCGTAGAATGCATTGTTTCTCTAGATAAATAGCTATAGTTCATTGAACGATCAGTTGGGCGTAAAAACCGTTTCAGGCTGGATTATTTCCGGGAACAAACATGGAGAAGAACACGGGGAGCTTAAGATGCCGTGGTGCCGCTTGTTTGTTTTATCTCAAGGATAATCAACAGTTTTTTAACAGAGAGCCTAGAAGGTTGACTGTATGATTTTCCTGCTTTTTTCATCTAAAGCTCCGATGTCTTCTACTTGGTAGAGGTTGTCATCAGTGTCCGTTATGACCATTTTGTTTCCTAGGAACAATATGCTTCTTCTACCTCTAGTTGTGAACGTCCTTTTTCCTCTTTCAGTTTCGGTTTCCCATTCAAATCTGTCGCCTGTTGCTTCTAACCTGATTATCTTGAGAATTTTCGGTATGAAATATAACGTGTCTAGGAGCTTCTCGAGGCTTGCTCGGGATTTATCGTCCAGTTTTCTTATGTCCTTGATGCTGCATATGTCGTCTCCCTTTGAGTCTTTCAATATTACGAACTCTGGATAAGAAATGGGGAAAGGCCTTTCGGGAACAACCTCTTGGTACAAAGTGTTTTTGTATCTCAAGAAAAGCACATTCTTCTCTTCATCCAGACATATACTGATCTCTTCCGGACGCACAATATTCAGTTTTTCAATAAACGTTTTCAGCGTCACACCTTAGCTCCTCCTTTCTACTTCGCCAGCAACCCGTCTATGTCGGATTCCATTGCACGTTCTTTCTCGAACTGGGCGTTGTAGAGCTGGCTGTAGAGTCCACCGGTCTTCATCAGTTGACTGTGAGTCCCCACCTCGACAATTCTTCCGTCCTGCATAACAACGATGCGGTTTGCTTTCCTAAGCGTGGACAGCCTGTGAGCAATGATTATTGTGGTTCTACCTTTCACAAGGTTCTCCATTGCTTCATGTATTTTCCTCTCAGTCAAAGTGTCCACGGATGACGTTGCCTCGTCAAGCACCAGAATCTTAGGATCAGAAAGTATCGCCCTTGCTATCGCCACTCTCTGCCGTTCTCCACCGGACAGTCTTGACCCGCCGGTACCTACATTTGTGTCATATTTCAGCGGCCTCGAATCGTCCATCGCAAACTCATGTACGTTCGCTGCTTTCGCCGCCGCAACTATTTCTTCTGGCTCCGCTTTTTCCCTAGCATAGGCTATGTTGTAAGCTATTGACCCGTAAAACAGGTTAGGCTCTTGAAGAACGACGCCGATCTGCGACCTTAGGGATTGAAGCTTTATCTTCCTAAGGTCTACGCCGTCTATGCGGATAGATCCCTTTGTCGGATCGTAGAAGCGCATTAGAAGCTTTGTCAGAGTGGTTTTACCTGAACCGCTTGGTCCAACAATTCCGATCACTTCACCAGGTTCGATGGTTAAGTTGATATTGTTCAGAACGGGAACATAAGGATCGTAACCGAAGTCAACATTCTCAATTTCTATTTTACCTTGGAAATCAAAGGCTCTAGACTCAGGCATCTCTTTGACATCTGACTCCATTTCCAGCACCTCGAAGATTCGCTCGGCAGAAGTGATTGACGACTGTATCTGAGGAAACTGGTTGCTTATGGTCTGGATGGGACCGTAAAACATTGAGATGTAGCTTATGAACGTTATCAGGGTTCCCGTTGTTAGGGCTCCGCTTAAAACATCGCTGCCCCCAATCCACCATATCAGAATGGTGCTCATGTACGTAACGAAACTTATCGCTGGAAAGAACTTCAAATTGAGCTTCGTTGAGTCAAGACTTGCTCTGAAAAGATCTTTCATCTTTTCGACAAACCGTCTAAACTCGAAGTTCTCTTTCACAAAAGTTTTGACAACTATCGTTCCCGGCACAGTGCTCCACAAAAGAGAACTCACGTCAGCACGCCGCCTCCAGTTCCGGTGATATAGTCTTCTGGATCTTTTGCGGAAAGACGGCCATCCTAATAAGATCACGGGAACCGGCAGAAGCGCAATGACGGCAAGCCGAGGGTTAATTGTGAAGATCATGAAGCCTATTCCCAAGATTTGAAGAATGCTTATTATGAGCGTCTGCATGCCGAACGAGAGGAACCATTGGACAGTTTGAGTGTCACTTATAAGCCTTTGCATTATGCGTCCAGAGCTGAATTTATCGTAAAAACTCAGGGACATCGATTGAAGATGCCTATAGAAAGATACTCTTAAGCTGTACGTGACCTTTTGTCCTAGACGAGCTAGAGTATAGCTCCGCGCAACTCCTAACAGAGAATTCGCAACGTAGGTTCCCAAGAGACCTAAGATGATGAATAGGAGAAGTCTCGGGTTTCCAACGGGGTTGCTGGAAGATGGAAAAACTTCGTCCAGAAGAATGCCCATCAACCTTGCGGGGATAAGGGAAAGCCCGACCGTGGTTAAAGAGATGACGAGGGAAAGAGCTAGAGATACCCAGTTAGGTTTTAAATAGCTCAGAAGCCACCGTAGAACTTGACGCTTTTTATATTCCTTATGTTTTACCCAGTAGTCTCCGTTCCAGATGCTTTTTCCGTTTACTGTTATCTTCTTGTTTGCCATCGCATCGATGAACATGGCTGCTCTTCGGAAATCTTCAACATATCTGCGTGAGAACCTTAACAGCCGTTTAGGTCCTACCACTGTTTCCAGTATAAGCTCCCCGTTTCCTACGTAATCCTTAGCTTTGGCTGAGCGAACTATTTGCAGGGGGACATCAATGAGGTGTTTTGTAGCGGGGTTAACGGCGATAACCCGTTTAGTAGTGATCACAAGCCACTGATCGTTGAAGTTTCCTTTTTCATCAATGTCGCTCAACAAAAATCTGACAATGACTTCATCTTTTTCCATTAAACGTCGTACGAGCGCCGTTACATCGGACGGCAGATTATTTGGAGGTTCATCTTCCTCCACTGACCCAAACCACCAATACTTGCATATCGAAGGGCAATAGGGGTCGCGTTGTTACATATAAATGTTTGTATCACCGTTGTATATACAACAGCAACAATCAGGGCTATCTACAGCTTTATCTAGGCGTTGTAGAAGTAAACTCACAAAAAAGGAACGTTTCTAGTTGACGGTGACAGAATTATGGCGGAGTTCGAGGTGCATGAAAGAGACCTTCTCGGAAGAATAGGTAAGCTTAAGACAAAAAGCGGCACCGTTGAAACTCCAGCCTTCTTACCCGTCATAAACATAGCAAAACAAACCGTTTCTCCAAAAGAACTCTGGGACAACTACGGCTGTAGGATGCTCATAACCAACGCGTATCTCATCAAGAAAAACCAAGAGGAAACAGCTAAAAAGGAAGGAATCCACCGGGTTCTAGATTTTCCCGGCGTAGTCATGACAGACTCAGGAGCCTACCAGATTCTAGCCTACGGAAAAGTAGAAGTGGACCCAGCTGAGATTGTCCGGTTTCAGGAAGAGATCAACACGGATATCGCCACTATTCTTGATCTACCAACCGGATGGAAAGTCTCCAGAAAACAGGCGCACGTCACGGTTGAGGAAACCATAAAGCGGGCAAAACACCTTGAAGCCTTGAAGACACGTGACGACATAGCGTGGGTCGGACCGGTTCAAGGAGGCCGGTACCTTGACCTTGTAGCCTTATCAGCCCGCGAAATGAGGAGCCTTCCGTTTGATGTGTACGCCCTAGGAAGCCCGACACCTGTTATGGAGCAGTACCGTTTCGATCTGCTTGTAGACATGGTTCTCACGGCTAAAAGAAACCTTCCTTCAAACCGTCCGTTACACCTGTTTGGCGCAGGCCACCCGTTCATGTTCGCCTTAGCTGTGGCGCTGGGATGCGACATGTTTGACTCCGCAGCCTACAGCCTATTCGCTCAGACCGACCGGTACCTAACAAGCCATGGAACCACACGCATACAAAACCTTGAGTATCTCCCATGCTCATGCCCTGTTTGCGCTAGGATGGACCCAGAAGACTTGGTGGACGCTCCTGAGGAAGAACGCCGAGAGCTTCTGACCAAACACAACCTTTACGTCTGCTTCAAGGAGATGAGGATGGTTAAGCAGGCGATAGCCGAAGGGCGGCTGTGGGAACATCTGGAAATGCGGGCCCACGGGCATCCCACGTTGCTGCAAGCGTTAAAACGGTTCAGCCAATACAGCGACTACATTGAAAGGCACAGCCCGGTTACAAAACGCAGCGGACTATTCTTTTTCAGCCATTTAGGTCTTTCCAGACCTGAGGTGGTTCGTCACAGGAAAAGGCTTTTTCAGAGATATACTCCGCCTGAAAACGTAAGGATACTTATTTTGCTGCCTGACCTTGGACGTAGACATGTTCGGAGAGGCAGATGGCAGAAGCGGGCTTTAGCTGTTGCCTTGGACAAGCTCGGGGCTGAACAAAGCGTCGTTCATGTTTGTGTTTATGCTCCGCCGTTCGGGGTTATTCCGACGGAACTCAGAGATGTCTATCCCCTTTCCCAGTATGAGTATGCTTTCCCACCGGACCGTGAAACCGTGGAGTATGTTGCTAATCAAGCAGCGGAATTTGCTGGAGCCATGAAGTACGAGAAGACCGTGATGCTTGTTAAGCCGGGTACATGGCAGGAAACTGCGGCTGAAATCTGCAGGCGAAAATGCGTGGATAAAGGCGTCTCTTTTGAGGTGCTGAGTCTCGAAGGTTAGCTCGTGGAACAGCGTTGTTTGTTCAGCGGTTCCAGTTGATTACGACGCCTAGATATTCAGATTTTTTGTTCAGAAGCCCTTCATAGGCTTCTTTGATTGCCTCAGGCTGAATAACGTGGGTTAGGAGCTCCTTAACCTTCAGTTTTCCTTCCATTATCAGATGTAAAGCGATCCGTGTGTTTCTTTCTATGGAATGCTTGGAACCTTCCTTCGGATGCACGGGGTACCGCCATTCATGAGCTCCCTTAAAGGTTAGGCAGCCTCGAGGCCAAAGATGCACGTAGCTAAGTATCCCCGTCAGATTCGTGTTGTATATGCCCCGCGGTGAACCGAGAAGGATAATCTCGCCTAAACGTTTAGTGATCTGGCAGCACGTTTCTATCGTAGAAGGGTTACCGATGGCTTCAACAGTGACCTCGCAGCCTTCTCCACCCGTGAGCTCCAAAACCTTTTCACGAAGATTTTCTTTGCTTGGGTTAACAACGTGTTTGACGCCGCATTTCTTGGCGATCTTCAGTCTTTCGTCTATGATGTCTATTCCGATGGCGTTCATCCCTGCTAATGTGAAGATTTGAGCCGCCATGTTGCCGACGAGTCCAAGCCCTAAAACCGCGGTGTTGTCTCCCAGTTCTCCGTTAGACACTCTCAACGCTGTCATCGCTATGGTTGCCATTCTTGTGAACAAGGCTTCTTTTTCATCGACCTCTGGGGGTAGCTTGACGCATATCGTTTCTGAGACATTAACTCGGGCGATTGACGCATGGTTTGAGTATGTAAAGACTATGTCGCCTTCAGCCACGTTGGAAACGGCGTCTCCGGTTTTAAGCGCCTCGCCGACGGACACGTAACCCGGGTTGAAAGGATAACGGCACCATGTTCCAGCCTTGTAAACATCGGGGTCAAGCGCCGTGTAGATTGCGAGCTCTGTTCCCGGACTGATCAACGTGTAATGCGTCTTAAGCAGGGCCTCAGTGGGACCAAGCGTTTTCTCGTTAATCTCGAATTCTTCCAAGCCGACTTTGAACCGGTCTGTCACCCGGATTGTTTTTCCCTTCATTTAGAATGCCTCCGTTAGACTTATTGGTTGCTGGAGACTTGATGGTTTCTATAATCTGGAAATCCTGAGCTTTCATTCGCCTAACGATAAACGCTTATTAACGGTTGTGAGGCATCTATACGGGATATTCGGTCTAATCATTCAGCTATGTTGAAGAATAACGTTTGATTTGTGTATTTGGACGGTGGAAATGTTCCTTGAAAATAAAAATCTTAGGCAGCGCAAGAGAAGTTGGAAGGGCTGCCATCTCAGTTAAGACGGAAAAAACCCAGATTCTGTTGGACTACGGGATTATGCTTAACCACACACCGGGGTTTCCGATGCATGTTTCACCCCGCGAGGTTGACGCAATTGTTGTGACACATAGCCACCTCGACCATTCCGGTGCTGTTCCAATCTTTCACATTCACGGAGCAAAGCCTGTTTACGGGACCCGTTTAACCTTTAACCTTGCAAACATTTTGATCAAAGATTTCATTCATCTCTCGAGTTATTATCTTCCGTTTGAGTATCTTGAGCTCCGTTCGATGATGCGAAGCCGAAAGGACATTCATTACCGGGAAGAGGTCGAGGTTGGAGACATAAAATTTCAACTATTAAACTCAGGTCACCTTCCAGGCAGCGCTCAGGTCTTGGTTGAGGCGGAAGGAAAAAGACTTGTGTACACAAGCGACTACAACGCCACTGAGACGAAGCTGTTGCCCGGCGCCGACCTTGACTACGGGGAGCTGGACGCCTTGATCATAGAGAGCACCTACGCTGACGAGGAACATACGCCGAGAAAGGAGCTAGAAGAAAAATTCGTAAGCGAGGTAACTGATGTCGTAGAGGCAGGAGGCACTGTGCTGGTTCCAGCCTTCAGTGTTGGACGCGCCCAAGAGATTGCATGTGTCCTTGCAGACCATCATTTTGAGTACCCTGTTGTGATGGATGGGATGGCTCGAGAAGCAAGCAGGATAATGATGGGGCATCTTGACTTCTTCCGGGACCCGCGGCTGTTTATGGACGGGGTGCACATAGCCGGCTGGATTGAGAACTGGCGTGAAAGAAGGAACGCTGCGAAGAAACCTGGGGTCATAATCTCGCCGGCGGGCATGCTTAAGGGCGGTCCCGCAGCCTCTTACATTCAAACAGTGGGGAAAAAGGCTAACAACGCCGTGTTCTTAGTAGGCTACCAGATTCCGGGGACACCTGGCAGAGAGCTGCTTGAAAAGGGGCACTGCGTGATTGATGGGAAGATGCGGAAGATTAAGGCGAAGGTTGAGTTCTTCGATTTCTCCAGCCATTCCGGAGCTAAGGAACTCAAAGAAACGGTGAAGGGGCTTAAAGGCAACCCAACTGTTTACGTGGTTCACGGAGCTGAAGGAAACTGTCCCAGATTCGCGAAGTGGATAAAAGACGAGGTGGGACTTGAAGCCAAAGCACCAAAACCCGGAGACTCATTCACAATCTAACAGCAGCAACTTGGATGAAGAAAAACGAAGCGTGGCAGAACCAAGTTGAGGATTGTTCTCCTGCCTGTTGGCAAGGTGAACCGGAAGGCTTTGAACGCTGTTCGAGACGGGTTGACCATTGTTTTCCCGCGTGCTGTCTGCGAGTTATCTGAAGGGGTTCTTGGGGTTCCGAGAAACTCGTATAATGCCTCCCGGCGGCAGTACAGTTCAACCCGAATCTTATTAGAAATCTTGCACTACGCAGAGAAAAAAGAGACGCCAGCTGACCAAACTGCCCGTTTCCTAGGTGTGACTGAAGTAGACCTGTATGTGCGTGGATTAAACTTTGTGTTCGGTGAGGCACAATGCCCCGGGAAGGCGGCTGTAATCTCGCTTCACAGGCTTAGACCTGAATTCTACGGTGCGCCTGGGAATGAGAAACTGTATTTTGAAAGAGCGTTGAAGGAGGCTGTTCATGAGCTAGGACACACTTTCGGGCTGAGGCACTGCCCTGACCCTGCTTGCGTGATGCATTTTTCTCTTCACATAGGGATGACTGATAGGAAACAATCCGATTTCTGTAGGATATGCCGTATAAAACTTGAACGCGCCGTTTAGGAAACGCTTTGATTTTACAGGGATTTGAGCTCAGCGATGAATTTCTCAAGCTCTTCCTCAGTGTTATAGAAGTGCGGCGAAACCCTTATTCCGTTCATACGAGCCGAAACCGCTATGTTTTTCCGTTGAAGATTTTCAACCTTTTCCACGGGATTTTCCGTCTTAACATTCACTATGCCCGACCGGTGTTCAGGCTGCTCAAGCGTCTGAAGCTTGAACCCTTCTTGCCTTAACCTTTCAATCAGGTGTCCTGTCAAGTCCATTATGCGTTTTTCAATGTTTTCTACGCCTATTTCCATGATGAATTTTAAGGCAGCCGCTGCCCCGACGTAGCTGAGTATGCTCGGGGTTCCCGTTTCAAACCTTACTGCAGTGTCAACGAGCTTCAACTCACGGTTCTCCCACAGATCAACGGTTTTAAAAAGCTCATGGTTCACACTTGCCCATCCAACGAAGACGGGTTCAGCTCCCGCAGCTAGCTCCTCTCGAACGAAAAGAAAGCCAGCTCCACTCGGTCCGAGAAGCCACTTATACGTTGAGGTTGCAAGAAGATCGATGCCTTGGCTCTTAACATCTATTTTAAGGGCGCCCGCCGACTGACATGCGTCAACTATGAGAACCGCTCCGTGTTCATGTGTAATCTCAGCCAACGCCCGAAGGTTGTTTCTGAAACCGTTCGAGTACTCGACGTGGCTGACCACAACGGCGACGGTTTTGTCGTCAACAGCTTTTTCATAGTCTTGTTGGCGGAGGCATCCGTCAACGTTACGGACGTATCTGATTTCAACCTTGGATTTCATCTGGCTTCTCAGCCAAGGATAAACAACTGAAGGAAACTCAAGATCCGTTGTAACGATGTTTGAACCTGAAGGATACTGAAGCATGTTAGCTGCTATGTTCATGCCCGTAGAAGTATTTGGGATCAAGGCGATCTCATCCAACTGGGCGTTCACAAGACCTGCGAAGAGCCGCCTGCAATCTTCCAATTCAAATTCGCTTTCTTCCTGCATAATCCGCTTTGCCAAGTAAGCCTGCATTGCTTCAGCGACAGGTTTGCATAACGGCGAGGTGCCAGCATGGTTCAGATAGATTTTCTTTTTTGTGATTGGAAACTGATCACGGATCTTCTCGATGTTCACCACAGAAATCACTTCCTAGATCTAACTATTCTCATGGTTCTTTAGACTACAATCTTGTTCTCCCTTAAAATCTCCTTTGATTTAACCTTTTCAGCATGGTAAAGCGGATGGGCTATGCACCATCTTACGCCTTCTAGGAGCTTCCTTTTATCCCATGTCGGCTGCTCCGCGTCACTGCGTCTTGGAAGCCACATTAAATGCACCGTGAACGGTTCGCCTACGTGTTTAGTCAAATGCGAGACGCGGAAGGCATCTATTGACTTGAAACCCAGCTTCTTCAGCTGGTCAACCTTCAACCATGGACTCCAGTGTCCTTCCAAGCCGATGGTGGCAAACCAAACGATCTGCTTTTCGTCCCTCAAAAACAGCCATTATTCGCTTCCGGTTGTTCATCAGCACCGCATCAACTGCATTGACCTAGCTTAGACTAGAAGATAGTAGATTACAGAATATACGTATAACCGAAAAAAAGCAGGCAATCTTGAACCGTTTAACCTATGATGCAGCTGATTATTCTATGATTTCAAAAGGCTTAACCCGTTAACCCAGTTTCCAACCCATCTCTCTCGCGATGGTTCTGAACTCTTCTTTGCTGATCAACTGCAGCTCCGCGGCTTTGAGAATCTCCGCCATATTGATCACAGGTTTCTCAGGTGTCCCCCATTGCAGCCGGACATGTGCTTTACGAGCATCAAAACCAGCTTGCTCTATGACAGGCGTAAAGACCTCACGTTCAACGATACGTTTCATAAACCTTTGCAAAGCTAAGACCTTCCTCTCAGCAAGCTCAGCCGCAGCCTTTGCTGAGGCTTCTGTGAACCCGGGGGTTGTGAACAGTTTCGGCAACGGAGATTCACCGCCAAGATAAACCTGGTTAACCACATGCTCCAAATATGTTTGAAACTGGGTTCTTGGATCAATCTGAACCGTCTTAACATCCGCAGGACGGTTATACACAAACCTTGCACCAGCCTTAGGCTTAGACCGGATTACTCGCTGGTAGTCGGCTAAACGTTCATCGCTTACCCCCTCGAAAATCCACAGTTCATCGGGTCCCGCGTACTTCTCAAATATCTCGGGCAGCATCCGTTCTATGCGGGCTTTCATTTCAAGGAAACTCATACGTGTCTCGCCGCTGACGGTCATCTTTTCGAGCAAAGGTCGAAGCACACCGGTTCCAAAAGGTTCTCCGTCCACAGGGTTCCAGCAAAAATGGATTATCCGGCTGGGTGACAAGGTTTTTCCACCATAACCAGCAGACTGCACATAGGCTTTGACATGACCGTACGCGTCTCGTTTGATTCTGGCTATGCTCGTTAAAGGCAGAATATGCAGGTCCACCAACCGGTCGGGTTCAATCTTTTCCCAGAAACTGTTTCCAGCGGCGATAATCTCGCGTGCAGCGACATGAAGCAAGTCGTCAAGGTTCACGTTTTCACAGAAGCCGTCAACAGCACCCTTGGCTTTTTCAGCCAGTTCATAATCCTGGTTGACAGTTGTGTAGAAACCGGCGCCGACAACCTGGTCTGCCAATATGTCGACGAAAGCCTTGCACGCTGGGTCCTTCAGGTATGCTTCGATGCAGTCTTGGAAGCTGACAGCAGGTTGTTCCCCAAGCTGTGAAAGATGCGCAGGTAACAGGTTTCCAGCTGAACCGCCTATTTTTTCCTGAATCCACTTCGCTATTTTGCTCAAGATTCTTCACCTTTTCCGCCGCAGGTTGGGTTCTTCATGTTCAAGTCTTCTGTGTTCCTTTATCCCAAGCCTCAGTAGATGCTCAACGAAGGTTGACCGTTTCTCGCGTCCCCTCATCTGTTCTATTTTGCTGTAGAGTTCGGAGTCAACGGTGACCGTGAGATATGACTTCATGTTTTCACCCCAAGGTCAGTATACTTGGTATACCATGTCCACTTTATAAAATTTATCAAACTAATTATACCAAATACACATTATCCACAAAACATAAAAGAAGCAAAAAGATAGAATATTACGCGCCTCGAAAGGGAGACGAAAGCCGTGAAAACCCTTAAAGTTCAAGACGAAATCCATGAGAAACTTACAACCCTCGTCGGCGAACTCACGGCGCAAAGTGGGAAGCTACAAACCTACGCGGATGCGCTGCAACAGCTTCTTGAATCTTCAATCGTGCTGCCTGAAAGCCTTGTTAAAGAAATAGCGGAAGCGATAGAGAACCGTCGCGCTGTTGGGTACACAACTGTAACCGATTTTGTAAGAGACGCCGTCCGCCGCCGCCTAGAAGAAACAAAAACCGAAGAGTTCTACGTGAATGTACCCATCCCCCGCGAAGAATATGAGCTGCTGAACAAAGCAATGGAGGAAACCGGAGCCGCATACAAAAACGCTGATGACTACATCCGGCAACACATCCGCGAACGGGTTGAAGAATACCGCCGGTACCTAGAAACCCATAAGGAACACCTTCAATGACTGAAACTGAGGCAAACGGCAAACGCAATGTCCCCCGCAGACTTCTCGGATAGTATATTCCTAACCGTTCTCGCAGTCTTAACCGGACTAGCCGTAAAGATCTTAACCGTCAAACTAGGCATCACGAATCTTCAGGAACAAGCCGCATTTCTAGACGAGCTCACCGGTAGACTTGTCGTCAGAAGAAGCCTTCCCCAAACATTTGCAAGACTTTACATCTGGAACCTGTTTATCTCCTTTATAGTCATCACAGCGGGGCTTGTAACCTTCGGAGTGTTATCCATAATTTGGGCTTTTCTTAACCTTGGATTGTTCAGCTCCGACCTCAACGTTTTCCGTCGTCACATACATCCCTGGCTCGAAGCAGCCGCAGCCGTATTGTCCGCCGCCCTCGGTTTGTGGGGAGGACAAAATTTACAGGTTCTTCTGAACAGCTCTCAAGCATTTCCAATTACAGCGATTAGTATAATCTTTTTGCTTTATGGAGCTGCCGCTTTGTTGGAGACTTTAGAAATTCGTCGCCTCAGAGGTTTCTAATCTAAGCTTCCATGTTTTTCTGGCGAAAAGGAGCAAGAACTGACTTTAGAAAAGATAATCTCGGAGGCGAATACAAAGAAGGAAATGCTATTGCTAAATAGATCATGAAGCCAAGTGTCTGGCGCATTAAGTGAGGCGCATTCCAAAGCCAGCTTGCTGCGCCGTTGAAATGTCCACCTGCAATCAGCCATCCTAATGCAAGGTCTACCGCTAATTCTGCTTTGGTTGAATGTTGTTCCGTGTACTTGATGAGATAAGAGTCAATGCAGAGAATGCCGTAGATTGGTATGCCTAAAAGAAGGTCAAAGATCGTTAACCCCATCACAATGCCATAAGTCTGCATAAAGCTTCTCGCAAGGAGGTTTCCTTCAGCGTAAGGAGTTTTGCAGAAAATAATTGTCACAAGATAGTCAAGAAATATGAAGGCGAAGAGAAGAATCGTCCTTTTTAACCATACGCCTTTCGGAACAAGATACCTGACTATCAACGAAAGCTCCATGTATCATTCTTTAATCAAAGCTCTTTATAAGAGAACAGGAAGATTCTTCAGAAAAAATCTTCTAGAATAAGACTTGTCAAAAAAGATTAAATGTCCTCACATACGGTGGTTGCTTTCACGTATATCTCCCTTTGATCATAACATTCAACCATTATTTCTCTGTCACTGATTCTCGGCGGACCAACCGTAAAGGACGCTTTGTATGTCCCGTTTCCAAAATCTTCTAGAAGATAACTGTCAAGCGAACCTGCATTCACCCATGCGCCAAAAAGGTTCTGGTAATATACGGTTAGGTTTTTGGCGAGGGCTGGTTCACCTTCATTGTAAAGGTGAATGGTCACATTTATCTCATGATAGCCTTGTTGCCATTGGGACACAGCGCTTATGGAAAGGGAAGTCGTTACATTCACCGGATAAACGACGTCCACATCAGCCCCTTCACTTGTCAGATTTAAAGAGAAATCTACTTTGGCGCTGGTTATGCCGGAACCGTTATCCCCCCAGATTATCCGTAACCCCGAAGAATAGGGAGCATCCTCGCAAAGCTCAAAGCCCAAAGAACATTCACCGAAATAGTATTGCGCCTCCACGAAAGAGCCCCACCTGTCAAGATTGGTCTCCAATGTCTGATTGGCGCCCCCGTACGATATGTTTGCGAGACTGCCGATCACAAGGTTCCGAGAACCGAGCTTAACGATCCTAACAAATTCCTCAGGTGAAAAAGGATGTTCTTCATTCAAAACCCGGCTTGTTTGATAAACATAGACAATTGTTGACGCAATCATCAGAGCGACCGCTAAGGCAGCAATAATGAGAACTTGCCCTGAACGGTTTTGTCTAAGATTCCTCATTTCATCCAAGCCAGCTGAAGCCTAATTACATAAAACTGGAAGTTCGTCCTTTCAGCGAGTATATACTGAACGGAAACCACCTTATTCGCAACTAAGCTCCCCCCAGAGACAAGAGCATTGTTGACAACCTGCATATTCTCGTTGTAAACTGTGAGATTATATGAAACACCAAGCGGCAACAAACAGGATAGACGTTCAGAAAGCACGGTCCAGTTGCTCTGAGCGATCAACCTTCCAAGTTCGCCGTCTCTGTCAAGTTCCATCAACACGTTCACCCCGATCGAATACAGAACCTCCTGGTCACCGTTGTTCTCTAATACAATGTAGATGGGACCTGTCAACAGCAACGCTGAAAACACTACGGCAGTAGCAAGAAACGCTTCGAGAACCCTGATTTGGCCGCTGTTGCCTCTACGCATTTTTCATGTTCCTCCAAGAGTGACCTCGCATTCGTAGACAGCAGAGTTGATGGTTACCAAGAAACTGAAAGAATAAGAGTCCGCTAAGTCGTGTTCTCCCATGAAGTCAGATCCGAAATCTAGAGGGATCTGGGGGTAGGCAACCCATTCGGCGAAAGACGTTGACTGATTGAGCCCAGTCATAACGATGATCATTGGGCTTGGATCCAAAAGCCGCGGTATATCATAATATTCGATGCTTGTTTCGCTGCTGGTTTTCGTCAGATTAAAGCGGTAATTGTACGTGAAAACTTTTGCGCTGAGACTTGTTTCATCTGGATACAACAGTTCAGCCTTAAGCGTGAAGTTTAACGGGCTAAGCTTAACGAATGTTCCTTGAGGGTACGGATCAACAGCTGAGTTGTGTTTAAAAGAATAGGTCGCATAGGACATTGTTCTGGGCTCTATTTTCGCAATGACAATTAGAAGAGCTGTTCCGTTTAACGAATCGGGCAAAGTAACCTTTAGCGAACCTACACCTGACGACGGAGTAGAAGAAGAGTTTTCAACAACATAGTCTCCCAGAACAGTATAGCAGCTTAGGCTGGCTGCGATTGGAAAATTCGATTTCTTTGTGTAAACATCGAAATAGTAAACTGTTTGGTCTCCTTCGTCAACTTGCGATGTCAAGTTTAGTGTTACATTAAAAACGGGTTCAATCTTGATTCTGAAAGGCTTATCCTGCGCTCCAAAAGCTGTGAATACATCCCAGAAACTCACGTTGTATGCGTTGTCTTCGTTTAACCTCGTCACTTTGTCGATGTCCAGCTCAAAAGGCGTCGCAACAGACTGTTCAGCCAACCCGAAACTTGTTAGAGAAGCATCCGCATCTGAACCCCAGTTCGTAGGGCTCCCCGCGTGAAGAAGCAGGTATTCTGCGAATTCTTGGTTTATTACGGTCTTCTGCCATGACTGCCGCTCTTGAAGAAAAGGGTTAACGAATGCAGAGATGCCTATCATGGCGGAAAGGACGAGAGTGATCATGACGAAGCAGGAAAGCAAAGTGTCCACCGTCGTCGTTGACATGCTACAACGCCCCGAAAAGTAGGTCTATTATGTTCTGTGAAAACAGCAGAGACACCATTGCAGTGATTGCGAGGAAGACGGAATACTTGAATCCCGCGGCGAAGGTTCCTTGGGTGACTTTGCCTATGAAGAACCCTGAGATCCATGAATGAAATATTATGGCGCATGAGAAAAGCGAAGTCTGTGCCTCCACGATCGGAAATGTTGAGCTACCCATGTAACCGAGTGGAAGCTGGGTGATCACGTAGAAGGTGAAGGTAAACGTCAGAGCCATCAGAACAGTCCAGATGAAAGGTAGAATAACGTAAGGCTTCAACATGTCACGCTTGTTCTTCTCGATGTCCCGAATCTTTTCACTGTAGCCCGCTAGCAGCTCAAGAGCTTCCGGGGAGCCGCCGCCAACTTCTATCGTCTCAATCAAGATCTGAAAGTTGGTCAGCACAGGCCAGCTTCTCAACCGTTCTTCCAAGTCTCTATATATCTTTCTTAAGGAGATCCCCCATTCGATCTGGTTTACTATCCGTCGCAGAATGTTTGAGAAGGCGCCGTAGCCTCTTCGATTTGCTCCGTGAACTATGCTTTTTTCAGGCGACATGCCGGTTTTTCTTGTTTCACTTACGTCTCTCAGAAAGCTCGGCATGGCTTCTTCTGCTTTTACGTTTAACCCGATCATTCTGCTGTACGAGAACATGGGAAGAAGCGAGATAAGCATGAGACATCCGGTGACAATGAGGGGTACGATGTTGCTCGAGAGAATTCGAAGCGGCGCAAACGGCAAAGCATTGTTCAAGGCTGTTTGCAAGGCAAAGATGGAATTTGCTACGGTGTCTTGTACGCCGGGTACAACAACAACTGCGGCAAGAAGCATTCCGCTTATCACTGCGCAAGGCAGGGCTTTGAGGTAGATGGATCTAAGATTCATCAATGTTCCCTTCCGAACCTTCTGGGCGAACACCATGAAGAAAACGGAAACCAAAGGCATGGCTACGAACAGAATGAGGTAGACGGAGAGCTGTGCGTCGAAGCTTATCTCAAGCGTTGAAGAGAAGGTTGCGGAAGACATCACTGCGGTGAGGATGTACACGCTGAGCAGTACGAGAAGCATCGCCATGTACGCTTCAACTAAGGTTTCCAACCTTTCGATTGAACGGGCAGCAGCAACCGCACGAACCTCAAAAATCGAACGGAGCTTGCTCTTTAAGTAGCTTGTTACGCTGCCTCCGCTCTTAACCGTGGACACATATCCCCGAAGAAAATCCCCATAGGCTTCTGACTCTGTCTGTTCCGCCCTCTGCAACATAGCCGTTAAAGGATCCTTGTTCATCACTTCAACTTGTCTAACAATCTCATCCGCTTCCTTTTTTATGAAGGGCAGAACCGCCATATGCCTCAGCCGTTTGAAGCTTTCATAGGGCGAGATGCCGCATGAGGCCATTACTGTTATAAGCATGAAGGCGAAGGGAAGCTCGTCGTCTCCAGCTTCCTTAGATCTCAGACGCAGCCTCACGCTTACGGTCACCTAGATTCAAGTATCTCGTTATAGGTTATCTCCGGGTCACTGTAGAATTTGCCTAGAAACTTGGCGATGCTGCGGCAGCTTCTTATGTTCTTCGCCACTAAGTATTCCAAGACTTTTTTCCGATGTTCATATTCTTCAAGCACGTACTCCACGGGAAGACTCCACTTCTCAGCTATCTTCTGGAACAAGTAGCTGTTCGCTAGGTCTTCACGGTAGACGCCGGCAGTGTTGTCCCAAACAAACACGTCGTGAACCGAGTTGGCGCTCACCACTTCTGAGATTTTGACAAACTTTCTTTTCGAGCTTCTTCTCCCGTAGTTGACTAAAATTGGAGCCTTCACATGCTTAACCGAGATGACGCAGTGCATCAGAGGGATAATGGTGGCTGGAATGTTCATCGGCGGCTGCGTTAACCTCTTTATCGCTGTCCCCGCGTCCTCAGCGTGCATAGTACACAGTCCACCGTGTCCCGTTGCCAGAGCCTGGAAAAGAACGTACGCTTCTTCGCCGCGTATCTCACCGACAATTATCCAGTCCGGTCTATGCCTCACAGCGGCTTTTATTAAACTGTACAGAGAGATCTCTCCACTGCTTTCTACGCCGAACCCTGCTCGAGCAATTGTTGAAACCCAGTTTTCCCTGAGAAGATTGATCTCAGCAACCTCTTCCACCGTGATTATTCTCTGTTCAGGATGAATGAGCCCAGCGATCGCGTTAAGTGCCGTTGTCTTACCAGCGCCCGTTGCACCTATGATCATGGATGAAAACTTGTTCTCGCAGAGCAGCCATAGATATGCTGCTACTTCTGGAGTCATGGTTTCGTTGTTTATCAGATCAACCACGGTTAGAGGGTCTTCCCTGAACTTTCTTATGGTGAAGCTTGTGCCTTGAGGTGTAACCTCTTTCTTGTAGTATATTGCAAGCCGATGTTTCCCAGGCAGTGTGGCGTCAACCGTTGGGTAGGCTATGCTGACATGTTTTCCAGCTTTGTGCACAAGTTTCATAACAAAGTTGTCGAGCTCTTCTTCGTCCTTAAAATACAGGTTAGTTTTGATGTTCTCATATTTCCTGTGCCAAAGATAGATAGGCTTGTTCACTCCGTTGCAGCTTATGTCCTCAATATACGGGTCAGCCATCAAAGGGTCAATCTTACCGAACCCCGCAATTTCACATTCAAGATAATGCGTAATCTTCCTTACGCCGACATTGGACAGATTCTTCGTAATGTTACGGTACTTCGCCATTATCTCTGGAAACTGTCTTCGGAAAGATTCAATGGGAGTTTCGTCTTCTAATGGCGCTTCAAGGTTAGCCTCGAGAATGTTCTTTATCTTCAGGAAGGCTTCTTTCTCCTCTTCGCTCAACGGGATCTCGTCCACAATGTAAGAAATCTCGCCGGTTTCTTTGTCTTGAACTATCAAGGCATAAGAGAACGGTGCCTTCAAAGGATAATTCTCGAGGGCTTCGCAGTTTTCTTGCATTCTGCTTGTTTGAAGCCTCAGTGCATCAAGCAGCTCCTCTAATGAAGACTCTTTTTCTTTCTTCTTGTTTTTCTTTTTGCTTTTCTTCTTCTTTTTACTATCTTTGCGTGCCATCTTATTTTCACTCCTTACGACTCAAGGTTAGCTGAATGGTTGAACCGTTCAATGAACAGTCTATCTGAGCCAACTCGTATCCTCCTTCAAATGTTCCAGTTGCGTAAACATCCCTGGGAAGGTAGACACGACAATCCTGTTCTCCACTTCTCGAAGCATTCCCAAATGCCCCTTCTACCCAAGCACTTGAAGAATCGTTCGCGAACCGTATCCAATAATCCCGGTCGCCGATCTTCAGAGGTAAACTGAAAACTATGCTTAATGTTGCGTTGTTTTCGGTTACGAAAGTTAAAGCCTCCGTAGCCTTCGCCGCAACATGGTTAACAACCTCTTTTAGCTTGCTAACTTCAGAGGCATGCGCCAACACGGTGGTGTACGAGGAGAATGAAGCCGTTAAGATTACTCCTACTGCCAACAGCGCCATAAGAGAATAGAGGAAATCGGTTGAGCTGGAAGGCACTACAGAGTCACCTCCTCCAACCGAACGTTACAGACAAGTACCTCCAACCTGACCAAGGTGTAGGAGCCGTTACTCGAGAGAGGTAGATATACGGTTCCTTCATCTCCTTCAACTGTTGCTTTAACCTTGGCAAAATCCACTTGACCCGTGAGATTATAGTTCCAAGTTTCACTTGTCACGTTCACGCAACGAATTCTCAAACGGAAGCTCCCAGTGAACAACAAGCTTTCCGATGAGTTTAAATTCAAAATGAATATTCGAGACGAAGCCCAGTCTAAGACATCTAGTCATAAACGTGACTCTCGGCTCAACCTCGGATGTGGTCTTTAACTCAACGATTGGATAT
>PIYB01000065.1:0-876 GCA_003601835.1 Candidatus Bathyarchaeota archaeon
AACCGCGGCAAGTTTTTCATCTGCGAGGACTGCCGTCGAACCATCCAAGAAGCGTTGAAGGAGCGTGACGAGACATAAATCCCGGGGGCTGGAAGGTGCGGAGCACCCCTCCTCACCCCAGAATCCCACACGGCAATTGGGAAGGAGAAAAGGAGGAATGCGTCCGCAAGAGTTAGTTAAACCCGAAACCCTAAAAAAGCGTTACCCAGCATTCACCATACGGCTACGGTTCACAGCCGACTGCAACCCTTCAACGCGTCAAAGCTTCATCAAAATGTTGACGGAAGAACTTGGGTTCCGCCGAGTAGGAAACACCTTCACATTCGTTTTCGACGGAGGCAACAAACAATGACCAATTTTTTAGCTGAAGAAGAAAAGAAACAGTTCATCAGCATGCTGGCGGACCTCAGAAACGGCCTGCAACAGGCTACGGAAAGCATCGACAAGTTTCTCAACAGTTTCGTAGAAAAAGAAGAACAGAAAACCTGGAACCCTGCGAACATCAAATGGACCAGAAAGGAAAGCCCAAAAGGACCATACGAAATCGCTGAGAACCAGGAAAACGTAGACTTTGCGTTGCTCGTGAAGGAACTTGAAGAACACGGCGGCTTCATGCAGAAACACGGAAGAAAATACTGGTTCTACCTAGACCGGAAAGACACAATATGCAGAAGATAGGAGGCGGCAGGAATGATCCGCGTCTTCTACAACTTGGAGACCCGGCGGCTGGAAACACGAAACCTTATCGGACTCGAATGGAGGCTCTCAGAAATCTTAGAGTTCCTCAAGAAACGCCGCAAGTTAATCCTGCTTGAAGAACACGTTACACGGATACCGGCGAGGCTCCTCTATGCCTAGCTGCCCCGAATGCGGCTC
>PIYB01000065.1:891-6674 GCA_003601835.1 Candidatus Bathyarchaeota archaeon
GGCAAGCGCAAGCTAGCTGACGGCAGCAAAGTTCAAAGATACCTATGCCGCGTCTGCGGCTACCGGTTCACCGACCCAAAACAACGGCAAATCTTAAAGGTTCGCTGGGGCACAGTATCAAACACCGCCCCGAAGGCGGTCACAAAATTGGTGGAGGTGAAAGAAGAACCCGAAGGGTCCCTTAAAAAGCGGGAGACCATAACAGATCAACAACTATTCAACTTTGCATGGTGGCTTAAAAAGCAGGGTCTAAGAGAAGCAACCATCCAAATCTACACTGGATACCTCACGAGGCTGAAGCGTAAAGGAGCCAACCTCTACGACCCGGAAACAGTGAAAGAAGCGCTTGCAAAATCAAACTGGTCAGAGAACACGAAAAGCATAGCAATAAAAGCATACAACAAATTTCTCAAGTATCAAGGTGGAACATGGGATCCGCCCAGCGTAAAACCCTACAGAAAACTGCCTTTTATCCCTCTTGAAAAAGAGCTTGACCAACTGATAGGTGCGGCGAACAAGAAACTTGCTGCTTTTCTTCAGCTCTTGAAGGAAACAGGTATGCGGAGCGGAGAGGCATGGCGTCTCAAATGGACAGACGTGGACTTTGAAAGGCAGACAGTCACACTTAATCTCCCTGAGAAAAACAGCAAGCCACGTATCTTCAAGGTAAGCAGCAACCTCTTAGCTATGCTCAACCTGCTTCCGAAAGAAAACGAAAAAATATTCACCGGCAGCCTCACGGTTTTCAGGAGGACATACCGGAAGTTCCGTAAGAGGCTTGCATATAAGCTTCAGAATCCACGTCTTAACAAGATAAGCTTCCATGTTTTCCGTCACTGGAAGGCAACCATGGAATACAACCGGACGAAAGACATTCTCTACGTGAAGGAGCTGCTGGGACACCGCGACATTAAGACAACATTGATCTACACGCAGCTGGTGAATTTTAAATCAAACGAGTATATCTGCAGGAAGGCAGTGACAGTCGAGGAAGCGAAAAAACTGGTTGAGGAGGGATTTGAGTATGTCTGTGAAACCGAAGGAGTTCAGCTCTTCAGGAAAAGAAAATAGAAGGGTGCCCAAAATACCCGTCAAGGTCCCTGAAAGCCGCATTTGGGACATCGGTATGGCCGTCTGAACTCTCGGCATTTTGAACATCGCCAGATCGTGATTTCGCCGCAGTTTGGACATTGAAACCTGGTTGCTTCGGCTCCCGGAGGGATTATCCTGTTGCATGATGTACACATGGGCATCGGGATTGTTCTGCCTTCGCTCAACACTTGCACCTCGGCTGAGACGCATAATAGCTGAACGCTTCCTTATATAAGCTACTCCGCATTAAGACACAATAAGGTTTTCAGTAATATTGGCGGTTTCGTTAAGCACGCCGTTTAGAACAGGAGGGTGGAAGGTTAACAAGTTTAACTTTGAAGGTTTCGTCTGAAAGAAGGTGTTCCCTTGTTCCCATGGAGTTGAAGCTAGATTTCACAGAATACCTCACGACCAAGAAGAAAGAGAACTTTGAGCCTTCTCTTGTCAGAATGATTGACAAAGCGACGGGCAGACCTGTTCCCACCCAATTTTCACCTTGGAAAAAAGAAGACCCCTTCAGAGGAACGTTGTCTTGGATAATGCTGAACGAAGCCCAGAAAGAACTCGAGGTCAAAGTTAACTCAAAAAGGCACACGAGCTACCGCTACCCCGAAGAAGTCAAGATGTGGAACCGGGGAGACGGACAGCTCGAAATATTCATAAACGGGCAGCATGTGACCAGCTACGTTTTCAACCAAGCCTACGAAAGACCGTTTCTTTACCCCGTTATCGGCCCTGACGGCTACCCTGTTACGAGAAGCATCCCAACCTTAGGCGACCACCCGCACCACAAAGGAATCAGTCTGGCCTTAGGAGACGTTTCAGGAGAAAAGGGAAAGCCAGGAATCAACTTTTGGGCGCTGGGCACTATAGGCGATCCCCGTCAAGGAAGGGTGATACATAAAAGATTCACACATCTGGAACAGGGACCTGTTTTCGCTAGGTTGGAAGAGGAGAACGTTTGGAAACAGAATGATGATCTTGAAGGAGCAAAACGGAAAGGCCAGGTTCTCTTGAACGAGTTAAGAACGATAACCGTATGGAACGTTTCACCTGCACGCATAATCGATATACGCACAATTCTCTCCCCCGCGGTTGACGAGGTGATACTCAACGCTGATGTGGAGAAAAAACAGACAGCGAAGGAGAACGGGCCTCTGGTCATCAGGGTTGCGGACAACATGCGGGGAACCGTTGAAGGAACAATTGTGAACTCTGAAGGTGGAAGAACCGAAAAGGAATGTTGGGGCCGCCAAGCACGATGGGTAGACTATTACGGACCGGTTGTGCCGGGGGACCGGTCAACGGCATAGCAGCGATGGATCACCCGTCTAACCTGCGGCATCCCACCGCTTGGCATGTACGTGATTACGGATTGTTCGCAGCGAACCCGTTCTACGACAAGAAACCTGAATGGCCAGAACAAGGTCCTGTCTACCTTTCCAGGGCAAAGATGGATACGCTGGAGTTCCGCTATAGAGTCTACGTGCACAGAGGAGACGAAAAGGAAGGCAGAGTCGAACAGAAGTGGCAGGACTGGGTGAACCCGCCTAGGGTCACCATTGAATAGTCAAGCCTATCCTTTTTTTCTATGTTTTAGTTTTTGAAAGGAGATAACGCCGTCAAAAGAGAAGGCAACATACGCAGGACTTTCTTCTTTTTGAGCAGTTTCATCAGCACATTGCTTTGGAAGTCCATATCGCCTTCCACAGAGATTAAGGTTTGAAGATTCTCTTCGATCACCAATCTGAAGAGCTTGTCAATGGCTTTGTCCGAAAGATTGTTCATGAGTTTCCTAGCCAGCAAACCTGTCTTGAATTCTTTGCCGAGCTTGATTTTCCAAAGCCGTTCATATCTCTGAAGAAACTCGGCGCTGAACTTTCGACGCTTGATTGCCTCAGCAGCAACCTCGCCCGCTATGGATGCACATACTCCTCCCAGAATGACGCCTCCACCGGTTGTGGGCTTAACATGACCCGCCGCGTCCCCAACAATCATCACCCGATCGTCGAATGTTCTCTCTATGGGACCGCATGTAACAACCATGCCTGAACGGGTTGCGAACCGTTCTAAACCTGTTTCTCCTGGAAAACGGTTGTTGATGAACTTTTCAAGCAGATCCTTAGGGTTCCCATCTTTGCATGCTAAACCAATCCTTGCAGAGTCTTCTTTTAAAGGAATGACCCACGCAAAGAATCCGGGCGCTCTTTTCCTGCCTACGTGAACCTCAACATAGTTGGGATCAACATGAACCCCCGTGATGTCATGCTGTAACCCCGGCAGCACGCCTTCGAAGTTGAGCGGCTTCAACCCGAAGATTCTCACGATTCTGGAAGAAACACCTTCCGCGTCAATAAGCAGCTCCGCCGCGTTCCGGGTTTTCCCAGTGTACGCGGTGACCCGGCTTCCTTCACGTTTAACATCATTGACCCTTGCGTTGAGACATATCCGGGCGCCTGCATCTTCTGCTTGTTGCGCCAGAAAACTGTCAAGTAGACAACGATCGACGACGCAAGCCACAGGTTGGTCCCTTTCAACGGTGAAGGACAGTCCTGACGGTGAGAAGAACCGTGCTCCTTTGACACGGTTTTGAATGAATTGTCCGCGGGAAGGTATGCCTATCGTTGTTAAACCTTTAAGGCTCAGCAGCCCCGCACAGTGGCAAGGACGACCGATGGCGGCGTGTTCTTCTAGGATCGTTACCTCGACGCCTTTCTGTGCTGCTTCCCTCGCTGCGATTAGTCCCGCTGGTCCCGCACCCACCACAAGAATCTCTGTTTCCGTGTCCTTCACGGCTTAACAACCCTTTTTTTCGGTACATCAGAGTCGGTGAGAAACTATAAAGATTTGTTTAACAGATAAAGAATATGAACTATCCAAAACATCTCTTTGTTTTCAGGACTGTTTAAAGAATGACCTCGCTTGATTTGTTGCTGGCAATCCTGGTTCTGGGCTTCGTTGTTTTTCAGGCGGTTATCCGGATGGTTAGGCGTTATTACAAGCTTCCGACTCCTGCATTTTTCACGCAGCTAATCGACAACCCGATACGAAGAAGGCTCATTCAACCGCCTGAAACGGTGGTTGAACGGATGGGGCTGAAGCCGGGTATGACGGTTGTTGAAATAGGTCCCGGAAAAGGGTCGTACACCATCGCCGTAGCTAGACGGGTTCTGCCTAACGGGAAAGTGTATGCGGTGGACATTCAAGAGTCGGTGGTGGAACGGCTTAAGAAAAGGATAGAAAGAGAAGGCATAACCAACGTTTATCCGAAAATCGATGATGTCTACGCTCTTTCTTTCGATGACAGCAGCGTTGACAGGGTCTTAGCCATCACGGTTCTCCCCGAAATTCCTGATCCAATCAAGGCTCTACGGGAGCTTCATCGCATCCTGAAACCGGATGGGCTGCTCTGCCTTTCCGAGCTTTTTCTAGATCCCGATTATCCATTGAGGCGAACAGAGAAAAGACGGGCTGACAAAGCAGAATTTGAAGTCAAGCAGGAATATGGAAACTTCTTCGTTTACTATCTGATCTTCCAAAAAAGGCTCACTTGACGAATCAACAAACGTCTAACGCATGATGGTCACGGTTAGCTAAAAAAGGACGATGACGCTGTGCCGGTCTGTTATCCGAACCATTCACGCATCTTCTTTACGTAATGGGGAAAAACGATTTCCGGCTCAGCGATCTCAGGATGCCACCTTTTCTCCCATTCCAAAGTTGCGTATCCATCATAGCCGCCTTTCACCAGCATCTCAAGCATCTTCTTTGCAGGCACATCGCCTTCCCCGAGCAACACGTGATGCAGCTCTCCGTTCTCGTCGACAACAGAATCTTTAACGTGAATATTAACAACGTACGGCGCCAAGTTTGCGTAGGTAACTTCCGGGGGTTCACGGTTGAAACGGTAAGGATGATGCAGGTCCCACACAACGCGTACGCGTGGACTGTTGACTTCCTCCATAACGCGGGCGCATACAGCTGAATCAGTCCATTCATCATGGGTTTCCAAAGCCAGAATCACATCGTATTCTTCAGCTTCCTTTCCGATCAACCGGAGAGATTCTCAACCAAAACCGGCATAATGGTTTCCACAGTATAGCCTTCAGGTACTCTGCCCCCGTATATCCGCACAATAGACGCTTCGAGCTTGTTAGCCAGCTTCATGTTCCGCCGTGCCTCATCGAACTGTTTCTCCTTCTCCACAGGGTTGACAACAGCGAACCGGGCGGATATCGAGATCCCTGAAACGGCGACGCCGTAATCCGAGAAAAGCCGTTTCGTTCTGCTTAGATGCGTAGTGAACTCAGGTCTTCGGGTGATATCTATGTCTTCCAAAAGACCCGGAAGTCCACGGCGTCAAAACCCATTTCAGCGGCGTTCTCAACAATCTGCTGTAGATTCCATTTTGGGCATCCTAAGGTGGTGAAAGCAATCTTCATCATGGCTGTTCAACTCCCAACCAAGCCTAACAAGGCGGCATTATGCTGCTCAAGCCAAAAGACGATATGTCGACTTTCATCTTTGCCGGTAAAAAGATGTATACGAGCTCGACCCACATGAACCGGTGTTTTCGTTCAAAGCGTTTAGGTTGCGGCAACCTCTACTAGGTCAAGAACCTTTTTTCCTAGGTTTTCTGAACCGGATTCTAGCCGTGACTATCTTCTCTGTCGTGAAGATTCTTGCTGCGA
>PIYB01000024.1 GCA_003601835.1 Candidatus Bathyarchaeota archaeon
CGCTGACGATAGACAACGTAGGCGGAAAAGACGTAGTTATCGACAAGATACAAGTAAGAGGAGTCGAAGCCAGCTGGAGCAACGTCGCCTATCTGCGGCTTAGCTCACCAGTTAGCAGCTCCCTGATTGCGCCCAACTCTTCATACTCGAGTTCTCTGCCTGGAAACAACTTTGTGTACGTCTCTGGCACCAAAGGAGACTTCTCAACCGCCAGCTCAGACTTTTTTCTTGATCAATAGAAGCGTACCAGCTGCTACGCTTATTATGCCTATGATCTGGTTTATGCTGAACCATCCGCCGCCTCTTATGGATGTCCAGCCTATCCAAACTCAACCCCAAAAAATGTTAGAATGTAAGGGATTTAAACCATTAGTATGGCGCCCTGGCCGGGATTTGAACCCGGGTCGGGCGGGCGACAGCCGCCTATACTAGGCCGGACTATACTACCAGGGCCTGTTTGTTGGGGTGCCAAATCTCCATAAAAAATATTGTTGTACTTAAATATATCGAGAGCCGCGTCTGGCGGGTTGAACATTCTAAGATGTTTGACGGTTCGTTTCTTTTGTGAACATATAAGAGTCCGGATGTCGTTGGTTTGGGGATAAAAATTTAGACGCCGGACGGTGAGAAGGTAACAGCCAACAAGAAGAGAAGGCTTTAAAAGTTATTTAGGTGCAAACTGAAAATGCGAAAGGAAGGTTAAGCTGATGCCTCAGATCATGGCTTATTTAAACAGGGAATTTTTTGACACGGGTGATGCTTTCGGAACAGCAAAATCCTTAGGGTTCGACGCTGTTGAAATACCCGAGTCTTTTTTCACGCCGCCGGAACACGAAAAGGACCGGATGCATCTGGCGCGCATTCTTAAAACTTACGGTTTAAAAGCCCGCTGGCATACAAACCCGCAATACAATAGGCATCTCAGTTCCGAAAACGCTGTTCTCAGGTCAGAGAACATCGAAAGAATGCTGTGGGAACTGGCTTTCGCACGGAAAATGGGATGGAACGAATTCATCATCCATCCTGGACCCGCAGCAACTGAAAGGGACAAACAACGAGTGTACGAATCTTTGAAGGTCATAAACGAGAAAGCCTGCAAGTTGCACATACAGCTTCTCCTAGAAAATGCAAGCGGCGCCTTCGACGGAGACCCGTATGAACTTGTGCGCATAATGAACGAGGTTCCCGGTTTAAAGATCACATTAGACCTTGTTCACGCCTTCCGATCGTTTTTCTGTAAAACAGGAAAAGGCACGCTTATTGATTACCTTTCAATCCTGTCACCATTCATCAGTTCATTCCAGTTCAACGACTATGATGGAGAAAAACGCTGCACGGTTGGAACCGGGGTTTTACCTTGGCAGACTCTTATGCCGAAGATATTGTCGACACAATGTAAAACGTGGACGATTGAGCTACACACCGTTCAAGAAACGGTCTCATCGAAAGAATATCTCCAGAGATGGCTTGACTAAAAACTCCTTCTAATGTTACGGCATCATCCAGTCTCCGATCATAAGAACTGTTTGAGTCTCAGTCGGTTGAAGACTGCTAAACCGCGTCTTTATTCTCTAAAATTCTTAGAGAAACAAGTAAAAGTCATAACGTTTATTAGGACCCTTTATTGTTTACTCATTAGCTTTCGAGCTTTACGAAAGTAATTTAAGCCCCTTTCGGGCTGGATAACTGCCAGTCCGTTGGAGGAATAATCCTGAAGAAAACTGAATATAACGGTTTACCTGATTCGAACCTTCAAAGGGGAGTTTTAGAAATATGATCGACCCAGAAGACGCATTCTTAGTACAGAAAGCCATGTTTGAAGAGAAAGGCTTAGTAAGACAGCACCTTGACTCTTACAACGAGTTTGTTGAGCACGGGCTTCAAGAGGTCATAGACGAAGTAGGCGAGATCGAGGTAGAGGTACCTGAAGGCCCTTACAAGGTGAAGTTTGGCAGAATATTCATTGTACGCGAAATCGAGAACGATGTGATATACGGACCTTATATCACTGAGGTTGACGGAACCCGCCATGAAGTTTACCCCATGGAGACGCGGCTTAGGAACCTAACCTATGCCATGCCTCTCTCGGTGGAAATGACGCCCGTAGTTGACGACAAGGAACTTGAGAAGGAGCTTGTGTACATCGGTGACCTTCCCACGATGCTGAAATCAAAGTATTGCCTTCTTTCAGAGCTTTCCGAAGAAGAGCTCATAAGGCAAGGTGAAGACCCGCTGGATCCCGGCGGTTACTTCATTATAAACGGTTCTGAACGTGTCATCGTCGCCATAGAGGATCTGGCTCCGAACCGGATTCTTGTGGACGTTGACACCAGAGGAGTGAACCCGGTTTACCAAGCCAAGGTTTTCTCCACCACCGTCGGTTTCAGAGCGCGAATCGAGCTCCGCATGAAGCCGAATGGCTCCCTACATATTTCTGTGCCAGGTGTTCCAGCTGAAATTCCCTTCATAATCTTGATGAGGGCGCTTGGTCTTCAGTCGGATAAGGAGATAGCGGAAGCGGTTTCCGCGGAGAAAACGATTCAAAGCGAGCTTGAGCCTTCTTTCGAGATGGCTGAAGGCGTCGACACCATAGAGGATGCTTTGCTGTACATTGGGAACAGGGTTGCGCATGGTCAGGTGAAAAGCTACAGGCTTATGAAGACTGAAATGATATTGGACCGGAACTTTCTTCCTCACATTGGTAGAACCACGGACAAAAGACGGGAGAAAGCCTACTTCCTAGGTGAGATGGCTTCCAGAGTTATCGAGTTGAAGCTTGGAAGACGGAAGCCGGACGACAAAGACCATTTCAAGAACAAACGGCTGAAGCTTGCCGGACCGTTACTCGCCGACCTGTTCAGAGTTGCCTTCAGAAATCTTTGCCGGGACATAAAATACCAGCTGGAAAGGATGGGGCTGAAAAGACGGATGATGAGCGTCTCCATAGCCGTTAGACCAGGCATCGTCTCGGACAAGCTTCAACACTCCTTGGCAACAGGAAACTGGGGCAGAGGACGAGTTGGAATCACTCAGCTTCTAGACAGGACAAACATGATATCTACACACAGCCACCTAAGGAGGCTTCAGTCACCACTCAGCCGCAGCCAACCTAACTTTGAAGCCCGAGACCTTCACGCTACGCATTGGGGGCGGCTTTGCCCGAACGAGACGCCAGAAGGCGCCAACTGTGGACTTGTTAAGAATCTTGCGTTGTCAGCCTCAATATCCGTCGGTTTGGACTCGGATAAAGTGAAACAGATGCTTTACCGGAGAGGCGTTGTGCCCACGGCGGAAGCAAGCAAAGAACTCCGGCTGTCCGGAGCCAAGGTATTTGTTGACGGATGCCCCATTGGATACCATGATTCCCCCGTCGAGCTTGTTGAAAAGATAAGGGAAGACCGGAGAAACGGAGAATTATCCTCCGAAATAAACGTAGCATACTTCTCGAAAAGGCATGGAATGAACGAAGAGGTTTACATAAACTGCGATCAAGGACGGGTACGCCGTCCGCTCATCATAGTTGAGAACGGCGTGCCGAAACTGGGCGCAGAAGAGATCGAGAAAATACGTAATAAGGAATGGACATGGGAAGACCTCATCAAAAACGGCATGATCGAGTATTTGGACGCTGAAGAAGAAGAAAACGCTTTAGTCGCTCTTACTCCGAACGAGGTGACGCCGGAACATACTCATCTTGAGATAACGCCTTACTCGATTCTTGGAACTTGTGCTTCCTTGATTCCGTATGCTGAGCATAACCAGTCTCCACGTAACTCGTATGAGTCAGCCATGTCGAAACAGGCGTTGGGCATCTACGCCGTGAACTTCCCGCTTAGAGTTGACTCCCGCTCGCACATCCTTCATTATCCCCAGATCCCTCTGGTTCAAACAAAGCCTATGGAAGCCATAGGCTATAACCTTAGACCGTCTGGACAAAACTGCATCGTGGCGGTTCTCTCGTTTGAAGGATACAACATGGAGGATGCTTTAATCTTCAACAAAGCATCCATAGAAAGAGGATTAGCCCGTTCCACATTCTACAGAATCTACGACGCTGAATGCCGACAGTACCTTGGCGGATTAAGAGACCGTCTGGTCATCCCTGAGGCGGGAATACGTGGATACCGCGGTGAACAGTACTACCGTTTCATTGAAGAAGACGGCATAGTCAACGTTGAGGCTGAAGTGTCAGGCGGGGATGTGCTGATCGGTAGAATAAGCCCGCCGCGTTTCCTCGAAGAATACAAAGAGTTCGAGATAAGAGGACCAACAATGAGAGACTCCTCAGTTGACATGCGGCCCTCAGAGAACGGCATCGTTGACGCAGCTTTCATAACAGAAACAAATGAAGGCAGCAAGCTCGTAAAGGTCAGGGTTCGCAATGAACGTATCCCGGAGCTTGGAGACAAATTTGCTTCTCGTCACGGACAGAAAGGCATCATAGGGATGATTGTTCCACAAGAGGATATGCCTTTCAGCGCTGACGGCATAGTCCCAGATATCATAATCAATCCGCATGCGTTTCCCTCAAGGATGACGATTGGACAGTTCCTAGAATCCTTAGCTGGCAAGGTTGCTGCCGCAAGAGGAAAACCTGTGGATGGAACGCCGTTCATCAACAAGAAAGGCGAAGAGCTCAAACAGATGCTCATCGATCACGGATTCAGCTACACTGGACGCGAGGTCTTGTATGATGGTATAACCGGAGAAAAATACGCAGCGGATGTCTTCATAGGTGTCATTTATTACCAGAAGCTGCACCACATGGTCGCCGACAAGATCCACGCCCGGGCAAGAGGACAGGTTCAAATGTTGACAAGGCAGCCGACGGAAGGACGGGCTAGAGGCGGTGGACTACGTTTCGGCGAGATGGAAAGAGACTGTCTCATAGGTCACGGGGCTGCGATGCTGCTTAGAGACCGGCTTCTTGAAGAATCAGACAAGTACGTGCTGTATGTTTGTGAAAACTGCGGTTACATCGCATACTATGACATTAAACAACGGAAATATGCATGTCCAATCTGCGGAGACCAAGCTAGAGTCTCCCCGGTTCAAGTTTCCTACGCCTTTAAGCTTCTCTTACAGGAGCTTATGAGCCTCTGTATTTCACCGAGGCTTAAATTGAAGGAGAGAGCGTGAAATGTCAATAGAAGAATCTTACGAAAAAATAGTTGACGAGATCCGTTTTGGAATAATCTCTCCTCAAGAAATACGTAAGCTTTCAGTCGTCGAGATTCAGACAGCCGACACATATGATGAAGACGGCGCCGTAATACCGTCAGGACTCATGGACAACCGGCTGGGAGTTCTTGAACCCGGGCAAAGATGTAGAACTTGCGGCAACACGGCGACGAGGTGCCCCGGACATTTCGGACACATTGAACTAGCTGTCCCCATAATCCACGTTGAGTTCACAAAGAAGATTCATGATCTTCTTCAAGCCTTCTGCAGGAACTGTGGACGCATTCTGCTTTCTGAGAAGTCGATTGCACGAATAAAGCAGCAAAGCAATCGTATCAAGGAGCTGATGGGCTCCGTGCCTGACAGTTTCTACCATAACGTGCTTGACCAAGCTAAAAAGAGCAAGGAATGCCCATACTGCGGCGGCAGACAATACAAGATAGAATTCGTGAAGCCAACAGTCTTCTATGAACACATAGAAGAAGGCGCTCAACGGTTGACTGCAAGCATGATCCGCGACCGGTTCGAGAGAATATTAAACGAGGACCTTGAGCTCCTAGGGTTCGATCCGAAAAGCGCCCGACCGGAATGGATGATCCTCCAAGTTCTCCCCGTTCCCCCAGTCTATGTTAGACCGTCCATTACGCTCGAGTCAGGAATCCGGTCTGAAGACGACCTGACCCATAAGCTTGTGGACATAATCCGGATTAACGAGCGGCTTAAAGAAAACATAGAAGCCGGCGCTCCGACGCTTATCATACAAGATCTTTCTGAACTTCTAGAATATCATGTTACGACGTATTTCAACAATGAATCATCCGGGATTCCGCCGGCGAGACACCGTTCTGGAAGAGCCCTTAAAACGCTGTCGCAGAGGCTTAAAGGCAAGGAAGGACGGTTCAGAAGCAACCTTTCAGGTAAACGGGTTGATTTTTCCGCTCGCACGGTGATAAGTCCCGACCCGAACCTTGACATAAACGAGGTAGGGGTCCCGCTTTTCGTGGCGACAAAGCTCTCGGTGCCGGAAAAAGTTACAAACTGGAACATCGAAGAGATGCGGAGACTTGTCAAAAACGGTCCAGACAACTACCCTGGAGCGCTTTACATCATTAGACCTGACAGAAAAAGGGTGAGGCTTGAGTTTGTCATAGACAGGGAAAAGGTTGCCGACGCTTTGGAACCTGGATTCATAGTTGAACGCCACATCCGAGACGGTGACGTCGTCATCTTTAACAGGCAGCCGTCGCTTCACAGAATGTCAATCATGGCTCATTACGTTAAGGTTCTCCCGTACAAAACGTTCCGTCTGCACCTTTGTGTTTGCCCCCCATACAACGCGGACTTCGACGGAGACGAGATGAACCTCCATGTTCCACAAAGCGAAGAGGCTCAAACAGAAGCCCGTATCCTAATGCAAGTTCAAGACCACATCCTTTCACCCAGGTTCGGCGGACCCATAATAGGCGCCATAAGAGACTTCATAAGCGCCGCGTATCTTCTCACCCGAAGCAAGCCTGAACCAACGTTTCTAACAAAGAAGGAAGTCTGCGAACTGCTCATCGCAGCGGGCTACGAAGGTCCGTTGCCCAAACCTGCTGTTGAGAAACCCCAGCAGTTGTGGACAGGAAAACAAATATTCAGCCTTTTCATCCCGAAAAGCTTAAACTATGTATTGAAAGCCAGCATATGCCAGAACTGCACAGTTTGCCGCCGCGAGGAATGTCCCTATGATGCTTATGTCGTCATCAAAAACGGCAAGCTGATAAGCGGAGTAATAGATAAGAACGCCATAGGCGCCGAGAAGTCTGAAAGTCTTTTACACAGGATAATAAAAGACTATGGAACTGATGTTGGACGAGACTTTCTGAATAGAATAAGCCGGCTTCTCACCCGTTTCATAACTATGCGAGGGCTTTCTTACTCATACGATGAGCTGGATCTTTCACCAGAGGCTAAACGGAAGATTCAACAGACGGTTCGACGCGCCGAAAAAAGGGTGGAGGCTTTAACCAAGCAACTGCGGGATGGAACGTTAGAAAGGCTTCCAGGTCAAAGCCTCGAGGAATCCTTTGAGATTTACGTGATGAACGAGCTCGCTAAAGCCCGAACTAAGGCTGGAGAAGTCGCTGACATGGACTTTGACATGGAAAACGCCGGCGTCATCATGACAAGAAGCGGAGCGAGAGGTTCAACAATCAACATAGGTCAGATGGCTGCTTGTCTAGGTCAGCAAGCTGTGCGGGGAAAACGGATTATGCGGGGATACTTGGATAGGGCGCTGCCGCACTTTAAGCCGGGCGACCCGTCGCCGAAGGCGAGAGGCTTCATTTACTCATCTTACAGGGACGGGTTGGATCCAATTGAGTTCTTCTTTCACGCTATGGGTGGACGTGAAGGGCTAGTGGACACCGCTGTTAGAACCCAACAGAGCGGCTACATGCAGAGACGGCTGATAAACGCTATGGAACATTTACGTGTGGAGTATGATAATACCGTAAGAAACTCTGTTGGCGGCATCATTCAGTTCAAATACGGCGAAGACGGGGTTGACCCTGCGAGAAGCGACCATGGGAAAGCTGTGAACATCGCTCGTCTCATTGACCAAATCGAACTTATGGTTGAGAAAGGCAAACCTGCGCCTCCAGAATACATTGATAAACGTTTAGCAGAAGTTAAGGATGAACTTACACCGCTCTTAGTTGAGGAACTTCGAGAAAACCTGACTAAGGCTGAACTAAGCGAGGAAGCCGTTGACTTGGCGGTGAAGTTGGCGACAGAACGGTACAAGCAGGCTTTGGTTGAACCTGGTGAAGCCATCGGAATCGTTGCTGCTCAGTCGATAGGTGAACCGGGAACCCAGATGACGCTTAGAACGTTCCACTATGCAGGAGTTAGAGAGCAGAACGTAACGATAGGGCTTCCACGGCTCATCGAGATAGTTGACGCAAGAAGGGAACCTTCAACTCCAATAATGAGAATATATCTAGAAAAGAAATACAGCAAAAGCCGGGCGAAGGCAACCGAGGTTGCTCGGCGAATTCTCTACACAACGGTTCAAGACCTAGCAGAAGCGGTATACATAGATCCAGAAACGGGAGACATCGTCATAAAAGTAGACCAGGAAAAAATGAATGAACGAGGGGTCAGCATGGACTTCCTCATTCAGTCTCTCAGCACACCAAAATATGCCTTGAGAGCAGAAGATGACACCATCTTCGTTACGGCGAAGAAACAGATGAACCCGAGAAAACTTCTTGACCAAGTTTCGTCTCATCACGTACGAGGGGTGCCTAACATAAGGCGGGTTCTGGTGACGGAAGAAGAAGGAGAATGGGTCATAAGGACTGACGGGTCTAATCTGACTAAGGTTCTTGAGGTTAAGGGCGTCGATCCAACGCGGACCACCACAAACAATGTGCACGAGATATCGAGAACTCTTGGGATAGAGGCTGCCCGAAACGCTTTGATAGCGGAGGCGGCGGGTGTTCTTGAGGAACAAGGGCTCGATGTTGACTTAAGACATATAATGCTTGTCGCTGACATTATGTCTACAACAGGTACTATCCGGCAGATCGGTAGGCATGGGGTCAGCGGAGGAAAAGCCAGCGTGCTTGCAAGAGCTGCGTTCGAGATCACCGTTCCAAACATTGTAGACGCGGCGGTCAAGGGAGAAAGCGATGAACTTAAAGGCGTAACCGAAAACGTAATAGTAGGTCAATCTATACCGATTGGAACGGGACTCGTGGATATTTACATGTCTGCGGCTCCGCAAAAAACCGAGGGGGAAGAAGCAAGTGGCTGATCTTGACAGAGCTCTCGCGATGGCGGTGAAAACAGGCAAAGTTTTATTTGGTGTAAATTCTACTTTGAAGGCTGCTATGACTGGGAAGGTCAGGCTTGTCATCGCTGCGTCGAACTGTCCCGAAAAAACAAGGTTAGACCTTGAGCATTACTGTAAGCTCTCTAAGGTTCCTTTCTTGGTTTATCCTAGACCAAGTTTGCAGCTCGGAAGAGTCTGCGGCAAACCCTTCGTTGTTTCAGCTCTCGCTATTAGAGATCCTGGTGATTCCGATATATTGGAGTTAACGGTGGAACATGGTGTCTAAGGGAATAAAGTTTACCAACCGTGAGATGCGGTATATCGCTCTGTTCGAAAGTGTAACTGGGGCGACGGTGAGAGACTGCATCATCGACGACGAGTTTAACCGGATAATCTTCGTCATCAAAGAAGGCGATGTCGGGATGGCAATAGGTAGACATGGCAAAAACATATCTATGCTTGAACGGATGACCGGTAAAAAACATGAAGTCATCGAGTTCTCAGATGATCCGGCGCAGTTCATAAAGAACGCTCTCAAACCTGCGAGGCTCAGAGAGATACGTTTAACCGAGAGACCTGACGGTAGAACAATAGCCGTTGTTTCAGTTGAACCTAAAGATAAAGGCATAGCCATCGGTAGGAACGGAAAGAACGCTGAGAGAATACGGTTCTTGGCGAAACGATATTTCCAGATAAACAACGTTTCAATAATGTAGCTCTCGCGGCGTATTCTTTTCTCCGGATGTCCGCCATGATTTAACGGTTGAATAGAAATGTTTATGAAGCAAAATACGCATTTTCACCGGTAGAAAGCCTTAAGGTTGATATGAACAAAACTGCACGAGGATGAAATAATGGCAAAGTCTCCTAGAGGAATGTTCGCCGCGAGAAAGCTTAAAGCCAACCGCAAAAAGTTCCGGTGGAGCGACATCTACTATAAACGGCGGATGCTTAGACTGGACGTTAAATCAGACCCTCTAGAAGGCGCTCCGATGGCACGAGGAATCGTCCTTGAAAAGGTCGGTCGAGAAAGCAAGCAGCCTAACAGCGCCATCAGAAAATGTGTGCGGACACAGCTCATAAAGAACGGTAAAGTCATCACCGCCTTCCTTCCGGGAGACGGAGCTCTGAACGTTGTGGATGAACACGACGAAGTTGTCGTTGAAGGCATCGGCGGCTCCAAAGGCGGAGCAATGGGGGACATCCCCGGCATCAGGTGGAAAGTCAGCACGGTTAACGGAATCTCTCTTAAGGAGCTTGTGCTCGGCAAAAAAGAGAAGCCTATGCGCTGAAAACATGCAGAATTTTTCCTTTTAGTCTTCGAGGCAGGCTTGTCTTCTTCCGTAAATTCTTGGGTGCTGAAGACGTAAAACTTGAAAAAAATAAACGTCTTACGGCGGAAGAACGCTCCACGTCATTAACGAGATCTTCTTTATGAGCCCCATTTTTTCCTTTGCGGTTGAATATTCTATGGGGAAATGTTTCCTAACTGGGACCACAATCAAATGCAGTATCCTGTGTTCAGGGTCGTCCCAAATCTCGATCATGTCCTTTTTGATCTGTAACTCTGAACGTTCCTTCATCACTTTGTAAACGTCTTCGAAGTTCACGCCTGTTTTAGAGAGAAGAATGCGGTCGTCAAGCTTCAACGCGTAAACATCGATCTTTTCCTCTTCAATATAGCGCACAACCGTGTCGTAAATACGGTTTATGTCCGCCCTTATGTCAGTGATGGCTCCGTAGTCGCTGTCAGCTCTCAAGAAACTCTTTATCAAAGTTTTTACGAGCTTGCCGACGTTCACGGACTGCTCTGAAAACTCGCCCTCAACCTTCTTCTTCAAGGACGAGTCGCCCTCAGCCGCCATTAATGGCTCACTTCGAAAAAGTTTTTACAATCTTGTATACACAGTACCCGTCTTTAGATAAAAGATTAATGGATGGAGCCCCAGAAAAACCATGAAAACAAGCCGCCGAAAAATGAGAGACAAACTTAACGTTGTGAAGAAGAATGATTCTCAAAGCTCCTTTCATGGGCACATCCGGAGGAATCGCTTCGGAACATCCACTTGCTTCAGTTGCAGGCCTCAGAACCCTGCCAGAAGGGGGAAACGCTGTTGACGCTGCGGTTGCAACAAGCCTGTCGTTAGCTGTAACCCAGCCGCACCTCGGATCGCTGGGAGGCGACTGCTTTGCGCTCATCTACGAGGCGTCAACCGGCAAGGTTCACTGCATAAACGCAAGCTGCTGGAGCCCGAAAAAGCTCACCTTGGAACACCTAAGAAACGAAGGACTATCACATATTCCAGTTGAATCCCCGCACGCCGTTGTTGTCCCCGGCTTAGTTGACGGATTAAACAAGATACACCGAAAGTTTGGCACCGCCAAATTTGAAAAACTGGCTGAAACTGCTGTTCACTTGGCGGAAAAAGGGTTTCCCGTAAGCCACAACCCTGGTGATTTTGAACATACTGGAAAACTTCGATATAGGAAGCCTAGGCGCATTTAAGGCTGAAAAGGTTCACCTGTTTGTTGAAGCCGCTAAAAGAGCATACGTGAAAAAGAACCAGTATCTTGCGGGACCCACGTTCACCGAGATACCGTTGGACAAGATTCTTTCGAAGACTCACGCACAGAACCTCGCAGAAAGCATCGAACCAGAAAGCGTCTTCGTTGATGCATCGTCGTTGACGCTCAGAAACAATTGGTTTCAACAAAGGTCGACGGAATCTTTAACCTGTCAGCCGTCTTAACCAGTTCTAAAAGAAGGGGAAAATTTAGGAACGGTTCTCCTCCCGTGAAGTGGAGACCGAGGTTCAATCCGACACAGCTGAACCCTGCGGGATAGCTTTCGCTGAAGGCTTTGGACAGCTGGGTTAAAACTTTTTCAGCGTCATCACGGCTTATCCAATCCGTTTTCCAATAGGGAGAACACGCGTACATGCAGTGTTTACATCGGCTGTTGCATTTGTAGGAAAGTAATAAGCCGCCTGAAACAGGCTTTGGAACCCGTAGTATGCTCATTCAATTTTCCTCTCGTAGACTTGTGCTTCAATATCTGACTTTGGATTCTTGTATGTTATCTTTCCGCCGACTATTTCCTTGGTTGCACATTTGAGCATGTGCTTTGTGGTGCCAACGTCTAAGATTTCGCCGCCTTTTACAGCTACAGCCCGTGCTTTAGGCTCGGCTGGATTAAGCGTGGTAACGTTTGCGTTGACAAGAAGCAAAGAGGCGTACTGCATGTCTTCATCTACGTGAATAAGGTTCAAAAAGCTTTGTTGGCAAACATGTTAGCTGTGGAAATGCCTTGTCAATGAGACGGGCTTTTGGGTTTGCACGTCCACACTTGGTGTGGACGGGCTTACTTCATGTTTTATATAGTTTGGTTTTTAAATTCGGTGTAGATAACACACTGAAAGGGTTAGGAAGGGCTGGTAAAGATTAGTAAGGGGTTACTTAATTAAGGTTCAAAAGAATCTGTCATGGGGTGATGAATGCTGAACCGTTATGACGTTGTGGTGGTCGGCGCTGGAACCGGAGGATGCATGACCGCCAAAACCCTCGCTTCAGCAGGACTCAGCGTTTGTCTAGTTGACAGGAAAGACGAGAAAGCAATAGGGCTAAAAGTTTGCGGCGACGCTGTTGGAAAACATCATTTTGACAACCTAGGCTTAGCATATCCCTCGGGAAAGGAAAAGGAAGGCGACATATCTGGGATAAAAATCTATTCACCTGACTTGGAAACCGTTTTCCGAATAATGGGGGAAGGATTAACAGGGTTTATGATTAACCGGTACCGTTTTGGGCAACGTCTGCTGAAAGAGGCGTTGAACGCTGGTGCCGTTCTCTACGATTCAACGCATGTTTTTTCTCCCATTGTAAACGACGGTTATGTAAAAGGCGTTAAAGCGAGGAACCTTAAAGATTCAACGGTAACCGAGATCACTGGTAAGGTAACGGTCGATGCAAGCGGCGTGTCAGCAATAGTTCGAAGCAAGCTTCCCCCAGAAATGAAGATTGAATCAACAATTAACAAACAAGACCGGGTTGTCTGCTACCGAGAGATACGGGAACTCAACGTGCAACTGGATGAACCTGATTTTTGTGAAATCTATCTGAACTTGGAGGCGGCACCCGGCGGATACTGCTGGATATTTCCCAAGGGAAGAACAAAGGTCAACGTGGGCTTGGGGGTAGCTGATACCGGGAACCATCCAAATCCTCGAAGTCAACTATACAAGCACATCTTAACAAGACCGATGTATGAAGGGTCAACAGTTGTGCATGGCGGCGGAGGAATCGTTCCAACCCGTAGACCGTTAGACTCGCTTGTTGGAAACGGCGTGGTTTTGGTCGGCGATTCCGGTTGTCAGGTCAATCCTATTCACGGCGGAGGCATTGGTCCTTCCATGATGGGTGGAAAGATAGCCGGAGAGGTCATAACGCAAGCTCTAGAGGCTGGTAAGCCAAGCCGAGAAAACTTGTGGCCTGTTAACGTGCGGTTTATGAAAGCATATGGAGCTAAACAGGCTGGACTTGATGTGTTCCGGATCTTTCTTCAAAGATTATCGAACAGCGAACTGAACTATGGGATGCGGTACCAGCTGATTAAGGAAGAAGACATTCTAAAGGCAAGTATGGGTGAAGACATTCGTTTGAACGTGACAGATTCAGCTAGAAGAATCTTCAAGGGGTTAGGCAGACTCTCGTTCCTAAGGTCACTGTACAACATGGCTAGAACAGTGAAGAAGGTTAAACAGCTATACGAAGAGTATCCTACTACACCAAAGGACATGCCTAAATGGAAAAACAAAATCGTCGAACTATTCGCTGAAGCGAAAAGAACCTTATAACGAACCTCAGCTTCTTTAAGCACGAACCGAAAATGAATGTTGCCGCGTTAATCAGCGGAGGAAAAGACTCCGCTCTTGCTCTTTACCACGCCTTAGAAGCGGGACACAACGTTAAATACTTAGTAGCCATGATTCCTCAGCAGCCGGACAGCTGGATGTTCCATTACCCCAACATCCGGTTGACACGTTTCTTCGCTGAAGCCGCCGGTATGCCGCTTATTCAAGCTGAAACCTCCGGCGTCAAAGAGGAGGAACTGAAAGATCTCAAGGCGCTTCTCGGCACCCTGGATGTTGAAGGCATCGTTTCAGGAGCAATCTTCTCTCAGTACCAGAAAAGACGGATAGATCAGGTCTGCAGAGATCTAAGCTTGGCCTCCATCGCCCCGCTTTGGCACAAAGACCCTGTGAAGCTGATACGGGAAATAATCGAGCTCGGCTTCCACGTAATAGTGACCGGGGTTTACGCTTACGGGTTGGATCAGAGATGGCTTGGAAGAACAATCGACTTCGAGGCGCTAGAAGAACTTGTGGAACTGAACAGGAAGTTTCAGCTGTCAATAGTAGGCGAAGGGGGAGAATACGAAACTCTTGTTCTAGACACGCCTTACTTTAAGAAAGAACTTCAGATCGTCAAAGCCAAAATAGTGTGGGAAGGCAGCTCCGGCTACCTCCTCGCTGAAAAAGTGGAATTAAGAAAAAAGAGCTTTTGATCCCTTGGAGATCCTACAGATATTAGGAAGAAACCTAAAGTTAAGAAAACTGACCTGAGGAAATAAAACATTTTTCAGCTGCAACGCTCAGCTATCTACATTTTCTCAAAACGCGATTCATACCATCAAAATGAAGTGTTAGAGGATTGATGTTTATCATAGTTTATATTTATCGAAAAAGCAAAGTTTAAGCAAAATTCTAAGGATACTCTACAAAACAATTGCTTTTTATGCGTTAATTTTTGAATCTTAAATGAGAATACTTATATTACCGTCAAGAGAAGGAGGACATATTTCAAGTTTACATACTTGGCTAAGAGATGATGATTTAGATACGCCCGCTCCTGAAGTTGTCATCGTTAAAGATTCTGATATTAGACAGAGAGCTCTTGAGGCTTTGAAGCTTGCAGGCGGAATCGAAAAGGTAGTGGGCAGAGGAGACAAGGTGTTCTTAAAGCCCAACTTGGTTGACGGGGCGCCTTTTGAGACAGGAGAGGTTGTTCAACTTGAGGTTATGGAGGTTTTGGTTCAAGAAGCGTTCAGAGCTGAAGCCTTCGAGGTTACAATCGGCGAAGTGCCAACCTACAGGAAACAGACAAAAACGGTCAAGGCGTATGACGACCTAGCGAAGAAGCTTGACGCTAAATTCCTTGAGCTAAACCGATTGCCGTTCGTAACAGTCAAGGTTGAGAACCCTGTGTTCTTCAAAAAGGTCAGGCTTTCTAAGCCGTTCCTAGATTCTGATGTTTTCATAAACGTGCCGACGTTGAAGACGCACTGTCAATATGGGGTTACGATAGCTGTAAAGAACATGTACGGGTTGATTCCTCCGCAAGATAGACGGTTCTATCACATGTTAGGCAGAGTTGAGGAAGCCATTCTAGATCTGTATCAAGCTAGGAAGGCGACTTGATAGTCGTCGACGGAACATACACCACGATGCATCTGGGACCAAGACCCGTGGAAGATTTCAAGGAAACCTTCAGGCTTAACCTTACCCTAGCCGGCTACGACCCCATCGCTATAGACACTGTGGGCGCAAAAATCTTCGGAATCAACCCGGAAACCTTGAGATTCCTAAAATGGGACGAAGAAAAAGAACTGGGAACCCGAGACCTAGCAAAAATCAAGACTGTAGGCACATCTATTGAGGAAGCTTATTTCGGCAAAGCCGCCGGCATCATTGAGTTCGTAAATACAAGAATGAAAAAGGCGAAGATACTGGACTATGGCGCATACACCGGGTGCCTCCAACAAGCTGCGTTCATCATGCAGTTCAGCAGGATGCTCAAGAACAAGACAGTTTTTGTCATAGTGCCTCAAGCGTCCGCCGCGAATCTTAAAGAGCATTTGAGCGGCGGAGAGACAACAGTTCTCTGAGGAAACTGTGCCGCCCCCACCTTCTACAATGGGCTTCAGGGACACTTTGTACCCGGATGTCCTTTGGAGCTTGAGGCTCTCCTAAAAAAAGGCTTAAAGAACTCTTTCTAAGTAGATAGATGATCAAAGTTCACGTGAGAAAGTTATGTCCGAAGAATACTTCGTATATGTTGGAACCTACACGCGTGGTAGAAACGAAGGCATCTACGTATACCGTTTTAACCCATCCTCCTGCAGCTTGGAACCCCTCAGTGAAACCGGAGGCATCGTTAACCCATCGTTTTTAGCCATTGATCCAAAAGGACGGCATCTCTACGCTGTTAACGAGATCCATAACTACGAGGGCAAACGTTCGGGGGCTGTTGCCGCTTTTTCCATCAACCCGGAAACAGGGGAACTCACATTTCTAAACCGGAAACCCTCCAAGGGACCTGGCCCATGCTACATAAGCATAAGCAAGAACGGCAGATTCGTTTTCGCAGCGAACTACAGCGGAGGCAGCATATGTATGCTTCCTGTTGAGGAGGACGGAAAACTAGGAGATCCCACGGACTTTGTTCAGCACCATGGGTCAAGCGTAAACCCTAACCGGCAAGAAGGCCCACATGCCCATTGCATAGTTCCAGACCCATCTGACAAATATGTTTTCGTAGCTGACCTCGGATTAGACAAGGTCATGATCTACGAGATTGACCGTGCCGAAGGTAAGCTAAGGCCGCATGATCCGCCGTGGGTTCAGACGAAACCGGGAGCCGGTCCCCGGCACTTGACGTTTCATCCCAACGGTAGATATGCCTACTTGATCAATGAGCTTGACTCAACCTTGATAGCGTTTACATACGACGAGGAACGAGGTGTCCTTAAGGAGCTGCAGACGATTTCCACACTTCCTGAAGGCTTCAGCGGCGAAAACACTGGCGCCGATGTGCATGTTGATCCGTCTGGAAGGTTCGTTTACGGTTCAAACCGAGGACACGACAGCATCGTAATCTACAGAATCAACGAAGACACTGGCAAGCTCACCCTAGTAGGTCACGAGCCGACACAAGGTAGGATTCCACGGAACTTCGCTATCGACCCAACCGGCACCTGTCTGCTGGCTGCAAACCAGAACAGCGACAACATAGTATTCTTCAAGATAAACAGGGAAACCGGGAAACCTAACCCAACAGGACAAGTAGTCAAAGCGCCGAAACCCGTATGCATAAAATTCGTCAAGACTCCCTAAGCACCGTCAGCTAATCTTACCCGGTCTCTTGCCGCATCCCTTTTCTTCCCTTTTCATCCCTTTTCTTTTCTTCTTTCTTCTGGACTCAAAACAATAACATTGAAACGGACTCAGAGATGGATTACCTAATATCATTTACTTTGCCTTGGGACCTTGTTGATTGCTTCAGCAAATTTTCTAGGGTTGAGAAGTACAAACCAACTCTGCCCACCAAAACTGACTACTCACCCATTCCATTTCAATTTCATATCTTCAAAATCTCCATGAAACAGTCTGAACTTGATTATGACTTAGGCGGGTAGCCCTAGCTAGAATCTTTATTCCTAAGGGTGTACTCAAAGGAGAAATAGGTGTTAGATCAGAACTAGAGCTGTGAGAAAAGCGACGAGCGAATTGAACGCCCCATGTGAAAAAACACATTTTGAACACTGCGAGTTCAAGGGCGACATGAAATCGTCTTTCGCCATAATGGATGATGAAACTCGTTACTGGATTGCTTAAGAAGAAGACGAGAACTGAACGCATAAGGCACATCAAAATCAAAGGGGACCTGAACAACAAAATGAAGAGGCTAAACGGAGAAATCCGAGATAGAGAGAAGGTGATGAGAGAACTAAAGAAGGAAGACTCACCAATCCTCAGAGGGCATAAAATATATCACAACTACGTAAAAGAGCATGAAAGACTAGACGATAAGACACCAGCTGAAGCTTGCGGAATAAAAGTTGAAGGAAAGAATAAACGGCTTACCCTTAATCCATAACGCAAGCCATCAACCGAAGACTTGACAGAACCCCGGAAATCAAATCAACCATTAAGATCAATATCAATCTTTTTCATGCAAATCATATTAATATCCTTAGATATTTCCATGCATGGATAATATTTAAATTTCCTAGACAAACATTTCTTATAATAGCGTTGAACAATGAATTTGAGACTTTCTCTAAAAGCACACTGTTCACAACGCAGTTACATGCGTAACTACGGCGTTAACCTTCTGAACCCCAACATTTTTGCTAACATCATATTGATCGCTTTAGGTTTAGGTTTGATCTTCAGCTACGCGATTCTGCTTGAGAGATAGGCTGTTAAGAGAGCCGTTAAGTCAAGAGGAAGAAAACTTTAACCACATTTAAGAGACATAAATACTCGGATTATCTGAGAAGACTGTTTAGGAGAAAAACGAGCCGAGCAGACAATGTTTTTACCGTAACAACGAAAGACAGCATTAGAGTTACGGATTGTGCCTTCACTTTTAATAAGACAAAGATGTCTCAGAGGAGAGTGATATGTGCAATTATGAGAAGGATAATTAAAAAGAAAACTGGTTTCTAGCGCGCGCTCGACATTCGTTCAGCGTCACGTTGGAATAAGGATGGAGCTTTAAAAGGTTTTTAAGGTGGCAGGGTCATTTCCCATGTTGCTGGATCAACGTACGAGTAGTACCAAAGGATTGTTTCGCCTGGGCTTACCAGGTATTTGTCGCATGCCGATCCTCCGTGAGCCCATCCGAAATCCGTCAATGACCACCAGCCCCAATATCTAGACTGCTCAGCTGACTCTGCTACGCCGTTGATCGCTTTTACGTACATGCCCATGGCGCCGTAGGATGTTCCGTTAACGTTCCATCCTGCCTCTAGCATGGCATCGTATAGTGTTAATCCTTTTGTTCCGTTGAACCAGACTCTGGTGCCGTTTCCGTAGTCTATGCCGAGGTTTATTGACGCTTTTGATTTCTCAAGCCTTGACACCAAGTCGTTGTATTGGTAGTAATAGTAGCCAGAGGTAAGAGAAGTGGCAATGGCCCAGCAAAGAACGCATATTGCGGCTAAAGCCCATTTATTTTCTGACGCCAAAACCTTCACCTCCTATAAATTTTTCTAAAGCCGTTATTAGGGGAATGGAACATACTCCGAAAAGGGCGGTATTGCCTAGTTCGTGATTAATCGTAAAAGGCACACTCGTGATTATGGCTATGAAGATTGGGATGTCAAATGTCAATGCAAAAACAACGTTTGTGATCAAGTCGTAAAGAAAGGTTGAAAAGAACCCGGTTGCTCCAAACAGGAAACTTAGCCCAATTCGGTTACCAGTAATGTTAGTTGGGGTTATCCATCTACTGATAATGCCTCCCGCAAACCCGTAAACTGACTCTGAAAACATCGTTGCAAGCCAGATTTGAGGAACGAAGCCGTAGGGATTTAGCACTCCATAGACAAGCCATGCAAGAATCCCAATTGAGGCTCCAACTAGAGAACCGAAAACAAATCCGCTGATGAAAATTAAAAAATCCATAAACTTAAAGTTTGGTATACTAATTAAGGCATAATTTGACCCTATGCAAAAGGCTACTATCATAGTTATTACACAGATTTTTTTGCTTTGCAACATAATATTTGGTTGGATAATCCCACCATATAAGCCTTACGACCAGAAATTCGAAACAGCGCAAACACCTAAAGAATTAACGAGGAATATCCAGCAACAGACACTCTAACAGAAATAAATGGCGATAAAAAGCAGATATGGGAACGAGTATGACTGTCTACCAAGAAGACAACATGCGAATAGCAGAATGTCCTGAACGCGGCTTCAGTTCCGACAACTGGGAAAAGAGATGAAAAGCAACAGAAAAACCGAGAGGCATCTTAGTTTTTTGTTCAACTAGGGAAGCACCTCTATTTCGGTATTCGCGTTTATTAACTTAAAAAACGTTAAGGCGCCAAGGTTTTTCAGTTTCTCGTTTAAGATATCTTTAAGAATTGTCATTGTTCATTTAAATCTGAAACGGGAAGGGTGGTTTTGGCGATTGATCTAAATGCACTTATAATCAGCATCATAGTGAACATCATCATACTTTCCCCTGTTCTCTGGTTGTCAGGGAGGGCGTTTGTTGGAAAGGAAAAAGCCAAGTTCACTGATGCTGTTGCCACGATCGCTGTTGGAACGGTGGTCGGGTCTGTTTTCGGAGCTTTGTTCATGGGCTTCCTTTCTTCTATTGCTCAGC
>PIYB01000066.1 GCA_003601835.1 Candidatus Bathyarchaeota archaeon
GACTTCAACGTCTAAATCGCTGCTTCTTTTTTGTTCACCTCTTACGTAAGAACCGAAAAAACCAATACTTTTCACTTTGAAATTATCTTTTAACGCTGGCTTAAGCTCTTCTAACTTGCTTCTCATCTCTTCGATATTATTCATCTTTATCATATCTGTTTAAGAAAGATTCCTTTAAAATGCTTTATTGGTTAAATATTCATGAATTGGAATTTTTGCGAAATCTTCCAGTGGCATTGAGATGTCTCCATCCAATTTTTTATCTTATATTATTAAGTTTTGATGACACACTATTTTATAACGACTAAGATTCTTTTTACCCCGACAAAAAGAAAGCGAGAAATGTAAACCTTAAAGTGAAATAGAAAAGCAAAGGGAAGATAAAAAACGAATTTAGGCGGTCTTTTTGCAAAAAAGAGCTGAAAATAAGCCTAAAATTATATGAAAGTTTGGTGGACGAGGAGGGATTTGAACCCTCGACCTCGGCGATGCCAACGCCGCGATCATTCCAAACTGATCTACTCGCCCGGGTTTTTCATTCATAAAACTGCGTTAAGGAGGTTCTTAAGGATTTTGTTGGCTGGCTGCATCCTTCTGGGACATAAAAGCCTTTTAGCCTTGTACAGCTATTTGTTTTGAAGGTGAGACACGTGCAAAAAAGGAAGATCGGCGTCATCGGGTTAGGTGTCATGGGTAAACCCATGGCTATGAACATTTTGAAAGCGGGATACCCGTTGACTGTTTGGAACAGAACCCGGTCAAAAATGGATGATCTTTTAGCAGCGGGAGCTTCCGGTGCAGAGTCTCCGAAGGAGGTAGCTGAAAAATCCGAGGTTGTCATAACCATAGTCACCGATTCACCGGATGTTGAGGAGGTCGTCCTTGGCCCGCAAGGCGTGATTCACGGGGCACATCCCGGCTTGGTTGTGATAGACATGAGCACAATCTCGCCTACAGTAGCCCGAAAAGTAGCTGAGGAGCTCGGGAAGAAAGGGGTTAAGATGCTTGACGCACCTGTCAGCGGCGGAGATGTTGGAGCTAAACAGGGAACACTGTCAATAATGGTGGGAGGCCCAGAGGAAACCTTCAAGGAATGCCTGCCGATTCTGGAGGTTATGGGAAAACGGATCACCTACATGGGGCCGAACGGGATGGGACAGACCGCGAAGCTGTGCAACCAGGTGATCTGTGCGCTTAACATTCAAGCTGTCTGCGAAGGGCTGATGCTCGGTGCAAAGGCGGGGTTAAACCTGAAAAAACTCTTGGGCGTCGTAACTGCGGGAGCCGCGGGGTCATGGATGCTTTCGAACCTTGGGCCTAAGATGACGGAGCGAGACTTCAGACCTGGCTTTAAGATAAGGCATCAGCAGAAGGACCTGAGGCTTGTCCTTTCCTTTGCTGCGGAGCTAGGTTTACCGTTGCCTGGAACAGCCTTGGTGCAGCAGATGCTGAGAGCGGTTGAGGCGGAAGGTTTAGGTGAGAAGGGGACGCAGGCAGCCGTCGTAGCCATGGAGAAACTTGCTGGAAGAAAACTTACGGAGTAGCTTAACCGGCAAGCTGTTTTTTGGTCTTTCAAGGTTAACCATGCGAGATGCGCACAGATTCTAGATATAAAGGGGATGTTCTATCTAGTTTATATATAAATCAGCCGTAAAATATAGCTTAAGGTGCATCCTGCAATGGACAGTGTAAAGGCTTCCGGGTTCACTGTTCTCTTCATAGGTGTGGCGTTGCTTCTGTTCACCTTTGTCGTCGCCTACCAGCTTCTCACCGGCGTCCTAGAGATACCGTCGACAGGAGGCTTCGAATCCCTCTTCGGCGGCGCCCTTGCTCCGTTAATCACCTATGCAATAAGAGCTCTTTACCTTGGAATAATGGGTTGGATAGGTTCAATCTTAACGAGAAGAGGGGTTCAAACCGTGACCTCTGTGCCTGCAACAAGCAAGAAGACGGAGAAGACCAGCGGAACCAAACAGGCTGGGGAAGAAAATAAAGCTTAGGCGGTTAACGGTTGAAGACGACGGCGCCTATGTGAATCAGCGGTTCCTCCTTTAGAACGATGTGTTGAGAAGGAAAGAATCCTCATGAGACAAAGCATCAGGGCGCTCGGCTGGACAGTAACCATATCAACCATCATACTGTTTCTTTTCTTAGTCACCGCTTTCTACTCAGCCGTCCAAACAATCATGACCCAAGGCATAACGATCAGTGGTTTCCAAACAAGCTTCTCAGACGGTTCACTTATCCTGTCTGTGCCCATAACCGTGAACAACACCGGCTATTACGACATCACCGACTTCACAGTGAAAACAATCTTGACAGACGCCAACGGAACAGTTCTCGTCGAAGAGAGCACAGTGATGCCTGAAGTGAGAAGAGGAGAAACAGCCTCCACAACGCACAATCTGACAATGAACGTTCTTCAAATCCTCTCAAACATGACCCATCTTCTTTTTCACGACTCATCGTTCAACATGACCCTCGCCATAAGATTCAGATACGCTCACGCCTTCAGTTTCCAAGTAGCCATGAAAAACATGTCAATGCCATGGGGAGCACCCCTCAAAGACCTAACAGTGAAAAACGTCACCCTAACAGGGTTCAACGGCACATTTCTTTACATGAAAATCGCATTAGAACTCAAAAATAACGCGTTCTTCGACATAGGTGGAATCCTACGTCTCAAGGTTTACGACGAAACCGGAAAACTCTTAGGCTCCGGGACAGGACCGGTTCACGTCCCACATGGCGGAAGCTTAACCGAACCCGTGGAAGCAATGATAGAGATTGAGGATCCGCTGAGCTTCACCGGGAAAGGCTACGTGGAAGTTTCCTTAGAGCTTCCCATGATGGATCAAACCTTTGACCTTGGAAGGATCGAGTATGAGTGAGATTGAGGCTGAAGAAAAAACAGGGAAGGAATGGGCGAAAATTCTCCTCCCGAGAATCTTAAGGGCAGCGTTATGGTCATTCATCATGGGAGGGGAAGCACTCATCTGGCTGAACCTTCCGGGAATGGGCGACGTGTTAGCCCAAGCGCTTCCCGCTGAAAACACAGGAGTCTCCTATTTCCTCGTCATATTCATCGCTTTTGAGGTTGCCATTCAGCTTCTCGCCGGAACAATCTTCCCGTACGCGCTTAGCATGGCTAGAGCCTTGATATCCATGTACATGCTGGTTCAGGTAACAAACGGGGGCATAATCACCTTGGCGTTAAACCGGTCTCCGGAGACGCCGATTCCGTTAGGCACAACCATGGTGTTAACCATCAACTTCCAAACAATATTAACGGCGTTTCTTCTGCTTTCGCTTGTAAGCCTCATAAAGAACCTTCTACAGGCAATCCAGTTCCTCGCCGACAAGGCTGAAGAACCCGTTATCCCGCCGGAACTACCATAAAAACGCAGCAGCAAAAAAGTTTTTCAGAAACCAACGAAACCAACGTAAAGAAGGAAGACGCGGAACCGCCGAGTTTTCTATGAAAAACGTTAATAAGATTCACGCTGCTCATTTCAATGTTTCAGAATCTTGAAAAAGGGAGGAAGAATCCACGGCGCACAAGAAACCGCAGGTTCCTATGCCTAAGCTCCCGGTGGACAAACGCATAAAATGCTTCAGCGAGGTTGCCCTTGGATACACGGAAGACCAAGCTGTGGCTGAGGCAAACCGTTGTCTCCAATGTAAAGTTCCCAAATGCGTTGAAGGATGCCCCGTTGGCATAGATATACCGGCATTCATCAAGTACATACGGCAAGGCGAGTATAACAAAGCCCTAGAGAAGATACGAGAAAAGAACAGCTTACCCGCCATATGCGGACGCGTATGTCCTCAAGAAAACCAATGCATGGGCAAATGCGTTTTAGGCTTGAAAGGAGACCCTGTGAACATAGGTGGGCTTGAAAGGTTCGTAGCGGACCATGAAGACAAAGCCAGAAAAAGAAAACCTGAAAACGTACAGCCAACCAGCAAGAAGGTTGCCGTCGTAGGCTCCGGTCCAGCTGGGCTGACGGTTGCAGCGGAACTTGCAAAGATGGGTCATGAAGTTACGATTTTTGAGGCGCTTCACGCTCCCGGCGGGGTTCTCATGTACGGCATCCCCGAGTTTAGGCTTCCGAAAAAAATTGTCAACGAAGAAGTGGAATACGTGAAAAGCCTCGGAGTGAAGGTTGAAACAAACGTTATCGTCGGTAAAGTCATAAAGCTAGACGACCTTTTCGAACAAGGGTTCGACGCCGTCTTCATAGGGTCAGGAGCCGGTCTTCCCAGATTTCTCGGAGTTCCCGGAGAAAACCTGGTTGGAATATACTCCGCAAACGAGTTTCTGATAAGAGTCAACCTGATGAAGGCGTACAGGTTCCCAGAGTATGACACACCCATCAAGGTCGGGGAAAAAGTCATCGTCATCGGCGGGGGAAACGTCGCCATGGACTCGGCGCGGTCCGCCTTAAGGCTAGGCGGGGATGTCACGGTTGTCTACCGGAGAACAGAGGAGTACATGCCTGCTCGGCGGGATGAGGTTATCAACGCAAAGGAAGAAGGCATAAAATTCGTCTTCCTAGCAACCCCCGTCCGCTTCATCGGTGACGAAAAAGGATGGGTTAAAGAGGTTGAATGCGTCAAAATGAAGCTAGGAGAACCGGATGCCTCGGGAAGAAGAAGACCCATACCGATAGAGAACTCAGAGTTCACCTTGAAAGCTGACACAGTTATCGTGGCGATAGGACAGAAGCCGAATCCTCTTCCAGTGCGCGGAGAAGACAAAGTGAAGGTAACATCCCACGGCACAATCGTCGCTAACCCAGAGACCGGGGAAACCGACATGCCAGGGGTGTTTGCAGCCGGAGACATCGTGACAGGTAACGCTACAGTTATATCTGCGATGGGAGGCGGCAAAAGAGCAGCCCAAGCAATACACAGATACTTGATGAGCAAAGCTTGAGGCAGAGGCTAAACTCTTAAAACAACCTCATCCACGTAGTTCTTCATGATTGCTGCGAAACGTTCTATGACCTCAGAAGGATAGGGTTTCAAATCGTTGAACCGTTTGTCCAACGTTTCTCCGGGAAGAAACTGTTGAAAGACGAAGCGTTTTGCGCCTTCAACGATCTTGCCGATCTTGGGGATGTCATCCTCGTCAACGAGCCTCGGGACAACCGTGTTCCTAAACTCATATTCTACCTGTCCCTTCATAATCAACTTGACACTGCGTAGAAGAGGGTTCGTGTCTTTTGCTCCCATCAACCGATATTTTTCAAGCGAAGTCTTCATGTCCATGGCGACGTAGTCAAGGTTAGGCAGACACTTCGCCAAGGTTTGAGGGAAAAACCCGTTGGTGTCCAGCTTCACTGAGAACCCTTTCTTTTTAAGGCGTTCAACAAAATCAGGGAGATCCTTGTTCATCGTTGGTTCCCCGCCGGTTATCACCACGGCGTCAACATATTTTTTTCTAGACTCAAGGATTTTCAATGCGTCTTCTTCTGACAGAAACGGGGGCTTAGGGTTCAATACTAGCCTCCAGTTGTGACAGAAGGGGCAGCGAAGGTTGCAGCCAACCGTGAAAAGTATGCTTGAAATCTTGTTTGGGAAGTCTATGATGCTTGTTTTCTGGATTCCTCCAAACTTCATGAACTGGGTCCTTCACTATGCAGGTATATGCGCAAGGACAGATTGGTCGAAGGTTTTGCGGATGTTGAACTCGGCTTGTTTACCGTCGTTCCACTGGTCGACCGGTCTCAGGTAGCCCACGATCCTGGAGTAGACTTCGCATTTGGCTCCGCATTGTGGACAGGTTTTGTGTTCTCCGCTTATGTATCCGTGGGATTCGCAGATGCTGAAGGTTGGGGTTAACGTATAGTAGGGCACATGAGCAACGTAGGACACCTTTTTCACCAGCTCAGCGGCCGATTTCCAAGAGAAGATTCTTTCACCGAGGAATATGTGGAACACCGTTCCACCCGTGTACAGCGGTTGAAGATTGTCCTGATGTTCAAGAGCCTCGAAAAGGTCACCTGTGTAATCAACTGGGAGCTGGGTGGAGTTGGTGTAGAACGGTTCGACGCCTTCTGAAAGGTATGCTTCGTTAGCAACGATGATATCTGGATATTTCCTTTTGTCGATGCGGGCAAGCCGGTAGGAGGTTCCCTCTGCAGGTGTGGCTTCAAGGTTAAACATGTTCCCGGTTTCTTCCTGAAACTCCAAAAGCTTCTCTCGCATGAAGTTCAGGGTTTTCACAGCGAACTTTGTTCCTTCAGGAGTTGCTATGTTGCACCCGAAAAGGTTGAGAATAGCCTCGTTCATGCCGACCAGTCCAATGGTTGAGAAATGGTTCTTCCAGTAGCTGCCGTGGAACTCCTTAACAAACCGGAGATAGTGACGTGAATACGGATACAACCCTTTATCCGTGAACCTTTCAAGAATCTTCCGTTTTATCTCCAAGCTGTCCTTCGCCAGCACCATCAACTCGTCTAGACGTTCAAAGAAGTCATCCTCGTCTCTTGCAAGGTAACCTAGACGCGGTATGTTAAGCGTGACAACGCCTATTGAACCCGTGAGCGGATTAGCGCCGAAGAAGCCGCCGCCACGTTTGCGAAGCATTCTGTTATCAATCCTAAGGCGACAGCACATGCTCCGCACGTCTTCAGGGGACATATCACTGTTGATGAAGTTGGAGAAGTAAGGCGTCCCATATTTAGCGGTCACCTCGAATATTTTCTGGGACACCGGTGAATCCCAATCAAAATCGTTCGTGATGTTGTAGGTCGGAATCGGGAAAGTGAAAACCCGTCCTTTCGCATCCCCCTCAGCCATGACCTCGGCGAAGGCTATGTTAAACATGTCCATCTCTTCTTGCATGTCGCCGTACGCGTCGTCAAGCGCCGCCCCGCCGAATATCACCGGCTCATCCTTCATGAACTCCGGAACATTAAGGTTAAGCGTGACGTTTGTGAACGGAGTTTGAAACCCAACCCGCGTAGGTATATTAATGTTAAAGAAGAACTCTTGAAGAGCCTGCTTTACTTCTTTGTAGTTCAGCCCGTCATAACGTATGAACGGCGCAAGATACGTGTCAAAGCTGCTGAAGGCTTGCGCGCCTGCAGCCTCCCCCTGCAAGGTGTAGAAAAAGTTCACTACTTGACCTAACGCAGTTCGGAAGTGCCTAGCAGGCTTGCTTTCGATCTTGCCTGGAACGCCGCCGAACCCGTACAGCAAAAGGTCCCTCAGGTCCCATCCGACACAGTAGGGACCTAGGACACCGAGGTCGTGAATGTGGAGGTCTCCGGAGAAATGAGCGTTTCCCACGTTCGGCGGGTAGACTCGGCTGATCCAGTATTTCGCTATGACGGTGGAGGAAAGATAATTGTTTAGTCCTTGAAGAGAGTAGCTCATGTTAGCGTTCTCGCGGACACGCCAGTCATCGAGGTCAAGGTATTGTTCAACAAGATCGGAGGAGCTCAAGAGTGAAGCAAGCTCCCTCAAGTCTTGATGCTGCTTCCTATAAAGGATGTAAGCCTTAGCCGTTCGTGCGTGCCCGTTTTCGATGAGCACCTTCTCCACAAGGTCTTGTATCTCTTCAACCGTGGGGACCCCTTCTTCCCCGAAACGCCGTTTTAGCTTTTCGACAACCTGGTCGCTTAGGCGTTTGGCTTGTTCCTTATCTTTTCCGCCGACGGCTCTCGCCGCCTTCCAGATTGCCGTGGTTATACGGTTACTGTCGAATTTTTCGAGCTGACCGTCTCGTTTCCTAACATACTTCAATCAATCGTCCCTCATTGTAGATAGATGCAGATGACATACGCTTTTGACTGGTTGATTTACAATTAACCAATAAAAGAAGCACCGCCTATGAATTTAAAGTTATCTATCGAAAAAACTTGACAGAAAACAAAGCCTAAAACAGCGATTAAAACAACAAAGAACCTGTTTTTAAGGAGAATTCATCAACCTTTGAAAACGCCCTTTTTTCGTGCCTACTGAAGCCTCTAAACAGCGGTCTAGACCGCTCGAACGAAATTAACTCACATTTCCAGTTTTTCCTTTTCGCACAAACTTCGTTATCAAAGGAACGGTTTGCAGCGGAAAACGTGAGGCATTTATGTCAAAAAAATTCAACAACGCGGTTAACCTTGAGTTTCAGAAGAACCGTCCATATATGTTAAGAAGAATTTTACCATATGAGAGAGATTATGGAAAGCCCTAGCAGCCCAAGCGCAGCGATGATTACGATGAAAAGGACAACAGAGAATAACGATATAGCCAGCGCCTTCAGCCAGCCACAATCGAAGAAATGCTTGATCAACGCAAGCCAGATTACAAGTTGAACGATGGACGGAAGAGAAAAAACGATTCCAAAACGCACGAAGCTTGGCCATATTATTAGCTGAGCAATAGAAGAAAGGAAGCCCATGAACAAAGCTCCGAAAATAGACCCGACCACCGTTCCAACAGCGATCGTGGCAAC
>PIYB01000067.1 GCA_003601835.1 Candidatus Bathyarchaeota archaeon
CAAGATGTTAGTGTATTATCGTCCAGATGGGCCTACACGCAAACATCAAGAGTTTATGGTTAAGGCGGTGGGGCAGGCATGCGAAAAATATGACATAGCCTTTCTGCTTGAACCTGTTTCACATTCTCTTAAAGGCGGGCCTCATAAAAAGAAAAATCCAAAAGAGTTTTCTGAAATCAAACCTTGGATCGTTATTGAAACGGCTAGAGAATTGACAAAACCCGAATACTGTGTAGACGTTTTGAAAGCTGAGTTTCCCCTTAACCTTAAATACGCTGAGGAACTTGGGCAAGATCCATCGGAAGCCTGTAAGGAACTGGATGAAGCCAGTCAGATTCCATGGGTAATCCTCAGTGCAGGTGTTGATTTTGAAGAATTTAGGGAAAACCTCAAGTACGCTGTGGACAACGGTGCCTCCGGCTTCCTCTGCGGTAGAGCGATATGGAAAGAATCAGTCGGGAAGGAGGATATGAACGGATTTCTCCTTACAACGGGAGTTGAACGGCTTAACCAGCTAGTGGATATAACTGATGAAAATGCCAGACCATGGTACAAAAAATATGTTGAATCAATCAGCGAAATAGAGCTCATAAGAGGCGAATAGAAAGGTTCAAACTGTTTAAGTGACGCTTAATCCTTAATCTTTCAACCCTTCATTCGAGTGAAAGATGTTCCTATTCGAGAATGGACTATTTTATGTTATTAAGCATAGCCTTAATCTCTCTGAGTTTGACCTCTGCCTTGTCAAGTCTATTTCTCAAGTCTATGAGGCTAACCTTCGGCATCCCGTTTTTAGCATTATGTAAAGATGAAAAATCATGGTATGCCAGAGACATCTGCGGCGTAATGCTTTTTGCGATAAACCGTGGGCATGCTGGTTTGTTAGGGTCCACCGGAATACCTAGTAAAATGCAGTTTCCGTCCTTGAAGTTTCTACAATCTTTATGTGTAGGAAACATGTGTACCTCACATGCTTTATCCGTCAAGCTCTTTGAGGACTTTTTGAACAGCCTTCTTCACGGGTATGTCTGCTTCAACTTTGAACTTCCTTATGTTGTTCTGTTCCAGCAACGTTGATACACCTATGCCGAACTCTCTCGCTGCAACCGCCGTTACCGCCATGTCAGCCAACATCTTCACCACTATTGGTCCAGCTCCATGCTTGTAGGACGCAGCAGGGTTCTCTATAATTTCCACGTTGACAATAGACCCGTCAGCAATCTCCAAAACCGTAAACTTTTCAGCTCTGCCGAAGACGTCAGATACAGAATCCTCTAAGCCTTTATCTCCTTTTGTAGGAACTGCAAGCTTCATCTTATTCATCTTATTTCACACCTTTAAATGATCCTTTCCTAGCCTTTTCAGCCGCCCAGGAACCTCATCTCCTATTTTCTAAGAAAAATAAACACTTAAGATAGCGTATTGGAGGTTGTGGGTTCCTGTATTCACGCCCACAACCATTCCGCTAGTCATGAAACTGCAACACCGTCATGACGCATATATGTGCGCACGCTGATGTTATGCATTCGACCTGCGGTGATCGACGGCGTTAGTAATATGGTCTGTACGGCAAGTAGCTGTAGGGCGTTGTGTACAGTCTCGGCCAATATCCAACGTAGTATGGTAGGCTTGGAGGTGCGGCGTAATATGCTGTTGCAAATCTCGGGTACGCCCACCACCATCTAGGCAGCCATGGAAACCATCTACAGAATGGATAGGGGTTGCCGAAACCTCTGCCCCAGCCGAACCAGCCGATTCCTCTGCCGAACCCTCCTCTGGGCAACTGTTTCACCTCGTTTACTCGCTTAGTTCTTGAAGTCTCTTTCGGATGGCTTCTAGCTGCGACTCTAGCATCTGGACTTGCTGTTCAAGCATTTGTTTTTCCTGTTCTTTGCTGTAGGCTGGTGCGAAAGGTGTTGCGAAAGCTGTTGGAGGAGCACCTGAAGGCGGAACCGGAGGAGGTGTCGTTGCGGGAGCTTGCGTTTGCAGGTATTGCATGTATTGCGGGAGCAGTCCGCTTTGCAATAGCCATTGAGCTGTTGGAGGAAGCCCTGTCGGGGACCTTCCTAGCCACCCTGGTGAAAAGCCAAATCTCATCCATCCTGGTAGTCCAGTCATATAGTACATGTATCTATGTCTGTAACCCATTTTTTCATTCACCTCATTTTCGTGACCATGCACACTATGCATTATGTGATAATGCACAAAAAGAATATAAACGTTGCGGTTCCAATAAAAGCAGAGCGTGAAAAGATTGCTAAGGCGGCGAGGTAGACGCGGACCAAGAGGAAGAATGCCCAAACCCGTAATGCTGATGAAAACCCCACCGACAAGAAGGTTTGTTCCCTTCCCTCAAATTAATCCTACGCCAATATACTTGGAATCTTCTGAATTAGAAGCATTGAGACTAGTGGATTTGGAAGGTCTATCACAAGAAGATGCTGGAACAAGTATGAGAGTCTCCCGCGGAACCGTGTGGAGGCTACTTCAAAGCGCAAGAAAGAAGGTTGCGCAAGCTTTAACAGAGGGAAGACAACTAATTATCACGCCGTGACCTGTCAGGACTGTTTTTCGGAATATCCTAAATCGATTTTCTTCGCAACGTTTATATAACATGCTAGAATCAACAAGATAAACAGAACCATAATAGGAGAAGTAATCTGTTTGAAAATTGCTGTTTCTGCCGCAGGTGCATCTTTGGATTCCACCGTTGATCCACGTTTCGGTCGCTGCTCATACTTCGTGATCGTTGATTCAGATACCATGCAGTTTGAGAGTTTCCAGAATCAAAGCCAATATACTGGTAGCGGAGCAGGAATACAGGCTGCGCAGATTGTAGCGAGCAAAGGTGTGCAGGTTGTGCTTACGGGTAACGTTGGTCCAAACGCTTTTCAAGCCTTGTCCGCTGCGGGAATCCAAATAGTTACCGGCGCATACGGCACCGTACGCGAAGCCGTAACAAAATTCAAGAAAGGAGAACTGGGAAGAACATCTACGCCTACAGCTCCCATGCACTATGGTACGGGAGGCGGCTACGGCATGGGCATGGGTAGAGGCCGTGGAATGGGACGGGGAATGGGCATGGGCCGAGGCATGGGAGGCTATGTTTCACAAGCATTCCCTCCAGCGATGCCGTTCACGCCTGCACCCCAAGCGACAAAGGAACAAGAAGTTCAGATGCTTAAGAGCCAGATGAAACTTTTGGAAGATCAGCTAGAGCAACTAAAAAAGAAGCTGAAAGAGCTAGAGGCACAAAAATAGAATATAGGTGAAAATCAGTTCTCCCTTCATCTCGTATTTAAGTGGCTGAGTGAATGATAGCTTTTGGACCTGTTCCTTCCCGTCGGTTAGGTCAGAGTCTCGGAGTAAACAATATCCCTGCAAAGGTTTGCTCATATTCCTGCGTGTATTGTCAACTGGGACGAACTATAGAAATGGAATCTGAAAGAAGGATTTTTTACGACCCAGAAGAAGTTTTCAGAGAAGTCAAGACGAAAATTGATGAAGCGAAAGCTAAAGGAGAAAGGATAGATTACTTGACCTTCGTCCCAGACGGAGAACCAACTTTAGATGCAAACCTTGGCAAAGAAATAGAACTTTTGAGAAGAACGAAGATTCCAATCGCCGTCCTGACAAACGCCTCGCTCATTTGGCGTGAAGATGTTGCAGAAGCACTTCACAAAGCAGACTTTGTCTCGCTGAAGATTGATGCGGTTACCGAGAACCTGTGGAAACGAATAGACAGGCCTCATAAATCTCTGAAGATAAAGGAGATTTTGGACGGAATAGTTGAGTTCTCTAAGGGTTTTAAGGGAAAACTTGTCACTGAAACGATGCTCATAGATGATTTAGACTACACAGATGAACTTGAAAAGATATCAGGATTCTTGTCGGAAATAAGGCTACATAAGGCTTACGTGGCGGTTCCAACCCGGCCTCCAGCGGAAAAATGGGTTAAACCAGCCCCGGAAGAAGTCATAAACAAAGCTTTCCAAGTTTTTTCTAAAACACTAGGACCTGAAAAAGTTGAGTTTCTAATAGGATACGAAGGAAACGCCTTCACCTTCACTGGGGACATCGAAGAGAACCTGCTAAGCATAATGTCGGTACATCCCATGCGTGAAGAAGGAGTGAAAGAGCTTTTGAGAAAAGCAGACGCCGACTGGAATGTTGTTAAGAAATTATTAGACGACGAGAAACTCGTGAATCTTGAATACGAAAATCACGTGTACTACATGAGAAAACTGCCAAGTAGAACAAAATTATGAAACGCCAAGGATAGGAAAACCCAGATAAAGAAATGGACATGTAAGCTCGCGTCGTGCATTGACTAAAAATAGGAGTCTCTCGGAGTTTTTTAGAGACTATAGTTCAAGCGTGTCTCCGGTTTTCAAAGGTTTGCATTTTTTCCCGAATGTTTTGGTCATTTCCTTAATGGCTTTTGACCCTGTGCAGTGGCAAGGATACAGAAAATCTGGGTTAATCTTGTCCAAGTCTTCTATCGTAGAGTTAATTCTTTCCTTGCTTGCACCAATCAGATGGAAACCTCCAAGGATTGCGTAAACCTTCTCAGTTTTCATGAGCCGTTTAGCTTGATTCACCGTGTTCACTATCCCCGAGTGAGCACAGCCAGATATTACTGCTAAGCCTTTGCTTTTGATTTTTAGCACCAAGGCTTGATCGTCCCTCATCAAATCCTTTACGAATTTCTCGTTTTCAACAGTCCAGAAGCCCAGAACTTTTTCGTAAGAGGTAATTCTCTTTATCTCGCCCGTGGTTGAGACACCATTCATTATTTTCACGGGGTTTCTAGCCAAAACTAGCTTGCCACTCCACGTTTCAATTTCGGACGCTTTGCAGGGTAAGCCGATGTATTTAAGGTACGGGTCAATCTTGAATTTCGGCTTGAATATCTCAGGATGAGCCACGACGGGAATAGGTTTGTTCAGCTGCTTCAGCAGTCCAACCAATCCACCGGTGTGGTCGTAATGGCCATGGCTTAGAACCACGATGCTGATCTTGTTCAAGTCTAATCTTAAGGCCTTCATATTGTGTAGCAGAGTGTTGGGGGATCGGCCGGTATCCATTAAGAGCGAACATT
>PIYB01000002.1 GCA_003601835.1 Candidatus Bathyarchaeota archaeon
CGCTGCTTCCCACGTGCAAATCTGATAAAAGAGCAGCATAAACGGGAGTAGGGGATAGATTCGGTTTTCTCATAGGTATGTCCGGAAGAAGTATGTCTTTAGCGATGAAGAAGTTTCTTTCCCCTTTAACGATGGAGAAACAGACCACTTGGTCTAAAACAAGCCTTTGCCCTTTTCGGAACACCTCGTGGTTGTTGGAGGGCACAAAAATGGTTGCATTTGCTTCTAAATCCTCAACTTGAATGAAGATGCCTCTAGATGACTCACGTTTCTCAGTCACCATACAGATGATTTTTACCTCTGACTTAACAGGCGCCTTAAAAGCCTCAACTATTGTCACAGCGTTTCTAACATCAACCCTTCTGTTCAAAATTCTGCTCAGCTTTTTGAAACGATCCTTGAAGTATTCAATATACTCGTTAAGTGACCCTGTGCCGCTCAGCTTCTCAGCAGGATCCTCGAGCACAGTTAAATCTGCCTCAACCTCTTTTGCGAAAGGCTGAAAACCGGTTTTTCCGGTTACCATGCTTTTCTGGGCAGCCTCAGATGACCATAGCTCGCTTGCTTTTTTCTCTAGAAGCTCACGGTTAATCAACAAAGGCTTGTTCGGTAGCTTGCTTACTTCTTCTATTATGCTTTTGACCAAACGGTTTATGTCCAGCCTTTTTGAGGCATCCTCCAGAAACTCGAAAGCCTCTCTGTCTAACTGGTATCCTGCGTTGATGATCATAGAGACTGCGCTGCGTAGTTCCAGATCCTGTTCCATGATTTCTCCTCTGAATAAGCGGCAATAGATTAGTTTGTGCCCGTCGGATTTAACCGTTGTTTCATTCTGTTCTGTTTAACGCAAAGAGAATGCAAACAAGAAACCTACAAGGGTTCCAGATACATATGTATTTATATTTTCTAGGAATTGTTTATCCTGTATATAATCTAACGTTATTGGTGACGGATAAGTGGAACTTCGTAAAATACAAAGAACAAGAGGCGGAACATTTTTCGTCACTTTGCCAAAAGAATGGGCGGTAAGAAGCGGATTGAACCGGGGATCAGTGGTTTCCACCTCTATAACCCCTAACGGGCGTCTTGTTATCGACCCGAAATACGATCTTGAACGAACCCTGCGAACCGCAGTTGTGAAGCCAAGCCCGCATCTCAGCCGTGAAATAATTGGAAAATATCTTTTAGGATATGACGTTATCCGGGTTGAAGCTAAGGACAGAATAACCATAGATCAAAGGGAAATAATTAGAGAGACATCCAGCCGGTTAGTTGGACTGGAGATCATAGAAGAAGACTACGGCAAAGTGGTTATACAGTGCCTTCTGGAACCGTCCGCCTTGCCTCCGGATAAGATTCTTCGCCGTGAACATCTGATAACCTCCGGCATGTACCGTGATGTTGTAGCTGCACTTGTTAAAGGCGATGTACAACTTGCGAAAAGCGTAACAATCAGGGACAACGAGGTTGACCGGTTGTATTTTCTGCTTGTAAGAATACTTAGAACGGTCATCCAAAACCCGGCTCTAAGCGAAAAGTTAGAGGTGTTCCCCATAGACTGTTTAGATTACCGTTTAACGGCGAGCTTAGTCGAGTCCGTAGGAGACCTTTCATCGCAAATCGCTGAATACGTCATACGTCTCAACGGTAAAAAGCTGCCTGAGAACGTTTTGAACCCTCTTTCCAACCTTCAGAAAACAGTGTACGAATCGTATCAGGATGCTGTAGCCGCTTTTCTTTCGAAAAGCATCTCGATCGCAGAGTCTGTTAGAAAAAGAAGAGATGAAGTTGGAGAGAAGCATCGTCAGGTTGAATCTGCCTGTAACGCCTTGCCCATTGACATCGCTCAGAGCCTAATTGCCATAACTTCTCTTATCAGCAGCATATACGATCACAGTGTGGACATATCAGACCTCACTACGCCGAGGATGCATTGAAAGCGCGGCTTAGCTTAACATCTTTATCTGTCCTTGTCCTAGAACGTCAACGCTTGCTTTGTTTTTCTTCAGTCCACCCGTTTTTTCTCCTTGTGAAGCATCTTCTTTGCCGAGTCTGTTCCCTATGTGGATGAGCGCTTCGTTCAGGGATGTTGGCAACAGTTCTTTAGTCACCATAACGTCGATTCGTCGTTAGGGAAGAGCTCTCGATGTTATACTTGGCACAGCAACAATATGGTTCGGTTCTTTCGGTTTCAGTTTATATCAACTGGTCGTTCTTTAGAGTTCCAAGCGAACCGTGGATTGCACGTTTTAGAAGATCTCTTTTTCACCAATCTTTCTGTACGTTTTTCCTCTTACCCTAATGGGTCGTATGAAGTCTTCTTCAATCGTTTTTTCAGTGGTTTTTCGTTTAACGGTTTCTCCGCATAAGCCATTAGGAAGCAAACGTCTTGTTACGCACATAGCGTAGCTACAGTTTGCTGGATTGCACGGTTCATCAGTCCATCTGCACCAAGCGGTTTTTCCTCGGAACTGAAGAGAGTTTCTGCCACATCGGAATTTACGACATTCCGGAGAACATTTTTTTGGTTCAGACAACATCAACACAACCTTGCTGAACAAAACAATTTTTCAGGTTGCATAGTCTAACTATTTACGTTCTGGATAGTCTCGAAGGCAGTTATAAACCTTTCTTGTCGTTCTCACCTAAATCCTTTATGAACCTTTCAACCATACGACGGTCCTAGCGAAGCATGAAGTTGGAAATTCACAACGTTTTAAGCCTTCAATATATAATTTTACTAGTGAAACTGTACGCATAAAGCTGATGACCAAAAAAAGGTCAGTTTTCGAAGGGTGAGAGGAGGAAACCTTGTTTGAACCATAATGTAACGATTACCAGTCAAGACGCCTTGATAATCGTGGACGTTCAGAAAGATTTCTGTCCCGGAGGCGCCCTACCTGTCTCTGAAGGCGACAAAGTGGTCCCTGTTCTGAACAAGTACATAAAAAAATTTGCTGATGCAGGAGCGGTCATAGTAGCAACAAGGGACTGGCATCCCCCGAATCACCGGTCTTTCAAGAAACATGGCGGAATCTGGCCGACGCATTGTGTACAGGGAACTGACGGAGCAAAATTTCATCCCGATCTCAAACTTCCTGAAGGAACAATGGTAGTGTCAAAAGCCGTGGCTCCTGATAAAGAGGCTTATTCCGGCTTCAACGGAACCGGGTTAGCGGAAAAGTTGAAAAAGATAGGCGTAAAACGGGTGTTCGTAGGCGGGTTAGCCACAGATTACTGCGTCAAAAGCACGGTGATGGATGCCGTAAAATCTGGTTTCGAAACGTTTCTTTTGGAAGATGCAGTACGAGGGGTAGACGTCAACCCTGGCGACAGCGAAAAAGCTGTACAGGAAATGCTTGCTAAAGGGGCGAAAAAACTTACGGTATCCCACCTAAAATGATGCTTGTTTCTCTGTTGTGAAGAAATTTGGGAGTCAATTTAGCGCCCATAATGGTCAAACACATCGTTCGTTTAGATGATTTTGTCGGCAGAAAAATTGCGGTTGATGCAAACAATCTTCTCTACCAGTTTCTATCCCTGATTCGTACGCGTAGCACATCACCCTTAACTAGCCCCGATGGCGCCGTTACTTCTCACCTAACCGGACTGCTGTACCGTACAGCTCGGCTGATATCTGAATACCACATAAGCCTAGTGTTTGTTTTCGACGGGAAACCGCCAAGACACAAAGCAAAAGAGATTCAAAAAAGACGGCAGCTTCGGGAAAAAGCGACAAAAGAATGGAAAGAAGCGTTAGCGGCTGGCGACTACGCAAAGGCTTTTTCGAAAGCGGTTGTGATGAACCGTTTAACGGAACCAATGATTCAGGACGCAAAAACACTTCTTGGTCTTCTTGGAATCCCGTATGTTCAAGCGCCAAGCGAAGCGGAAGCGCAAGCTGCATACATGGCGATGAGAGGCGATGTATGGGCTTCAAGCAGCCGAGATTACGACTCCATACTTTTTGGGGCTCCTAGGCTTGTAAGGTACCTAACAATCTCAGGCAGAGAGTATCTCCCGAGCAAGGGAGTTTCAAGACCTCTAAAGCCTGAGCTGGTAATACTTAAAGAATTCTTATCCACCTTGGGGATTAGCCGAGAGCAGCTGGTTGACCTAGCGATACTAATCGGAACCGATTATAACGAAGGCGTGAAAGGCATCGGACCGAAAACAGCTTTGAAGCTAATCCTGAAGCACGGGCGGATTGAAGATCTTCCTGAAAACATCCAAAAGAAGATCACCGGCGATTATGACGAAATTCGAAGCCTGTTTTTGAAACCTAAGGTTACCTCTGTTTACAAGACAACGCCGGGTCCTTTGATGGAGAATGAGATTTATTCGTTCTTATGTGACGAGAAGGGGTTCTCAAGAGCACGAGTGGAAAAGGTAATTCAAAGAATAAAGAAGTCGGCTGAAAAGCCGCAACAGCTCAATCTAGGTAGGTGGGTTAAGCGGTAACCTATGTTTTCCAGAGGCAAAGAACCAAAAGCTAAAAAGGTGACGTCTTATGACTGTGTTGCTCACAAGACGGTTAATTTGCCATATCTGCCTACGTTAAGTTGGATTTCGCCTCGGAACGATTTGATGTATCCATTCTCGATTTTCACTGTATCGTTGACGTTCACTTTGTCAATCTGTTCATTCCATAGTACGAGCTTGATTGTTCCAGTATCGTCTTCTATCGTGGCTTCTGCTACTCTGAATGTTTCCCCTGTATACCTAGATCGTACTTCTCGTGGGTCACTGATGTCTAGAACTTTTCCTTCTACGTCCACTCTTCTTAAACCGTCTCTTAATTCAGATATCTTCATTTTCTTTCCTCCTATCTAATTTTTCCGTGATAACAAGATTTGCTGCCGGGTCTACAGGTTAATGAAGGCCAACGCCGCTGTTTAAACAGCTCTGAAAACGGAAGCAAGATATGCATCGTTACGCGGTGCCTCTTGCCTCTTTTTCCATCCGGCGTATGTGTCTTGTTCACGGGAATCGATGTCACTGAGTTACCAGTTAGGCCTTCGGTTATTCGCATATTTTCCTCTTCATAGTAACGTCAGTAATGGATGGAAAGTTTTATGTTCAATATATAGCTTGTTGTGTTCGACGAGCTTCGCATTGAAAGAGTAAACCGTAATATACCAAGGATAGGAGATAAGAAAGTTCTTGTTGGCATAAAAGGGATGGAAGCTGGAGAAATGTTGAAGCTTGGACTTGTAACCTATAACCTTGCAAAAGACTGGGATATTCCGACAATAATCGAAAGGTGCACAAAAACAGGTTTTGAGGCTGTTGAGCTACGCACAACGCATGCTCATGGGGTGGAACCTTCCTTAAACGAAAGGCAACGGAAAGAAGTGAGAAAAATGTTCGAGGGTTCCGCTGTTCGTCTGCTAAGTTTGGGAACAGCATGTGAATATCATTCTGTTGAAAAAGACGAGGTGCTTCGAAATATCGAGCTAACGAAGAAGTTTGTGAAGCTAGCGTATGATGTTGGCGCCCTCGGCGTGAAGGTTAGACCTAACGGTCTTCAGGTTGAAAAAGGGGTTTCGGTTGAGGAAACCTTGAGACAAATAGGGTCCGCTCTGCGGGAATGCGGCACATTTGCTGAAGATTATGGTGTAGAAATTTGGCTGGAAGTGCATGGTAAGGGAACAAGCGATTTGAGATATATCAAGCGGATCATGGACATTGTAAATCACAAAAATGTAGGTGTCTGTTGGAACTCGAACAACACAGATGTGATAGGCGGCTCGGTGAAGGACACGTTCAATCTTGTTAAGGGAAAAATTTGTTCCGTGCACATCCGTGAGCTTTGGGACAAAACATATCCTTGGCGAGAGCTTTTCACCCTGCTTAAAGAGTCCCAGTATGACCGATATTGCCTAGCGGAGATTCCGTCAAGCCTTGAACCTGAAAGGTTGATGCGTTACTACCGTGCATTTTTTGAGGAGTTAACCCAATAATCATAGTCAAGATAAGCCCACATTGTTTGTGAAGCAACGAAAGGTGAAATGTATGGAGCGAGTTGGCATACTTGTAGTCTCTTATGGTTCAAGAGCAGCCGCGATGGTGGATGCTTTCCGTAGAAGCCAGGAATACGAAGCTGAACTTTACATAGTAGACAAGCAGAGAAACCCGTTCAACGTTAAACATGCAGAAAAGCATGTTGTTGTTCCGTCGCTCAGCACAGAAGAAATCGTCAAGTTCGCCCGGAAACATAGAGACAAAATCGTTTTCGGCATAGTAGGACCTGAAAAACCCATAATTGCCGGCGTAAGAGATGTTGTGGAAAAGGAAACAGGTATTCCGCTTATCTGTCCTACAAAGCAGTACGCAATTGAAGGAAGCAAGGTTGCCCAGAGAAGGCTTTTTCAAGAGATTGCGCCGGAGGTTAACCCCCGGTTTAAGGTTTTTGACCCTAAAGACTACAGCAATCTAGACCAAGTGAAGAAGCCGCTTTACGAATGGCTTGACGAGATAAACAATGAGGTTGCTGTGAAACCTGATGCGCCCGCCGCTGGCAAGGGAGTTGGAGTTTGGGGAGACCATTTTAACACACGTGAACAGCTGTACGAGCACTTTATGGCTAACTTTAAGGAGGGACCTGTGATCGTGGAGGAGAAACTGGAGGGTGAAGAATCAAGTTTTCAAGCCTTCTGTGATGGAAACCATCTTGTTCCATTACCTGAAACCCGCGATCATAAACGTGCTTTCGACGGGGATGCTGGTCCTAACACTGGAGGAATGGGTTCCTACAAGGACAAAGGAAACTATCTGCCTTTCATGACACAGGAAGACTGGGAGAAGGAAGTTGATATTGTCCAAAGAATATTCAATAAAATGAGGAATGGAGGAAGCAACCCTGGACTGCGCGGAATACCGTTCTACGTAGCTTTCATCCATACCAGCAAAGGACCGATGATTTTAGAAAACAACAGCCGACCCGGCGACCCGGAAATTATAAACATTCTTCCGATCATGAAAGATGACTTCATTGAAGTATGCTTCAAAATAATCGAAGGTTCCCTAACACGGGTCAACATAGAGAACAAAGCAACGGTTGTCACCTACAAGGTTCCTCCCAGCTACGGCGGATTTGCAGAGGTGTTCCCTGACCGCGTTAACAAAAATGAGATTGGAACCCCAATACTTTTGGACGAAGCAGAGATGCTGATGTCAAAACACAGCGAAAAACTCCGGATCTACCCTGGATCCATGGAGCTCAGAGAGGACGGAAAAGCGTATGCTCTTGGGTCACGGACGGTCTGCGCTGTCGGCATCGGAGACGACCTTCAAGGTGCACGTGAAGTTTCTCTTCAAGGCTTGGCGGCGATAAAGGGAGGCGCCCTTTGGAACCGTACTGACATAGCTTCAATGGAGCATGTTGGAAAAAGCATAAGCCACATGGAACAGCTGAGGAGGCTTCGGTGAAACAGAACTTGAAGGTTTTCGTGACAGACTGCGAAGGACCAATATCAAAGAACGATAACGCCTTTGAGTTAACAAGCCGTTTTGTGCCGAACGGAGACCGTTTTTTCACCCTGATAAGCCGTTACGACGATGTTCTGTCCGACATCGTCAAGAAACCGGGGTACAAAGCAGGGGATACTCTTAGACTGATACTGCCTTTCCTGAAAGCCTACGGCGCAACGAACGGTGCGATGAAAGAATATTCGTCACAAAACATACTGCTGGTTCCCGGCGCCGAGGAAACGCTTAACTTCGTTAGACGCATCATGCCGTCCTTCATCGTTAGCACCAGCTACGAACACTATATTCATGCGTTATGCGACACTGTAGGTTTTCCGAAAGAGAACGTCTACTGTACAAGGTTGAACATGGATAAATATGAACTTGACAAAGAAGAAATTGAAAAACTGAAAAGTCTCTGTGAAGAAATCTTGTCGATGCCCATCATAGAGATACCTGACTCCGCAAACTCCCTGAGCGATCTTCCCCTTGAATCCCGAAACACCGTCAACAGGCTTAACGAAATATTCTGGAAGGAAATCCCTCTGATGAAAGCTGACAAAATGTTGAAGGACGTGAATCCCGTAGGCGGCTACGAAAAAGCTAACGCAATACGAGACATAGCAGAGAAAACCGGCGTCGACATTTCAAACATAATATACGTAGGCGACAGCATCACAGATGTTGAACCCTTCCAGCTGGTAAGAAAAAAAGGCGGAGTCACAGTTTCCTTCAACGGAAACCGGTACGCAGTAAGAGAAGCAGAAATCGCCGTCATGTCCCCTCACACAATCGTCACCTCCATATTAGCCGAAGTGTTCTGCAAGCTCGGCAAAGACAGTCTGATGCGCCTAGCTGAAAACTGGTCTCTATCGAACGTGAGAAACGTTTGTTCCCTCCAGCTTTTCAAGAAGCTAGAAACCCTCTACCTGCAGAACAAGCCTCGAGTTGAACGGGTAACCCCTCATAACATGGAACGGCTGACGCGGGAAAGCAGCGCCTTCAGGAAGACGGTTAGGGGTGAAGCCGTCGGAAGGCTAGGGTAAAAGCCTCGGATGCAAGAACAAAAAGAGACTTCTTGAACGTTGACGTTACGCATTTATCTGCTTTATCCGTAAATAATAGACAGGTTTGTCCGGGTGGTTCTGTTGAAGGTGGAGATTGCTGATACTTATGCTGAGGCTTTTGACGGTCTTTACTTTAGAATTCTAGTCACAGCGGATGACCAGGAGACTCTTAGACAAGCCGCTGAAGACGCTACGGCTACTCCTTCAATTGTTATAGGAAGGGTTGAGGGAGGCGTCGAGAAATACGTGAACGAAACAGAAACGCCAGACGGGCGTCCAGGAGTCATCCTTCAATTCTGGTTCAGCCTAGATGAGAAAAAATCTTTGAATGAAGTTGTTGAAAAATTCTACAAAGAATTCTCATACCGGGTGCGACAGGATATTCTGGTGAAACCTTTCACCTCGGTTTTTGACGCCTGCCCCAGCCCAGTTGGCAAGATAGACACGATGGAACGAATAGGTCATTGCGGAGACGGTTATGAATGGGTTGAGAAAAGACATGGACGTGAGATGATTGTTGTGCCGATAATGGTGCCGGACTTCCAAATTGAACATTACATGGGTTACGGGCAAGGTGTTACGGGTGGAAACTTTTGGTACATGTGTGCAACTAAGAAGGCTGTAATGGAAGCTGGGAAACGTGCCCTTCAAGCCGTAAGCCAGGTACCCGGCGTTATCGCGCCTTTCGGCATCTGTTCAGCCGGCTCCAAGGCTGAGACCCGTTTTCCTCATATTGGACCGACTACTAATCATCCGTATTGTCCGTCGTTGAAAGCTAGACTAGGTGAAGAATCGAAGGTTCCGGAAGGAGTTAACTATATCCCGGAGATTGTGATCAACGGCTTAACCTTAAACGCGGTCAAGGAAGCAATGAAGGCTGGAATCCAAGCGGTCTCCACAGTTGAAGGGGTTGTAAAAGTTTCCGCGGGCAATTACGGTGGAAAACTTGGTAAATACAAGATTTTCTTGAGGGAATTGTTCCGTGAAGCTTGATGTTGTATGTTTCGGCGCGTTGAATGTTGACCGGCTTTACAAGGTTGACCGCATAGCGAAGGCTGAGGAAGAAAGCGAGATTCTCGGGTTCAAAAAGTCACCCGGCGGCTCAGCAGCCAACACAGCTGTTGGATTGGCGAAGCTTGGCGTAAAAACGGGTTACATTGGGAAGGTTGCTGCTGACAGCGACGGCGAATTTTTGTTGAACGCCTTTAGACAGGAAGGGGTGGACACAAACGGGATAGTTGTTTCAAAAAAGGGAAGAAGCGGCACAGTCATCGGGTTTGTGGACAAAAAGGGAGAACGGGCGCTGTACCTTGATCCGGGAGCCAACAACACGTTGAGATTTGACGAGATAAACCCAGATTACGTTCAAGGCGCAAGGTTTCTGCATCTAACCTCTTTCGCAGCGGAAACCCCGTTCGAGGCGCAGAAAAGACTTGTAACCGTTGCTTCCAACATCTCTGTCACCCTTGACCCTGGGATGATATACGCTCGGAAGGGGCTGTCGAAACTTAGACCCTTGGTAAGCCGGTGCTTCGCCGTCTTTCCGAACGAGTCTGAGCTAAGACTGCTGACTGGAGAAGACTTGGAAAGGGGCGCTGAGACTCTGCTAGGTGAAGGCGTGAAGATTGTTGCGGTTAAGATGGGTGAGAGAGGATGCTACGTAACGGACGGAAAAGAAAGCCATTTCATACCCGCGTACAAGGTGAAAGTTGTGGATTCCACAGGTGCAGGTGACGCCTTCTGCGCAGGTTTCATTTATGGGCTGCTTGAGAATAAACCGCTCAGAGAATGCGGAATCCTAGGAAACTTTGTGGCTTCCAGAACTGTTATGATGATGGGGGCGAGAAACGGGTTGCCTCGAAAGGAGGAACTTCCTGTTTAGCTGGTTGGCGCAACATGGTAAGAGCGAACCCAGCTGGAGAGATGTGGTTTTTGGGGTCAATCTTAAATCTTACTCTTCTCATATTGTTTTGGAGTACGTGTGTGTGACTGATGGGTCTCTTGGCGCCTAGAAGAAGGCTTCTTTTCCTGCTCAGCGAGGAGATGAAGGGTTACCTTCCCCAGTTGGAGCCCTATTCCTCAGATTATCAGCTGATGGTTTATGCTTCTCGTGATCTTGAGGATTGGCTGAAATGCAAATGGGAAAGAAGCAGCCGGGAAGTCCAAGAGGAACTTGAAGCGGCATTGGATAACAACTTTGAAGCTTTTAAGGCTTTCCTGAATTTTTGGGCGGGGCTTTGGCTTGAAAAATGGAGAGAACGGGTTAAGGTGCTTTCAACTAGACCTAAGCTTCCTCCAGACGTATTGAAGAGGATCAAAAAGGCGAAAAGAGTTTACCGGCAAATGCCTCATGGAAGAGAACTGAAAAAGATGTTGGCGCGGAAACTGATAAGCCAAGGCGAAATCTGTATGCCTGGTTTTATCGCTGAACGTCTGATTATTGAGGAGATTGCTAAGCGAAGTCGAGGTTCGCAGGAACCGTTCAAGTTCCCGGAAACCTTTGCTTTGGATCTTTTTAACGCCCTTTCTCACAGAATATCTAGGCTGCCTAAGGAGAAAGGTCCCTTAATCTACTTGAACATCAAACTACGCATGCTCTGATATGGCGTTTCAGAACGGGGTTGAACTGGAAACCGTTTTCCCCGTTATTTTGTGGGCTGCGTGGTTTTCGGCGTTATCCCTCTAGCGGCAAGAGCGTTAACCAGTATTATGCCTATGATGCCGCCTATGACTCCGCCTACCGCATGCAGTCCTGCCCAGCCTAAGATTCCTCCCCATCTCTGCAGTATGGCTGGAATCAAGAAGAACGCTCCGATTATTAAGCCTGCAATAGCTGCGGAGATAACCGAGATGATGAACAGACTTATTGCGCCTAGAACCCGGTTCTCGAACAGTCTTTTGTAGCCGATGATTGCTGCGAGAACGTCGAATGCTACGGCTGCTGCTGTGAAGCCTAGGAAATGAAAGGCGGTTGGTCTTAACATGAAGTTCAGTATTGTTGCGATGAAGCCTACTAAGGTGGCGGTTCCAAGCTTCCTAACAAGCCATACGGCTAATATTAGGGCTGTGAATCCTATCAAGTCGCAAAGGAAGGGTAGGTGGAACATTTGGAAAAAGATTGGTGAAAGCGTTACATTTAGGACGCCCCATAAAGCTGCAAAGATTGCTATTCCTGCCAAGTCACGGGTTCCGAAGTACGCCATGTGCCCTCGCCATCAGTAATATTTTTTTATACATTGGTAACACTTATATTTATGTCTTTACTGGTAAAACACAACATTAAATCGCGGTTAATGAACCACATCACGCTGATGGCAAGATTGATAAAACTCGTAGCAGGAGCGTGTTGCCAAGGTTGAGTTCTTCAATAAGCAAAAGTTTAATCGACAAGGCTGTACGTTTTCACGGTCATCTAGGTCCATTCCTCATCCTAGGTTTGAAAGCCGGCATGTTTGCCAACAAGGTTCTTGGAAAAAGTCATTTTGACACAAAGGTAACGGTTGAAACCGAACCTTTTCCACCTTGCTCCTGTATCGTGGACGGCGTTCAAATCACAACTGGGTGCACTATGGGAAAAAGAAACATTGAGCTAAAAAATGGAGACTCATTAACGGTGACTTTCAGAAAAAACAACCATGAGCTTAAGCTCAGTTTGAAAACCGATATACTGAAGCAGCTGATGAAGATTCCTTCGAAAGAAGAATCGAAAAAAGCTGCTTTGAACCTCGTTGACGCCCCCGTCACTGATCTTTTCGACATAGAAGCCCCACGAAATGCATGACGAGTTCTGTTTGAACCAGTTCATCCTTCCATCAGCCAGAAAAAGACTCCACAATTTTGTTGAGCGAAAACTTATTAGGATACCATGAATAACTTGTCTTCAAATCAAAGGTGATCAAGTTGGTTATGAAAGTAGCGATAAACGGCTTCGGAAGAATCGGCAGGCTCCTATACAGAGCTGCCCTTGAAACTGGAACGGAAATAGATTTCGCCGTTGTCAACGACCTAACAGACGCAAAGACCCTCGGCAGCCTTCTCAAGCGAGACTCAACCCATGGACCGCTTCCATTCGACGTCGAAGTTGAGGGTAACACCATTATAACAAAAAAGGACGGCGTCGTAAAGAACCGGTTAACAGTGATTTCTCAACCAGACCCAGCGAAACTCCCATGGAAAGATATGGACATATACCTTGTTGTTGAATCCACAGGAAGGTTCAGAGACAGAGAAGGTGCTTCTAAACACTTGCAGGCTGGAGCCAAAAAGGTTCTCGTCTCAGCCCCGATGAAACCTGCAACTGCAGCTGACTTGACAGTTGTGTACGGCGTTAACGATGACCAATATGACCCTGAAAAACACAACATAATCTCCTTGGCTTCATGCACAACCAACTGTGTGTCGCCGGTAGCCAAAGTTCTGAACGACAACTTCGGAATTGAAAGAGCGCTGATGAACACGGTTCACGCAGTGACAAATGACCAAAGGCTCCTAGACATGCAACACAGAGACTTGAGAAGAGCCAGATCAGCTCTCATCAACATTATTCCAACAACCACCGGTGCAGCCGTAGCGGCAACCTTGACGCTGCCGGAGCTTAAAGGCAAAATGAACGGGCTTGCGCTTAGGGTTCCTGTTCCCACAGGTTCCATAGTTGATCTCACAGCGGTTCTGAAGAGAGAGGTCACCGTGGAAGAGGTGAACGCGGCGTTCAAGAAAGCAGCTGAAACGGAATTAAAGGGCGTTCTTGCTTACAGTGATGAACCCTTGGTTTCTTCAGACATCATTCACAACCCGAACTCGGCGATAGTAGACGGTCTTTCCACCATGGTCATCGGCAACCTAGTGAAGGTTCTCGCCTGGTACGACAACGAGTGGGGCTACTCGGTTAAAATGGTACGGATGATCGAGAAGATCTGCAGCATGGCATAACTTCCCCTTCCATTTTTATCTCTATAACGTGAGCAGGTGACCGAATGCCTGAGTTCCTTACTTTAGATGACGTAGCCTTAAAAGGCAAAGTAGTCCTGGTCAGAGTTGACTTCAACTCTCCAGTTGACCCTGACACCAAAAAGCTTTTAGACGACACACGGATCCGGGCGCACGGAGAAACCACAATCAAAGAACTAGTCCAGAAAGGCGCGAAGGTTGTCATTCTTGCTCATCAAGGTCGCCCCGGTGAACCTGACTTCATAAGTCTCAAGCAGCATGCAGAAAAGCTAAGTGAAGTTTTGGGGCGCCCCGTTGAATATGTGGATGATCTTTACGGAGAGACTGCTCAGAACGCTATAAAGGGGCTGAAAAACGGGGAAGTCATCGTTCTAAAGAACACTAGGACATACCCTGAAGAACGAAAATCAAAAACGCCGGAGGAACACGCTCAATCGGAGTTCATAAAGTCTCTGGCGCCGTTAGCGGACCTGTTCGTTAATGATGCTTTCTCTGCAGCTCACAGGGCTCACGCCTCCGTCGTCGGGTTCTCAGCGGTTCTCCCAAGCGTTGCCGGCAGAATAATGGAACGCGAGCTTAAAGCGTTAAGCCGGGTGTTAGAAAAACCTGAGAAACCTTGTGTCTTCATTCTCGGCGGAGCAAAGGCTGACGACTCGCTTGAAATATCCCGGTACGTCCTGAAAAACGGTATTGCTGACTACGTGTTGACCGGTGGGATAACGGGGCACCTTTTCCTCGTGGCAACAGGAGTCGACCTTGGAAAACCGAACATGGAATTCCTAGAGAAACAGAAGGTTCTAGATTTAGTTCCAGGCATACAGGAGCTTATGAAAACCTATCCTGGCAAGGTCAAGACTCCAGTCGACGTAGCCGTTGAGGTGGAAGGCAAAAGACAAGAGGTGTCTGTTGGCAGTCTTCCAACGGAGCACCCGATCTTTGACATCGGAACGGAGACGATCAAAGAATACGGCGAAGTCATAAAGGCGGCGAAGTCAATTGTCGTAAGCGGACCCCCCGGAGTCTACGAAAAGGAAGAGTTCCTGAAAGGAACAAAGGGGCTTCTAGAGGCTGTTGCTGAATCCGACGGTTTTTCACTGGTCGGGGGCGGACACACTGTTGCCGCAGTGCATGAACTAGGGCTTGCAGACAAAATGTCTTACATCAGCACAGCTGGAGGCGCCCTAATAGAGTTTCTGATGGGCAAAACCTTGCCTGCTGTAGCTGCGCTTGAAGCATCTGCAAAGAAGAAATAAGCCGAAAACTTTCTTCTTTTTTCTTTGTGTTAACTTGTTCTGTAGCCTTAAAATTGAATTCTTTTTTGAGCTACTTGAAGGACACGGTTAAAACGCGGATATAGTCACCTGTGTCTGCGCAGCTGTCCGCGGCTTCCTCCATTGAATCCAGCAAATCTTTAAGAATCAACAGCACCGCAGGGTTAATCTTGTCGCCGTATTTCAGCAACAGAGATTTTATGTTGAGAAACTCTTTGTCAACTAGGTTTTCTTCCTCTTCAACCCTTTCAGACATTGCTCTGGCTTTAGTGTTATCACTGCCTAGGTTTCTCAAGCTTTCCCTAAGCACGCCGGCTGTCTCAACTATTCCACAGGACATTACGTGAAAGGCTTCCCAGAGCTCTTCAGGAACCTCCGCTTCCAAGAGAACCAGCACGTTTCTAGCTGAATCCTTAATGTAGTCAGCCATCATGTCAAGACGTTTCACAAGGTGCATAATGTCCTCCCGTTCCTTAGGTGAAAGGTTGCCTTTAGTTAACTCCTCAAAAACAATTCGTCTTAGATTATCTATCTCCTCCTCTACCTTGAACAACCTTTCTATTGTTTTACGGGCAGTCTCTTTGTCTCCTTTTCCAGATGCTTTTATCGCCTTTTCAAGATCATTTACAGTATCCAAAGCCACCGTCATCTGACGGTATGCAATCCGAAGAACCCTGCTTTTCCGACGTTTCTCAAACCATCTTTCCATGCCAAAAGAACTCCTTCGGAAACTCATTTTTACTTATAAAGTGAACATTTTAAAGTTTGCTATAAACAAGTATAAAGATACACCGTTCTTGTGATTAAGACTATTCCAAGGCTAGTTCTTTGGACAGTCCCTCTTTCGGGTATGGATAAACCAGAAGGTTTTCCGGTGACACCTTCACCGTTATTTCGTCACCAGCACTATATGCAGGCTTCCCGAGGCTTAACGCCTTTTTAACAACAATCAGTTCACCGTTATCCAGTCTCACCCTAAGCCTAACAATGCTTCCTGAATAAAGCATATCCTCAATCTCTCCGGAAAACGTATTAGTTCCCCCTTTCTTCTCTATTGTAGCGTATTCCGGTCTGAAGGCAATCACAACTCGCTCGCCGACTGACCTATCTTTATTGGTCGTCATCAAACGGGTTCCGTCTCCAACCTCGATAACAGCGCCTTCCTCAGCCATCTCGATGATAACGCCGGTGAGAAAATTGGCTTCCCCCACAAAATTTGCCGTGAAAAGATTCTTCGGTTGGGTGTACAGGCTTATGGGCGCTCCTTCCTCCACAATCCTTCCTTTCTTCATGACGATAACACGGTCTGAAATGGACATGGCTTCCTCCTGATCATGGGTCACATGAAGAGCCGTTAGCCCCAAATCTTTCACGATCCTTCTCAACTCGTAACGCAGTTCAGCCCTAACCTTAACGTCTAAGGCTCCTAAAGGCTCATCCAACAACAGAAGCTCAGCTCTAGACATTAATGCTCTAGCCACAGCTGTTTTCTGCTGTGTGCCTCCGCTGAGCTCATTAGGGTAAGCATCAGACCTTGCGCCGAGCTTAATCATTTCTAGCATCTCAAGTGCGAGGGCCCTTGTTTCTTCAGGAACCATTCCCTTTACCGTTGGACCATAGGTGATGTTATTCCATACGGTCATGTGTGGAAAAAGAGCTATGTTTTGGAAGACGTATCCTATGCTTCTGTCTTCTATTGGGATGTTGTTTACAAGTTTGCCGCCTATGTATATTTCTCCCTCGTCCGGGGTGATTATGCCCGCTATGCTCTTGATTAGGGTTGTTTTTCCGCATCCGCTTGGACCTATGACTGAAACATATTCACCGTCCTTGATTGTGAGGTTGATGTGGTCGTTCGCCAAGATTTCCCCGTATCTCTTGGTTACGTTCACCAGTTTCACTTCAGGCAATTATATCGCCTCAATCTCTTTTAGAAGACCAGCTCTTGGGTATGGAAAGACATAGCATCTTTCCGGATGGAAGGAGATCACAACAGCCTCGCCCGGCTTGAAATCTTTGAAAGTGTCGGAAAACAGTATTCTGGAGGATATTACGGCATGATTTTTGAGCCTAATTTGGTACTCGATTGATCCGCCTACGAACACTGTGGACTCGATTACGCCTTTCAAATTGTTTTCGCCAAGTTTTTCCATGGTTCCTATGGACACATCTTCAAGCCTAACGGCGACAACAACTCTTTCACCGATGTTTCTACTTGTGTCAGCAACCTTGATTCGGAGGCCGCCTCGAAGGTCAACAACCGAGCCTGAACTGTTAACTTCTACCACGGTTCCTTCGAGGAAGTTTGAGCCGCCTACGAAGCTTGTGACGAATATGGACTGCGGTTTCGAGTAAATCTCATGTGGGGTTCCTACCTGTTCTATTCTTCCGCTTCTAAGGATAACGATTCTGTCCGCAGTCATCAACGCCTCCTCTTGGTCGTGGGTCACGTGGACAGCTGTAAGCCCTTGGTCCTTAACAAGCTTCCTCAGCTGAGTACGCAGGTCAACCCTTAATCTCGCGTCTAAGGCTCCTAAAGGCTCATCCAACAACAGAATCTTGGCGCCAGAAGCGATTCCCCTAGCAAGAGCTACCCGTTGCTGCATTCCCCCGCTTAGCTCGTGTGGAAAAGCATTCTTTCTTTCCGCAAGCCTAACCATCTCCAAAACTTCTGAGGTTACGTTTTTAACCCTGTCTTTAGACCAGTTTTTTATAACTGGACCGAATGAAACGTTTTCCCAAACGTTCATGTGAGGGAACAAGGCGAACTGTTGGAACATGTAAACGGCGTTCCGTTCTTCAGGTGGAACCTTGTTAACCCGTTTTCCTTCTATGTACACGTCGCCTTCATCCGGTTCCAGCAAGCCGGCTATGATACGGAGAAGCGTTGTTTTTCCCGCCCCTGTTTGTCCAAGTATGCAAAGGTATTCCCCGTTCTCTATTGACAGGTTAATATGGTCTAGAGCGGTGATCTTTCCGAATCTTTTCGTTACATTCATTAACTTAATCAACGGCATGCTGCTTCATCTCCGTGTGAGGATTCTAATGATGACCAGTAGAATTAAAGACAATACTATGAGGTAGGTTGAAGTGAACAGTGCAGCTGGTATGGCTAAGGCTTCAACCATGTTAACCACCAGCGCAGGAACAGTTATGTCTCTTCCCATAACGATGAACGTCGCCCCGGTTTCTCCTAGCGAACGGGTAAATGAGAGAATGAACCCTGTGAGGATTCCTCCCTTTATCAGAGGAAGAGAAACCGCCTCGATAGCGTTGTAGGCTGTTGCACCTAGGGTTCGAGCGGACTCCTCGTACATCTGAATGTTAGACCCTTCATAGGATGCAATTATGGATTCAACAATAACTGGAACTGAGAAGACTATGTGAGTAAGGATGATCAACCATATTCCCGGGCTAACAAGGTTGAACCCGGATGAGCCCCAGAGAAGAAGAACTGATAAGCCAAGCGAGGACGTGGGAATGATCAGTGGAACCTTAAGTATGGTTCTGATGATCTCTCCATACCATTTTCTTTCTATGATGAATGAAAGCGGGATCGATATGCACATCGCTATGTACGTTGAGGTTAACGCCACTATAATTGAGGTTACCGTTGCTTGCTGCAGAATGCTAAAGTAGTTAGGGGGACCAAACAGCTGATACACCACGCCCCCCTGAACCTTACCTGTGTATGGGTCTGCTGACCAATAGAAAATTACGGAGTTCAACACCACGATTATTGGAACGATTACGGTTAACACAACAACAACGATTGGAAGACCATCCTTCAAACGGGACAAGCGTCTTGAAGCGAACCTTTCAAACTTCATGATTTTTCTATAAATGGATATGGGTAACTGATACGAGATTCTTAGACCGCGGCCTCGTCTGCCCACATAGAGCTCCGCTGGAAGAATTATGGCCCACGCTATTACGACAAGTAAGCTTCCCATAAACGCGGCTGTGGCAAGTTTGAACTCCGAGGTCCATCTCACGATAGCTATGGAGGCTGTGGAGCTTACCCCTGAAACTATGAGGGATGCCCCTGTTTCCCCGAGAGACCGGGCGAGTGCCAGAACAGCTCCGGAAAAGATTCCTGGGATGGATAAAGGCGACAGAATGTTCCTAAAGGTTGTGAGGGAGCTGGCTCCCAATGTTCTTGAGGCTATCTCAAACGTTGTGTCGATTGATTCAAACTTTGTTTCAATGGTTCTGACGATGTAGGGGAAGGTCAGAGCGACATGAACTATGAACAGGACGATTGGGACATTCAGGAAAGGTATGACGACGTTTAAATTGGTGACCAGCCCTGTTCCTAGACCCAGCCATCCTCCTATACCAGCCACGGTTGTCCATGTTATGCTTGTTGCAAAACCGAAACCTGAGGTTGGGATGACCAATGGAAGGGTTACAATGTCTTCTAAGAGGCTTCTACCTGGAAACCTTTTTCTTGCAAGCACATACGCTAATGGTATTCCAAAAACGAGGTCGAAGGCGACTGCGGAAAGGGACAGCCGGAATGAGAAAGAAAGAACTTTGAGGATTTGTCGCCAGTTTTCGTCTCCGATAATTGGGTTTTCAAAAACCTCGAGCTGCACCTCGGGCCATCTTAAGAACACGTAGGAGATCAGGTAGAATGTGGGGAACAGGACGAAGAAGATGAACGCTCCAAGCGTGGTCCAGACGACGAGTTTAGAGATGACATTGGAACTTTTTGTTCTAAGACCCATCTGTCCACCTCTAGATTCCCGTGTTCCTCACTTTAACCCAAGCTGTGAAGATTGCTTCCATCACTTCTCCCTTTAACGGTTTCAGTATAGGCACGTTTATCTCGTATTGAACGCCGTTCGAAGGATTAAACAAGCTTCTGTCTAGAGGGACGCTGGAGATTGCAGGTCTGAAACCGTGTTTCTGCGCTAGGTCTTGGATGTCGGGTTTAAGCAGGAAGAAAAGATACTGTCCCGCCGCGAATCTTTGCCAGTGATCAACCCACGTTGCGTTCAATATTACGAACGGATGGTCAGCCATCAGCGTCCCTTTTTTCGGATATATGGCGACGAGGGGGTCATTCCATTTTTTGAGCGCCTTCAACGAGTTGTCAATTATTACGTTCTCGTATATTCCGAAGAACTGTATGGCGTCAGGTCCGTTTTCAGCTGCCCAGGCGCCGAAGAAACCGGTGCTTTTTCCGTAGTATATGGCTTTGGACTCAATTGTTCTCACTATTTGGATAACGGTCTCGTTCTTCAGGTCTTCAACTGTTAAGTCTTCAGGTTTCTTGCCTGCTGCTTCAGCGAACTCCAACAGTACGGTCATTGTACCTCCGTTGCTTAGCAGCGGATCTGGATGTCCATATTTGAAGTCAACCCCTTCCTTGGCGAGTTCGTACAGGTCCATGAACCCCGTTACTTGCCGTTGTTCAATGAATGAACCCCACCCGGCTAAAACTATGGGAGAAAGGACAAGAGGAGTCCAATCCACGGCAATGTCGTAATTGTTTCCGGTGATGGCGCGCCATTTAGTGTTCAGATACGGAATCCAGATGCTTGCAGCTGGGCTCCAGACTGTCGGCCTCTCGCTTCCGTCCAGTATTCGGTTAACGGTGTCATGTGTTCCCGTTACGACAAGTCTAACGTGAACTGTTATCCCAAAAATCTGTTTGAACCAAGCTTCAAACCTTGGGGTAACCTCTTCTATCCATCCCTGTTTTTCGCTTGTGTAGAGAAACTCAAACTCGATCTCGGTCGGCATCCCCTCAGTTGAGGCTTGTGGACGTATACCTGAATAAAGCGTGGCGATCAAGCTGAACGCCATGAACCCTATCAGTATCCCCGTTAGAAGTAGCAGATATCCGCGTCTTACGAACAGCATGTCACTTCCCTTCAACCTTGTGGCTAAACGATGTTTCCTCTCCGTTATTCCCCAACGGCTCTTCTAAAGTTTCAGTTTCTAAAGTTATCAGAGTAGATATATACTTTATCGGAAGGGACATTCATAATTATTCCCAGTTCAGCTGCTTGATTGAGACTGTTTAGCATGATCTTGAACGTTAAAGGGAAGGTTTCAAAGGGACGCAGCGAAGGAAGCAAGTTCACCATGCTTCCCTGGGTTGTAGAACGCGTCAAAGAAAAGTTAGGGTTCAAACCGTATCCTGGCACACTGAACCTTCTATTAGCCCCGGACAACCAGTTAAGTGTCCTATTGAAAAAGTTCAGAGGTTGGAAGATACCGGCACAGAAAGGCTATTTTTCAGGAAGATTTTACCGGGCGTTGGTGATGAACCGTGTCGCCGGCGCCGTTGTCAGACCGGATGTGCCCGGCTACCCGGAAAATGTTGTGGAGATTGTGGCGCCCGTCTGTTTACGTGACCTGTTCGGTTTAAAAGATGGGGATGCTGTAACAGTCAAGATATGGCTGGAAAAATAACGAGAAAAATTGATGTTTTACTCAGCACGCGGGTTTCAGCGGTCCCGTTTTCCTTGAATGAACTCTTCGACCAGCCTTTTTGCGGTGGAGTCTTCGAACTGCTTAGGTGGATGTTTAAACGCGTATGAAGACATGCTTATCAGCGGACCGGCAATTCCTCTGTCCAGCGCAATCTTCACGGCGCGTATTACGTCTATTACAACTCCAGCGCTGTTAGGTGAGTCTTCCACCTCAAGCTTCGCAAGGATTGTTACCGGCTGGTTGCCGAATTTCCTGCCTTTAACATAGACGTAACAGATTTTTTTGTCACCTAAGAAAGGCACGTAGTCTGAAGGACCGATTCTCGTCGGAACATCGTATGGAACCATGCTCGTAACAGCTTCAGTTTTGCTGACACGTTTCGTTTTAAGCCTCTCTTCAACTGTCATGTTCTGAAAATCCGTGTTGCCGCCCAGATTCAGCTGATATGTTTCGTCAACCATTATCCCCCGGTCTACACACAGTCGTACCAAGGTCCTATGAAGAATTGTAGCTCCTAGCTGGCTTTTCACGTCGTCTCCAGCAACAGGAATCCCGGATTTCTCGAATTTGGCAGCCCAAGATTTGTCGCTTGCGATGAACTCTGGGATGCAGTTGACGAAGGCGCATCCGGCGTCAAGGGCTGCCTGTGCATAGAATCTTGTTGCTTTGCGGCTGCCGACGGGAAGGAAGTTAACGAGCATGTCTGCTTTTGTTTCTTTCAAAACTGATGCAACATCTTCCGGTTGGTTTTCTTCGTATGCTTTGAAGGGGTTGTTCATGTGGGGTGCAACGCCGTCCAGTTTAGGTCCAGCGTACACCTTTGCTCCTAGCTTGGGCAGGGAATCAACGAATCTTGAGCAGCTGTTTGGTTCTGCGAAGATGGCTTCGCTTAGGTCTTTGCCTATTTTGAGTTTGTTCACGTCGAAGGCGGCTACAAACTTGATGTCTCGAACGTGGTAGTCACCGAATTTCACGTGCATTAAACCGGGAACAATATCTGCTTCTTTTGCGTCGCGGTAATAGTGTACTCCTTGAACAAGCGCTGAAGCACAGTTACCGACGCCAGCTATCGCCACCCGTATTTTAGCCATGACATCAACAACCATTGAAACTTTGGAGAAACATCCGCGGCTTAGGTATATAAATCATATCACGCATCCACAGTTCAACCGGCTTTCTCGGAACAGAGATTTGCACGGCATGAAAACTTGGAAACATACAAATATGAGCTGTGAAAAATCCTGTTCCATGCCGGAGGATAGATGTGCCGGTTAAGCATGTATGAGAATGGTGGAAACCAAGATGAAAGAATATTCTTTGGGAACATGGGACCTGTCTTGTCTTGCTCCACATCATGAATCATCCGCTTTTAGGGAGAAACTGAAGGAGATCGAAGAAAAGGTCGACGAGTTCGAGAAGAAAAAAAGCCTTTTGAAGAATGATATACCTTCAGAAGATTTTTACGGAATTGTCCGACTTTGCGAAGAATTATCTGAAGAAATGTCGAAGATCGGTCATTACGCGCATCTTCTCTTCGCATCGGACACGTCAAACCCTAAGGTTCGTTCGCTCCTAGCGAAGGTGGACGAGTTCAACGCTAAGATTGCGAACAAAACCTTGTTCTTCAATTTATGGTGGAAGAAGGGCATCGATGAACAGAACGCTCAAAGGCTGCTGAGAGACGCGGGGCAGCTCAGGCATTATTTGGCTCGTCAACGTGAACTTGCAAGGTACGCGCTTTCGGAGCCGGAGGAGAAGATAATTAACATAAAAGATGTGACCGGGGTCGGCTTCATCAGGAAACTTTATGATCAGTACACTGAACGGTTTGTCTTCCAGATAACGGTTGACGGAAAGAAAAAGAAGTTTCTCAAACCTCAAATTGTGTCTCTTTTTCACAGTCCTGACCCGGACAAAAGAAGAGCAGCATACCGGTCGCTGCTTAAGGTTTACGGGGCAAACGAGGATGTTCTAGGTGAGATTTACAGAACAGTCGTCCTCGACTGGAAGAACGAAGCCGTAGACCTCAGAGGCTATGATTCACCGATCTCCGTTCGCAACGTTTTGAACGATGTTTCAGACGAAACTGTTGAAACTCTTCTGAACGTTTGCAGAAAGAACCGAACCGTTTTTCAGAGATACTTCAAGGCGAAAGCCAAACTTCTAGGCATGAAAAAGATGAGCCGATACCACATATATGCCCCTATCAGCGCTGAGGAGAAGGAATATCCGTTTCCGGAAGCCGTAAAACTCGTATTGAACGCCCTTAAAGGGTTCTCGCCGGAAATAGCGGAGTTGGCTGAAAAAGTCTTACGGGAGAACCATCTTGACTCACAGGTTAGAAAAGGCAAGCGGGGCGGAGCCTTCTGCGCCACAGCTTCGCCGAGCATCACGCCTTTTGTGCTTGTAAACTATACTGGAAAACAAAGCGACGTGTTCACTCTTGCTCACGAGCTAGGTCACGCGGTGCACAGTTTGTTGGCGGCGGACAAGTCAATCCTTGTTCAACATGCGCCGCTTCCATTAGCAGAGTTAGCATCAATTTTCTCCGAAATGGTTCTAACGGAAAGACTTTACGAAACGGCTTCACGGGAAGAAAAGGTGTACCTGATAGCGAGACAGCTTGACGACATGTACGCAACCATAATGAGGCAAGCATACTTCACAGTCTTCGAAAAGGACGCTCACAAAACCATAGCGGAAGGAGCCACAGTAAACGAGGTTTCAGACATCTACTACAGAAACCTAAAGGAACAGTTCGGCACAGCGCTCTGGCTGCCTGAAAACTTCAGATACGAATGGACATACATACCGCATTTTTATCATACGCCGTTTTACACCTACGCATACTCGTTCGGCAACCTGTTAACCGTCGCCGTCTACCAAAAATACCTGAAAGACAGAACATTCGTTAACCAATACATTAAAATTCTCTCAGCAGGCGGATCAGAAAACCCTGAAGAACTCCTCAAAAAAGCCGACATCAACGTAAAATCCGAACAGTTCTGGCAAACAGGATTCGACTACATACAAAAAAGAACAGAAGAACTAGAAAAACTCTAAGCTGGTTCTGAAACATGCTTATAGAATGATGGGAAAGGAAGGCTAGAAAACGAAAGAAATCGTTAGAGTCTTTCTTTTCTTTATATAGGAAACGAAAGAATTCCAAAGAACATTTATATAGAAAAATTTTTTTTCTCCGGGCGCACCGCGCATGAAAAAACATTGTTGTGAAGAAAAACGAAAAAAGGAAATTCATACAAGTCTTTAGAGGATAAGCAAGTTTAATGTCTGAGGGAGTCTAGGGATTGCAGGATGAGAAGTCGGAGCTGAAAGAAAGGGTTGCTAAGATACTTGAGCTTTTAGAGAAAGAGCATCCGGACGCAAAGATCGTCTTAAGGTTCAGTAACCCCCTTGAGCTTTTGGTGGCAACAATCCTCGCAGCACAATGCACAGACGCAAAAGTCAACGAAGTAACCAAAACTCTTTTCCAGAAATACCGTGCTGCCGAAGACTACGCAAACGCGGATTTAGCCACGCTTGAAAAAGATATCAAGCCAACAGGGTTTTACAAAAAGAAAGCCAAACGGCTGAAAGACGTATGCAGAATTCTCGTCGAAAAATTCAACTCGCAAGTTCCAAAGACAATGGAGGAACTGTTGAGCCTACCCGGGGTCGCACGGAAAACAGCCAACATCGTGCTTTCAAACGCCTACGGAATCGTCGAAGGAATAACCGTTGACACCCATGTTTTAAGACTCTCTAGAAGACTGGGACTTACAAAAAGCAAAACCCGGGACAAGATAGAAAGAGACCTCATGGAGATCGTTCCAAGAGAAAAATGGGCAAGGTTTTCAGATCTCCTCATTTTCCATGGACGCCGCGTCTGTGACGCGAAGAAACCAAACTGCAGCGAATGCGTTCTGAACAATATTTGTCCCTCTGCTTTTTCCTTCGGCTCCTAACAGGCAACAGAATAAAATAGAATAAGCCAAATCAACCATTCTAGCAGCAGAACACTTTTGGGAACAGAAAAACAGCGGAAACGCCACAGGGTTCCCGCAAGAAAACTTTTCAGAAGAAGCTTTTTTGTCAAAGCATGTACGCTTCAGTTACATATCTCCGCATCATCCGGTGACTGTTAAAGTAATAAGCAACCTTACCGATGGAGTTTTCCATCAGCTCTATCCAAGCATCCCGCTTCCTGTAATACGTGGGGATAACTATGTACTCAAGCTTGTTGTATAAATCCTTCAATTCCCGCGCTCTTCTCTCCTCTTCACTCATCTGTTCATGCGGAGACGGCCCAATCGCCCAGCCAGTTACACCTTCGATGCAGCCTTCCACCCACCAACCATCTAACACACTGAAGTTTACAACACCATTATGCGCCGCCTTCATTCCGCTGGTGCCCGAAGCCTCAAAAGGAGGCAACGGTGTGTTAAGCCAAACATCAACCCCTGAAGTAAGCTTGGCAGCCATCTCAATATTATAGTTTTCCAAATAGGCAATCTTGATCTCGCCCTTCAGATACTCCTTGTAATGGTAAATCTTCTTGATCAAACTCTTCCCAAGAAGATCCTTCGGATGCGCCTTCCCCGCAAAAATCAGCTGAATCCGCCCTTTCTTGTTAATCTCCCTAAGCCGCTCCAAGTCCGAGAATATCAAGGTTGCTCTCTTGTAAGCGGTAGCCCTCCTAGCAAAGCCTATCGTCAACGTTTCAAGATCCATATCTATCCCCGTTTTTTCGTTCACGAAATCTATCAAGTCTTTTTTCGCCTTCAAATGAGCGTCCCACGTCTCATCGTTAGGAATGCCTTCCACCCTCACTAGGAGCTCTGGTTCATTCACCCATCCCGGAATATACTTGTCAAAGAGCTCCCGGAAATATTTGCAGGTCCACATGTACGAGTGAACACCGTTGGTTATCGCCCAAATATGGTGACCGGGGAAAAGCTTCCGAGAGAACTCCATGTGCGCCTTGGTTACGCCATTGATGTACTTGCTCAGGTTCAAGGCTAGAAGCGTCATGTTAAGCCGGTCTCTTCCACCTTGCTCCTTCAAGACCTCTATTGCAAACTCGTCCGCCAACAGCTCCTCAACAAGATCATACGAAAACTTGTCGAAAGCGGCTTCCACAGGCGTATGCGTTGTGAAGATACACAAATCCCTTACCTTGTCAGGGTTCATGCCGTTCCAGTTCATCAACTCGAGAGTAAGCAGACTTGAATGCCCCTCGTTCATGTGATACTTGCGAAGATTGAAATCCAAAGCTTTAAGCATCCGTATTCCACCGATCCCCAAGACAATCTCCTGCTTCAGCCGGTATCTCTCGTCGCCGCCGTAAAGATAATCAGTGATCGCCCTGTCCTCAGAAGAATTTCCTTCAACATTCGTATCAAGAAAAATTACTGAAACCACTCCACCAGTCATGCTTTGATGCTCATAAAGCCAAGATTGAACCTTGACATCTCTACCGCCGATTCGCACGCTTACTTGAACAGGCATCAAATCCATGAACTCAGAAGGATCCCACTCATCTGGATGTTCAATCTGATCGCCGTCCTCTGTGATTTCCTGTTTCAAGTATCCTTTTCTACTAACAAGGGTGACGGCGACCAACGGAATTTTCAGATCGGCACTTGACCGTATAGTGTCTCCCGCCAAAACGCCGAGACCACCACTGTACGTCGGGATCTCGCTTTTTATACCAACCTCCATCGAAAAGAAGGCAATGTAGGAGCGTTCCAAAAAAATTTGTCTACAATGATCGCTGCAGAAATAGTATGTTCTACCCCTAATCTCCGTCTTGAACTCAGCCTTTTCAGGGTCAATAGGTACACCACACACGGGGTCCCTTACTACCATTTTGTAGTCCTCCAAACCCATACAATGAATCTCATAAACCCGCCAGCAACCAATGCAACACTGTTTTTGAGCCCTAGGTTCAAATATAACACTCTCCCGTAAATAAGCAATAGTTATGCTATTATTCTTTATGAATAAAGAGTCTAACAAAAGAACCCGTGAAAACCACGCTTGAAACAGAATTGTTCAACATCTACAGTTTGCATAAAACAGTGTCATTATTCAACAGCAACGCGGAACGCATTAATCATTTGTGAAAAAAGGTTTCTGGGAACTTAACGAATCGTGCGCTGTAATCCTTAAATATCTAATAGGTGATACAACAGTGAGAAATATGCGAGATGATCAAATATGAGTAAAATCCCTATCGCATTACAACTATATTCTATCCATGAAGATTGCGCCCGAGACCTCCCCGGAACCCTTAAAGCCGTAGCTGACATGGGCTACGACGGCGTAGAGTTCGCCGGTTACTACGGTAGAACCGCTCAGGAACTTAAGAAGATACTTGATGATTTAGGATTAAAGGTGGCGGGAACCCACATCCGCCTTGACGCATTGCTCGGCGATGAACTTGAAAAAACCGTGGAATTCAACAAGATCCTCGGCAACAAGTTCCTCATAGTCTCTTGGATTCCTGAAGAACGGAGAAACTCGAAAGAAGCATGGATACAAACAGCCAAGTTGATGAGCGAAATCTCTGAACAGGTGAAACCGGAAGGCATGCGCGTCGGATACCACAACCATGCAGCCGAATTCGTCAAAATAGACGGTGAATTCCCTTGGGATATATTCTTCTCCGCAGCCGCACCAGATGTGGTTATGCAGCTTGACACAGGGAACGCTATGCACGAAGAGGCTACGGCGGACGATGTTCTTGAGGTTATGAAACGTTATCCAGGTCGCGCCGTCACGGTACACCTCAAAGAATATTCAGCAACAAACAAGAAAGCATTGATAGGCGAAGGCGACATGAAATGGAAAGAATTCTTCAACCTATGCGAAACCATAGGAGGAACAGAATGGTACATCATCGAACAAGAATCCTACGCCTACCCCCCGCTTGAATGCGTGAAACGATGCCTCGAAAACCTGAAGGAACTACTGTAACAGCGCAGCTAAAAACAACCAATACATACGCCCACAAATTCTATGCTTAACACACAGCGACATGCATACATGATAGCTAAAAAGATGCTAACCCATCGAAAATTGCTTGGTGGGCCGGGCCGGATTTGAACCGGCGATCTTCGCCGCGTGAAGGCGACGTCCTAGCCAGCTAGACTACCGGCCCGATTTTGTTCTACGATTCTTAAGTTCTCCTTTTCCTTTATGTTTTTCGCATTTTGTTTCCTGAAGGCTCTTTGCAGCTGAGCCATTATGGGGGAGGAAAAACTTTATATGTTACGTAAACGATATACGTAACTGCATTACAATCGGTAAATGGTTTACGTAATGAAGGATGCTAAAATGAGCCAAGACGAATGGAAAGACCTGTACAGAGAATCCATCAAACAATGGAAAGAAAACTACAAAAGAGCCTTGAAGGAATGGACAGACAGACTTAGAGACTGGAAGCTTCAAGCCAAATCCCGCCTAGCTAAAGGGGATATTCCCCCGTTTCCTCCGTTGCCTCATGCACCACCCATATCACCCTTGCCCTTGGCGCATGGTGGCAGATCAAACGTCATCGCTTCAAGAATAGGTGACGATGAACTTCAGTCAATTGACATGCTGATCGAAGCAGGGCTCTTCAACACACGGTCCGAAGCAGTCGCGTATCTTGTACGAGAAGGAATCAAAGCTCGAAAAGACATACTCGACAAAGTAGCCTCAGCCCTAGAGGAAATCCGAAGAATACGGAAAGAAGCCGAAAAACACATCTCCAACCTGAAGAAAGAGATCGGTCTCACAGAAACCGAGAAACCTGAAAACGAAAATGCATGTCCAAAATGCGGCAAAGATCTATCCGACCTGCCGGAAGACATAGCGGTATGCCCTTACTGCGGCACCAAGCTCAACAAAAGCTAAGAAAAACAATAGAAACTTTAACTCCCCCTTTTTCTTTTTGTAACACGCCCTGCATAGAACATCAAAGAACCCTCAACAGGGTCTCCGTGCGCTTCTTAATTCAAACCGCACAACATAAACCTTGGTGAAACACGGTTCCAAGTTAAAAACAGAGCCTTTTGAACCCAACCATAAAAATAAAAAGACTTAAACAGAACATTCTCAAATGTTGAAAATCTGTCTCACATAGACTTGGAAAAATAAAAGCTTTTAATTTTCAGGAACCCCCTTTTCAAGACAGACGGGCCCGTGGCCTAGTCAGGATAGGGCGTCGGCCTCCTAAGCCGATAGTCGAGGGTTCAAATCCCCCCGGGCCCGCCACCTTTCAATGAGACAAGTTTTACAACAAACCCATGAACTGTTTGTCATGTGCGGTGTGTCTGGAGAAAAAATTTTCTTTATAAATGTTCTTTGGATTTCTTTCGTTTTCTTTGTCTTTCGGATGGTTTTGACCGTCGTGAACCGGTTTGTTCGATAGGTTTCCAAGAGTTGTCTTTTCCTCGGCGGGGTTTTCATATGAACCGTGGTTATTGTGTCTGTACCTGTTTTTTCGTAACGGAACGTTGGACCCGACCTTTCGTCTTAGGGTGTTCTTCATAATTTCTTTATGAATGGACGTTTTTGGTTTCGGGAGAAGAAGACGTTTTTGGACGCTGCTGCTGGAAAGGTGCTGGAAGAGGATGCTGGTTGAAAGCAGAAATTCTGAAGCGTACATGGGTTACGAGTTAAAGCACACCGTTCCCCACGTAAGCATTCTAGGCATCGGCGGGGCAGGATGCAACATAGTGTCTTTGATGGCGAAGAACGGGTCAGAAGCCTCAATTCTTGCGTTGAACAGCGACGCACGGCATCTAAGCGTGACAAAGGCAGAAAAACGAATCCTGCTCGGGTACAATACAACCAGCGGACTAGGCTGCATGGGGTTTCCAGAACGTGGTGCCAGAGCAGCTAAGGAAAGCGTCGGCGAAATAGCGAAAGAACTTTTTGGTTCACAGGTTATCTTCATAGTGGTGGGACTAGGAGGCGGAACCGGTACAGGAGCCGCACCGGTTGTCGCGGAGATCGCTAAGAGCCAAGGAGCAGCGGCAATCGGAGTGGTTACAATTCCTTTCCAGACAGAAAATATGAGGCGTGCAAAAGCAAAAGAAGGACTGGAAGCTCTTATCGGTGTATGCGACGCCGTAATTGTGGTCGACAACGGTAAACTGTTGAAGACAGCTGGAAATCTTCCGCTAAGCCAATCCCTCGTGGCGGCGAACAGGTTAATCGCTCGTTTCCTAAGAAATCTCTCTGACATGCTTGTTGAACCATGTTCGCCGGGTTTCGACCTTAGTCTTAAAGCCTTAATGACGGAGAACGGGGTCTGCACATTTGGTTTTGGGGAAGGCTTCGGGTACACAAAGGTTAAGGACTCCATCAGAAACGCCTTGGCTAACCTGTTGCTTGATGTTCGAGACCTTAGAAAAGCCGAGGGAGGCATCATTCACGTTGAAGGCGGAGAAGACATGAAGGCGGAGGACCTTAAGGAAGCAAACAAAATACTGAAGAAGATCGCGTCCAACGCTAGAGTCTCATGTGGCGTTCGGCTCAACAACTCGATGTATGACTCTGTGCGTGCAACCATAGTTCTGGCGGGAGTGGAAAGCCCGTTCCAAGAGAAAAGAAGAAAACTCAATCTAGTGTCTAGCTGGCTGAAACGGCTGTTCAGAGACTAGGCTGAAGACAAGATACTGTTAAAAGGACAGATGCCGATTCTATTTTTTGTGACGTCGCCATGGCTTCAATGAAAGAGCACGCTTTGTCTTGGATTGAAGAAAACAAGAACAGACTTGTCAAAATCAGCGATCAGATTTGGGAATATGCGGAACTTGGGCTGATAGAGTTCAAATCTTCCAGTCTCCTCGCTGACGAGCTTGAAAAAGCCGGATTCAAGGTTGAACGAGGCATAGCGGGGATGCCTACAGCCTTCGTTGCCACATGGGGTGAATCCAAACCGGTCATAGGCATAATGGGAGAATACGATGCACTACCCGGATTGTCGCAGAAGAAGGTTCCTTACAAAGAGCCGCTTGACCCGGGAAAACCGGGGCATGGATGCGGACACAACATTCACGGGACAACAGGAATGGCGGCAGCCATAGCAGTTAAGAAAGCAATGGAGAAAAACCACATCAAAGGTACAATCAAGTTTTTCGGCTGCCCTGCGGAAGAAAACTTCAGCGGCAAAGTGTTTATGGTCAGAGACGGATATTTCAACGGCTTAGACGCAGTGATCAGCCACCATCCCGGAAGCATGAACTCGGCGAACTTGAAAAGCTGTTTGGCGCTGAACTCGGTTAAATTCAGCTTCTACGGCAAGGCAGCTCACGCAGGTGGGTCTCCTGATCAGGGAAGAAGCGCTCTTGACGCTGTGGAGTTGATGGATGTTGGAGTTAACTTCATGAGGGAACATGTGATTCAGGACGCTAGGATTCACTACATGATTGAGAAGGGTGGAGACCAGCCGAACATCGTGCCGGATTACGCTCGAAGCTGGTACTATGTAAGAGCGCCTGAAAGAGACCAGGTGGAATACATATACAAGTGGGTTCTGGAAATCGCGGAAGGAGCAGCTAAGATGACCCGGACAAAGTTGAAATACGAGTTAATAGGCGGTCTTTACAACATCATTCCAAACAGAACCATATGTGAAACCATCGTCAGCAACATGCGGGAAATCGGCACACCGAAATACAGCGACGAAGAATTGAGGTTCGCCGAGGAAATAGCTAAATCCATTCCTCCCGAGATGAAGCTGGAGCAGCTGAGAAAATCCAAGCGTCCAGGCTGGGAGAAACTTGTAGACAAGCTGATAGATGATGAGGTTCCAGACCCTTGGGGTGAAGGAGACGTCAGCCACGGCAGCACCGATGTAGCGGATGTAAGCTGGCAAGCACCCGCCGTTGAGTTCAACACAGCCACATGGGTTCTAGGCACACCTGGGCATTCGTGGCAGAATGTTGCTCAAAGCGGGGTTGGGTTGGGACATAAATCTTTGATATTTGCGGCAAAGGTTATGGCTGCAACAGCAATTGACCTCTTAACCGATGAAGACCTGTTGAAAAGGGCAAAGGAGGAACATAAGCGGAGACTGTCCGGGAAGAAGTATCGATGTCCAATTCCTCCCGACGCCAAGCCGCCACTAGACATCTGGGAGAAATCCGCAAAATAGCGGATGCTGCAATAATCATCTCATATTCTCATTAAGGCTTCGAAAACCCGTTTGGGAAGAGAGTGAGCTGACAGAATAAGAACCCTGTCTTTTTTATGCATCGAGAGTATGAAGAACACTATGTCCAGTATTGCTAGAACCATAATGATTAGAACAATCTCGTAGAAATGGTCCGTTAAGAAGGTGAACAACCGGTTCACTAGGTCATCCATAACGTCCTGCATGCTGAGACAGTATCTCTGAGACACATAAATCGGTTATGAACCCGTTATATGGAGTTCTAGCAAGTACTCTCCTTGAATCCGAACCTCGTTGTATCTATGCGCTTTCTTTTGTGGATAGCCTCAGATTCCAAAAGCATACTGTTGTATGTTTACTGGTGAAGAGACAGGAATCTTCTGATTGAACGATCGTAGGTTCTTTCCACCTCAGGCGGGAAGAAACATGCAGGTAGCTCCCCGTGCGAACGGTGGTTTCTTATGCACTCGCAACACTTGCCTTTTATGCTGCACGGATAGGTGCATGGGCAATCCTTAAGGTTCACCTCGATGTTTGGACAGTCTTTCGCCAATTTCAATCTCACCTTCCATAGCAGTTCTAGAATCTGAAATAAGAGTTTTTCCAATCACCGTGTTCTCGGGCAAAACCTTAAGCAGCTCATGTTCTTTTCATAACCCTGCCCGGCTTCTTTGATTTCAAGTATTTTTCAAGCTCATCCATCGTTGGGCTTCCCCGGGTTGCAGGCTTCGTCGCCTTTAAGGCGCCCGCCAGGTTTGCTCTTTCCAGAGATTCCTCATCGTTTAAGCCTTGAGCCTTAGAAGCTACGAAAACTCCTAGAAAAGCATCCCCGCAACCAACGGTGTTTACAACGTGCAAGCCGAGCTCCTTTAAATTGACCCCTTGCACATCGATTATCCGGTCCCGGTCTATGAATGTGCAGCCTTTTTCTCCGAGCTTAACAATCAGCTTCAACCGTTCGTTTATTGTTGACAAACGTTCCCAAGCTAGCTGAGGATCGCTTTCTCCCGTAAGATTCTTCACTTCAACTTGGTTGAGCACAAGATAGTCAAGGCTTTCCAAAACCTTTCTAAGTTTACGTAAACCTAACACGCTTCTTACACCGGCGTCCCACACCACCGTTTTTTGATGCTTCTTCGCTATGTGAACAGCTGCTTGGATTGTTTCAACCGGAGGGTCAACCAGCGTCACAATGGAGGATTCCCGGAGCAGGTCAAAAATAGGCTTGTTCTGAAGGTCTTCAGGCAGAAGCTTCAGGTTAGCGCCGAACAATGTGTTGATAACGTTTCTTCCAGCCTTATCTATGATGATGTATGCTTGCCCAGATTCTGCGTCTTCCGTCACCTTGATTCCGGAGACAACCACCCCCTCGTCTTCTAGAATTCGCATCTGTTGTTCTGCGATCGCGTCTCTTCCTAAACAACCGATTAAGGCGGTTTCACCCGGACCGAGAATTCTCGCCGCGGCAACAGCTACGTTGGCGGCTTTTCCACCCGGAACCCGCGTGATCTTTACGACCGGAACCTCTTCACCTATCTGAGGAAACCTTTCAACGAAAAGGTTTATGTCCCAGTTAATCGCGCCTGCCACACATATCTTAACCAAACATGCTTCCTCCTAGCTAAGCATCAAGTTTCAAAAGTCGAATGATGTTGCCAGCCATAACGTTATGTTTATCTTCCTCGGACATTCCGTCGAGGAGAGCCTTGTATTTCGCTACCTCAACATGCATCAACGAGAAGGGGGTATCACTCCCAAAGCATACTCTGGTGGAGCCAAGCGTCTTGATCGCCTTCAACACGGGAACCGGTCTTACGCCGCTGCCGATCAACGTTAAATTCGGGTGTTCTTGAGCGACCTCTATGGCGGCGTTGGTCAAATCGTGAAACACAACACCACCCATGTGAACCATAAGAATCTACGTGTCCGGAAACCGTTTAGCTATCTTGGCTACTCTGAACGGGTTCGTTCGATCATATGCGTCTGCACCCACGTGGAAAGCTAGAACTTTTCCAGTCTCAACAATTTCCTCGATGACAGGAATAGACAGAACCGGGTCATCAATGTAAAAATTGTTTTGCGCCCCATTCAGCTTTACGCCGTAAAAACCGTATTCATAAACGCATTTCCTAACCTGTTCTTTTGCTGCTTCAACGCCTAGGTTCGGGTCAACCCAGCCGAACCCCAGAATCTTGTCCGGATACTTCTTCATCGCCTTGTAAACGTATTCGTTGGCTTCAGCAACCTCACGTTTGTACGGAGGTTGAAGCCAGGTGACGGCTTTGTCGACTCCAGCCTTTTCCATTCTTTTCAACAGTTCTTCGACGGAGATGCTGTTTCCGCTTTCAAAGGTAGGAGAAATATGCACGTCGGCGTCAATGATCATTTACATCCCTCCGCCTATAGATATCAGTCGGTAACATCATAAAAGGTTGCTACTGTTCTTCTGAAAAAACATAACGCACGCCCGGTTGCCCTTATTTGTGGAGGTTTCTAGATCCTTTCTTGGACAAGTGTTTCCCGAGGAATGTGACGTTACATCCAAGGGTCAATTATGACTTTTATGGCGTTTAAACTTCTATCCTCAAGCGTCCGTATTGCCTCTTCAATCTTTTCAAGAGGAAACTTGTGGGTCAGGAACTTCTTCACATCAACCTTTCCAGACGCGATCATGTTCAACGCCTCCAGATATTGTCTCCTGTTCGAAGCGTTCGCCCCGTGCACATGCAGCTCATTGTAGTGAATCAGATTCGTGTTAAGCTCCACATATGGATCGTTTTTAGGGATTCCAGCGAAGAAGCTAATGTCCGCGTCAACCGCAGCCATCTCAACCGCCTCTTTTTGAACCTCCTTAGACGAGGCGGCGCATATGACGACATCAGCGCCCAGTCCATTCGTAAACGCTCTAACACGATCTACGGGGTTGCTTGCACTTGCATCCACAAACAGGTCAACCGGCAAACCGATCTTCCTTGCTAGTATAAGCCTCGGAGCCGACCTGTTTATCAGAACCACCTTGGCACCCTTCTGTTTGGCATACTCCACGTGAAGCATACCAATTATCCCCGCGCCAACGATGGCTGCTGTGAAACCCGGCGAACGGTTCTTGAACGGACTCCACCCGTTGATCACACAGGAAAAAGGTTCAACAATGCTTGCCTCCTCAAACGACAGACCATCCGGTATCTTGATGACACAGCCCTGTTTCACGGCAGCCCTTGGGACAAGCAGAAACTGCGCAAACCCGCCGTTGAACTGGTACCCTATGGCTTTGTATTTTCTTCTGCAACGGTTTTCCTCACCTTTCCTGCAGGCGTCGCAGTCACCGCATCCGACGACGGTTTCCACAACAACCCGGTCCCCCACCGAGATTTCCCGCACGCCTTCCCCTATTTCCTCGATTACACCTGAGATTTCATGTCCGGTGATTGGAACGTCAACCTTCTTCTGTCCACGGAATATTCTCAGGTCGGTTCCACAGACCGCGCAAGCCTTCACTTTAACCAAAACTTCCCCGGGGGCACATTTCGGCTTCTCAACTTCTTTGATCTCGAAACGTTCCTTCCCGGCGAGAACTGCTGCTTTCATCTTCATACGAATGGCACACTTGACTCTAGGACTAAGCCGAGAAAAGGTTTTCGGGTCTCGGCATACAACGGTTTTCAGCTTCTTTACGAAGCAAGTCTGCAAAGCATGTATTTTCTTCTTTAACCAAAGAAAAAAGGAGTAAGGAATAAAAGATGCTAAGGGAAGAAGACTACCGCCGGAGGAACAAGCATGGTCACTGAGGTCATAATGCCGAAGATGGGGCAAACCATGGAGAAAGGAAAGATCATTAAATGGCTTAAAAAAGAAGGAGAAAAAGTCCGTAGAGGAGAACCGCTTTTAGAGATAGAGACTGACAAAACCACAATTGAGGTTGAAGCCCGAGGCTCAGGGATACTGAGAAAGATTCTCGCACAGGAAGGCGAAGAGGTGCCAATTGCGACGCCCATAGCTTACATCGGCGAAGAAGATGAACCGCTTCCAGAAAAGGCGATGGCACCGAAACCTGCAGCTGAGCCGTCTCCCAAAGAAGAAATAGCGAAGATAACAAGGTTGAAGGAGGAAGCCGAGGTGAAACCTGTTGCCAGAATCAAGGCTTCCCCTTTGGCGAAAAGAATAGCGAAAGAAAAAGGCGTGGACCTGACCAAGGTTCGCGGTTCCGGACCGGGAGGCAGAATCACGAAAGAAGACGTTCTCAACTATGTCGCCAGCAAAGCTTCTGAGGCTGCTGCTGTGAAGGCTGAACCAGAATTCGAAGTTGTTCCCATGACAAGCATGCGGAAGGCTATTGCCAAAAAGATGGCTGAAAGCAAAGCCACTGTTCCACACTTTTACGTTAGCACAGAGGTTGACATGACGGAAGCCGTTAAGATGAGGGAAAGGTTGCTTCCAAAGTTCGAGGCTGAAACAAGCGTCCGGCTGTCATTCACGCATCTGCTCGTCAAAGCTGTGGCAGAAGCCCTTGAGGAGTTTCCTCAGCTCAACTCCACCCTTGAAGGGGAGAACATCAAGCTCTGGAAGAACATCAACATTGGGATCGCCGTCGGCTTAGAAGACGGTTTGATCGTCCCGGTTCTGAGACAGGCAAACACGTTAAGCCTAAAGGAAATAGCCTCCCGTGTTACTTCGCTCGTGGCAAGAGCTAGAGAAAAAAGGCTGCGCGAAGACGAGTTCACCGGGGGAACCTTCACCATATCCAACATGGGAGCGTTGGATGTGGACTCTTTCATCGCCATCATAAACGTTCCGGAAACAGCTATCCTTGCAACCGGCAGAATCAAGGACAAACCAGTTATCATCAACGAAGCAATCGCCATAAGGAAAATTATGACCATGACCTTGTCTGTGGACCACAGGGTTGTCGACGGGGTTCTAGCAGCCAGATTCCTGCAAAAAGTTAAAGGGTTGCTTGAGCAGCCTGAGAAATTGTCTTAACAGCTGCATCGTCAGTTTTTTGACTTTTTCTTTACAGTTTTCGCTGTGCAAAGGTTTTACAGAAAGGTTTGAATACAACCCTCCGAGAAAGAGAGACAGTTCTGTCTGCCGTGTTTGAGGCATCCACATGTCACGGAAGGTCAAGATTCTAATATGGTACGAAGGATTATCCAAAGAGCTTGTTGAACGTGTCCGCTCGGTTTCCGACCGGGTTGAGGTTGAATTCGTTGAGGATGAAAAAGATACATAAGCGATTAGCTAACAGTGGACCTTGCTAGCGTTTCCTCTTCTGAATACGTACGCAGGCGGTTCATGAGTTCGCGGAAGTCAACTTGATGCGCGTCGAATTCAGGGCCGTCTACGCATGCAAATTTGGTTTCACCGCCAACAGTAACTCTGCATCCGCCGCACATTCCAGTTCCGTCCACCATTATGGGGTTCAAGCTTACAACGGTCTTAATCTTGTAGGGACGTGTGACCTCTGCTACTGCCCGCATCATGGGAACGGGGCCTGCAGCCATAACCAAATCGAATTTTCTTCCTTGCTCCAGCAAACTTTTTAGAACATCCGAGGTGAACCCTTTCACGCCTTTGGTTCCGTCGTCAGTTGAAATGTACAGTTCGTCGCTTATGCTACGTAATTTGTCTTCTAAGAGAAGAAGACTCACGTTTCTAGCTCCGAGAATTGTGACTATGCGGTTACCCGCCTCTTTTAACGCTCGGACCCAAGGGTAGATCAGTGCTGTTCCTACGCCGCCGCCTATCACCGCAACCTCGCCATATTTTTCCACGTCAGTAGGGTTGCCGAGGGGTCCAACAATATCCTCAATGTAGTCCCCAACCTCAAGTTTACCCAGCTTTCGAGTTGAGACCCCTACCTCCTGAAATATCAACACGATTGTGCCTTCGTTCGGGTTCCAGTCAACCAGTGTGAGCGGAAATCTTTCGCCACGTTCGTTAACACGAAGTATCACAAACTGGCCGGGTTGAGCCTTCTCCGCTATCAGCGGCGCTGAGACCACTATTCGGTTGATCCCAGGTGCCAATATTTCTTTGGCTAGAACACTGAATTTTTTCGCCATAGAACGGCCTCCTAACCAGGGTTCTGTTGTTTGTAATGAAAAATGTGTTCTTATAAACGTTGTGAGCTGATGTCACTGTTTTCACTCGTTCTTCGTATAAAAAGGGAGAACCGGGCGCCATGTTTTCTTATGGAAAACTTAAATTGCGGCTGTGTTCCAATAAGCGTAGAAAACTTGGAGGCAACTAGCAGTGGCTGAAGACAAAGAACTTGAGGAACTGAAACAGAAAAAGTTGAGAGAGATGATGCAGAAACTGCAACGTAAATCTGCTTTTCAAGAAACGGACCACCCAATTGAGGTAACAGACCTGAATTTTGACGAAATAATAAACAAGGGCGGCTTGGTGGTGATCGACTGCTGGGCAGCTTGGTGCGCCCCATGTCGAATGATCGGTCCCATCATTGAGGAACTTGCGAAAGATTACGCAGGCAAGATTCTCTTCGGAAAACTGAACGTGGACAAGAACAGAAAAGTTCCGCTAGAATATCAGATAATGAGCATTCCCACAATCTTGGTTTTCAAAGACGGCTCCCTTGTCGATAGAATTATCGGCGCAATGCCTAGACGGCTTCTCGAACCAAGGATAACAAAACACCTTTAGCGTTAAGAAAACATCAAGAAACAACATTAAACAGCTCGTTAGCCACCACACAGATCTCTTCAGGTGCAAGTTCACGCGGCCGCCGGTTATGGAAAGGTAGACTGTCAGCTATTTTAAGCGCCTCCATCTTGGACTGTGCGAAACTGTTGAGAAAAGGCATAATGGCGTTTCTTAGCTTCTTGTTTCTTTGGGTGAAGATTGTTCTAACGACCTGAAAAAAGAAACGTTCATCCTTCACATGGAAAGGTGGCTTTCTAGGGGTTAAACGAACGATCATGGAGTCCACTTTAGGGGGTGGCCAAAACATTTTTCGAGGAATAAGATCTAGAAGCTCAACTTCAGCATTATACCACGTCGCAACGGTTAGACGCCCGTAATCTTTAGACCCTGCGGCTGCTGCAAGCCGCCTAGCGAACTCTTCTTGGAAAGCCAAGACTGCTTGAGAGAACCGTTTCTCGAAAAGCCAGAACAGAAGAGGAGAAGATATCGAGTAGGGCGGTGTGGAAACAACCTTGTCGAAGTCTGGAACTTCCAGCTTCAAGATGTCCCCCTGCAACAGGTTCACATTAGAATATTGGCGTAGCCGCCGTTCCAAGACTTTCGCGAGTCTCGAATCAATCTCAACGGCGACAACTTGGCCTGCTTTTTTTGCAAGGATCTCTGTGAGAAAGCCTAGTCCGGCGCCTATTTCTAAGACTGTTTCTTGCTTACTTAGGGACGCGTAAGAAGCCATCTTTTGCATGATGCTTTCGTTGACAAGGAAGCTCTGTCCCAACCGTTTTCTCGGGATGACACCATAAGCGCGTAGAATTCTTCTGGTTTTCTCTCTGAGGCTCATGGCTTTTACGGCTAGTCGAGCTGAATGTTAAGTCTAATGCTTTTTTCTTAGGAGGAACGGGTGAACAGACGGTATTTGCTTTCGCCGGAAAGCTCCTCGATAACCCTTTTAGCGATAAGTTTGGCGGGATTCGGTATGTTCACTCTTTCCTGCAATTCTTTGAAGCTCTGAAAAGGCTTCCGTTCTCTGCCGTCTAGAATGTCCCACATATACTTTTTCCCGATTCCAGGGATTAGCTCAAGTGCGTGCATTCTCGGAGTTATCGGCTGAGCGGTATTGAAGAAGTTCACGAACCATCTTTCTCTTTCAAGCACGATTTTCTCAACGGCGTTTTCAAGCTCAAGCTTCGCGTTTGCCGTCAACTCATCGTATCCAATTCTGCCGAGAATATAGGTGATCTCTTTTCTAGCATCCTTACCTACGTAAACACGATCCAACGGTTTGAGCACAACCCCTGACCTAACATTTGCCTCCAGCAGGGTGAAGTAGCTTACTCCGACCATCTGAACCACGGCTCCAGCGCGGAATTTCACTCTTGTCCCGGGTTTTCCGAACGGCAGATAGTCTAGGACGTATGCATTTTCCTCATATAGCTGCCGAGATTCCTTTTCTTCACGTTCCAAGAGTCTTCTTTCCTCCTTTCATTTGTTTGGGTCAAATGAAGAAAACTTAAAAACAGTAAAAAGAGGCTTGGTTATGTCTCCTTATACGCTGCATGTTGGCGTAAAACCGTAGAACCGTACAGTTCAATGGGTGGCGCCAAGTAACACTTACAATTAAAAGTGTATTCTGCCTTCATTATCTTAAGCCTCACCAAACAATATGGATTTACGCTTATAAGGCTAATAACTTTTTTCTTTTGCCTAGTCTTCTTCTTTTTTCCGGTACTTGTCTAAAAGGCTTAAAATCGATTCAAGTTTCGCTGTTTCCACAATCTTCCTGCCGCCGGCGAGAAACACCCTTAGTTCCTCTATGCTCTTGGGCATACAGTTGACTATCTGGACAGCTTCTTCCTCGTCCAGCAGCTCCATCTCCTTAAGTTCCGCCAGCAGCTTCTCAGCTTTTTCCGCGTCGATCTTGGAGAATTTCGCTGCGTAATCCAAGGAACGGCGTTGAAACTGATCAAGATTTTCCTCTCCAAGAGACTCAAGCAAAGCCTTCACTTGGGGAATTGTTACTGGTTGTATCTTCAATATTCTTTTTCTGACCAAGGTTTATCCCTCAGCGTGGATTCTCAAATGCTCAGGCCGCACAATAATCTCTTTCACAGCGTTTCCTTGGGTGACGCTGACTTCGTATGCTCTTCCTCTCTTGGAGATTATGACCCCAACTCTGCCATGATACCTGTGATGTGGCATGCCCTTCTGAACACTTGGATCTATCTTAATGACTACCTTGTCACCGGGTTTATATTCATGAAGCAGCCTGCTAAGCCCAAGTTTCCCGTGTTCCCTAGGCTTCTTTTTCAGGAGCGCCCGCGTCTTCTTCCTAAAGCCTTTAGATTTCGTCACTTATGCCTCACCGCCTTTAGCAGAGACGTTCAACACGTCAAGAGCGAGAACCTCAGCCTTCGCGTTAACAATCTTCGACACGTTTGGTTCAGTCCTTCCGTTGTCCCCGGTTACCAGCTCTTTTACGTACAGTCCTCCCTGGCATCGAATCCTCATTTCTACGCTGTTCGGGGAGATTCTCTTAACTTTGGTCTCATATATGTGTTTTTCTCGAACACGATCAGCTCTTCGACGTAGAACCCGTGTAGGCGTCTGCTGATTAACGGTTACCCCGGTTAAGGCGCGTTCAATCCTCCGGATTTCCTCATCTGAGACTTCTCTGTCAAACGTCACGGTGACTCTGTACGTTTTTTTGGATGCTTCCAGCTGCTTTATTTTTCTAACCATGTCCCTGTCAACAATCTTTAAGCCTCTGACCTCTATCTTCCCGTTTGCCCGTTCGTTAATGACGCGCTCCAGTTCTGAAAGGTTCACGCTTCGCTTATGCGGCCTCTTAACCTGTATTATGAACGGTCTGCCTCTTCCAAGCATACGGGCGTCAATGTCTTCCCGACCGGCTCCGTGGAAGGATGAGTCTTCTCCCTGAGTCTTCTCCAAAACAGGTTCAGCGATAAGTTCCTCAACGGATTCGGGGTACAGTTTTCCTGTCATGTTGCATTCGGGGCAGCCTTTCCCCCTGCACTTAGGACAGAACCATTTTGACTGAGGTATTCCCCTCACAAGTTTCCTGTATCTACCCATTATGAAAAGCGAGTTTACCTGAAGTCTAATCCAGCCTGTGAACGGGTTGACCAAGACAACAATCTGGGGTTTGGCAAACTCAACGGTTTTACCCGTTTTTTGGGAAAGCGTCTTTCCGAGGACTCTGCTGAACTCGTTTTTTATGCTTTCGCCGTGTTGAACACCAAATTCGGCTTTAAACTCGTCTTCTCTTTCCTCGATTTCGATAGGTAGCTTGATGCCTACGAGGAATGTTTCGTACTCGTAATCTCGAAGCTTCTGGGTTATCTTCTCCACGAGGGACGGCAACGTTTCGAAACAGTTCTCGCAAAGAAAACAGGGTTTTCCCTGTTTAGGTCTACGTTTGAGTTTTCTGAGGATCTCTGCCGCCATGGGAAACGCGCCGTTTTCACACATAGTTTTCAGAAGCAGAACGCCTTTCCTGTCTTTTGAAAGCGCAAGCATGTGTCCTTTCATCGTCAGAAGCGTCTTTACCGTTCTTCCCCGGTCTTGGTTTTCAAGTCCGTAGCCTAAGAAAGCGAACTGTCTGCCTAGACAATGGTCGCATAGAGGATACTTTTCAAGCATGGTTCGAGCCTTTTCAAGGATTTCCATGTGAAGAATGTCACCAGCACGTTTCTTAGCAGCCTGAGGCTTTGAGTTATGATGATCTAGATGATTTATATCTGTATTCCTTTAGACAATGTGTCCGTTGGTGAACAAATTTGAAGGTTGCCCGTTACACCTATCAGGGAACAGAGTCTTTCGGAGTCTTGAAAGACGAAAACCACATCGTTGACCTGCCGAAGCTTTCACGTTTTAGGAAGAATGTACCAGCAAACATCAACGATCTAATCTCCCTAGGCTTGAAAGCAGAGGCTCTTCTTAAAGAATTGACGGAAAACCTGTCAAACCGGGAAAGAAAAGAATCCTTGCTTGAAACAGGCAAGGTGGTTTTCAAGGCGCCCGTTGCCGACCCGCCGAAGATCATCTGTTTAGGCCTTAACTATAAGGATCACGCCGAGGAAGCGGAGGCTGCTGTTCCAGACGAACCGGTGATCTTCATGAAGCCTCGAACAGCCATAATCGGCCCGGAGGAGCCTATAGTGAAACCGGGTTTCGTGCAAAAGCTGGATTACGAGGTTGAGATGGCGATAGTCATAGGCAAAAAAGGCAAGAACATCCCTGTTTCAGAGGCGGAAAACCATATTTTCGGCTTCACAGTGTTTAACGACGTTTCCGCCCGTGACATCCAGTTCAAGGATGGACAGTGGACAAGAGGAAAAAGTTTCGACAGCTTCGCGCCTATGGGCCCGTGCATAACAACCCTTACGCAGATTGGAGACCCAGCCAACCTCCGTTTATACACCAGAGTTAACGGCGTAACCCGGCAAAACTCGTCGACAAAGAACATGATCTTCAACGTGTACGAGATAATTCACCGTCTCAGCCGGGTGATGACCCTTGAACCATGCGACATAATAGCAACGGGCACACCGGGCGGCGTAGCTGCCTTCATGAAACCGGAACCACGATTCCTACAGCCAGGTGACACCGTCGAGGTGGAAGTTGAGAAAATAGGGGTTCTAAGAAACCCAGTTACAGAAGAAACCTAAATATGTTGTTAACGGCACGGCTAAAATCTTATATAAACAAGTTTTCATTCTATCTTTTTGTGCCGCGGTAGCTCAGCCTGGGAGAGCACCCGTCTTACGGCTGCTGCAAGCCGGTAAGGGTGAAGCTGAAGTCCCAGACCGAATCAAGGTTTGAAACCGGGTTGTCGGGTGTTCAAATCACCCCCGCGGCACCACAGCATTATCTCATGGCATCTTTCTCTTGCTTGAACTGTCTTCTTGAAGAGATCTTGAGCCTGTGTTCACCTTGCCTTGGCTGCAGAAATTATCCATAGATGTTCCCGAGGCGCCTACTGTTTATATACTGATATGGGAAGAACTGGGGTTCTTAGCTAATGCAATATTCTGGGCTGTCATCGCCGCGTTTTTGCATAAAAGCTACAAGCGGTTCAAGAAATAGAGATACGTCTCAAACTGAAACTTGTCCTTCTATCGCTAAATGAGACCGTTGACGCATGAAAACTGTTGCTACTTTTGCTTCTCTGAGCTTTCTCCTCATGTTCACGTCGTTGGTTGCAACGAGGCAGTTCCATTCTCTGGCTTTTCTGACGATCACATCGTCGCATCCTTCTTCCGGCGTTTTTTCAACCTCGATTATCCGGCATCTCCTCGCCAACTTAAGCGCCATAATGGCTTGACTTCGGATTTTTCCGGACCGTTTTTCAACAAGAGATTCCAGCTCCTCTATTGTGGTTGACAGGACTATAGGCTCAGCTTTCCCCAAAAGATTGTTCAGCTGTTCAAATATGTCAATCTGGAACTGAACTGGAACAAAAAGAAAGTTTGTGTCAAGAATTATCTTGGTCATTAAGGCTTTCATCTCATGTTTTTAACGAGCACCGCAGCTAACTTTATGGCTTCCACCAAGCTTCGAGGGTTCGCTACTCCTTTTCCCGCAATGTCATAAGCGGTTCCATGATCCACCGAGGTTCGGAGAAAAGGAAGCCCAAGCGTCACGCTGACCGTTCCATAGAAATCCACAGTCTTCGCAGCTATGTGCCCCTGATCATGATAAAGGCTAAGAACCGCATCGTAGCTACCCTGTAGAGCTTTATGGAAAACCGTGTCAGCGGGAACAGGTCCAACCACGTGGAGACCACGATTCCGAAGCTCCTCCACAGCGGGAATTATCTCCTCCGCTTCCTCGTTTCCCACGAGACCTTTATCGCTGGCATGAGGGTTCAACGCTGCCACCGCGATCAAAGGACTTTCTACGCCTATTCGCCTAAGCTCCGCATCAATCCTAACAGCCATCTCCACTATCCTGTTCTTCTTCACAGCCTTAACCGCCTCAGCCAAAGGCACATGCCTAGTCAAGAAGAAGATTCGTGCGCCTTTCACATGAAACATCATCAACGGATTCTTGACGCCGCAAAGCGCACCTAACATCTCTGTGTGCCCAATATACGGGCTTCCAGCAAGCCTTATCGCCTGCTTGTTGATGGGGCTGGTTGCTATCGCATCCGCCGAGCCTTCTAAAGCAAATTTGACAGCCTTCTCTATGTACTGGATTGCTGCACGTCCAGCTTCCACGGAAACCTTGCCTATTTTGAACGTGTCCAGATCCACGTTTTTTAAGTCAACAACATCAATGATGCCCGTCTTCCCCGTAGCTGCCCGCGGAGAATCCACAGCGTTAAAGGAAACATCATACTTGAGAAGTTTAGCTGTTTGCTTGAGGATTCCCAAGTCTCCTATGACAACGGGGCTGCAAACCTTGTAAACCTCAGGGTTCAAGAGCGCCTTAACCGTTATCTCAGGTCCTACGCCAGCTGGGTCACCCATCGTAACAGCGATAACCGGTTTCTCATCCTTCATTGTTGTCACCCTTACTTAAACGGTGAAACCTAAACTTCAACAGTACCCTTGAACGAAGGCTTCGTACAACAAGCCTCGCAAGGAACCCCCGCGTCCAGAAAAGCCTCCTTCATAGCCTCAGCCACGTCACAAGTGGAGACCACGTTTTTGTCAACAACCGCGATGACAGCTGGACCAGCCCCGCTGATGCCGACGCCAGCCGCACCAGCTTTCAAGGCAGATTCTTTCACCAAATCATAGCCCGGGATCAACCGTTTCCTAGCGGGTTCAACGATAAGATCCGTCATCCCGCGCCCAATCAGTTTCACGTCTCCCAGATGGAAACCGGCGACCAACAGCGCTGCGTTTCCCGCGTTAGCCACGGCTTCTCGGAAACCCACGGATCTTGGGAGAACGGCTCTGGCTGAAGCTGTCTTGTTATCCGGGGTTTCAACGTTGGGTAAAGCTAAGGCAACTTCCAAGTTTGGCGGGGGGTCTATTCGGACGGCGGTAACGGAGCCTTCGCTTGTTTGAACAATTGTGAACCCGCCTAGAACCGATGCTGCAACATTGTCAGCGTGACTTGCTCCAGCAGCTGCAACCTCACCCATGGCGGCTATCCTCACAAGATCGTTTGAAGAAAACCCGAGTCCTAGAAGACTATTCAAGGCTACGGCGCATGCAGCCGCTGAGGCGCCGCTGCTTCCTAGACCCATCTTCAGAGGTATACCTTTCTCCAGTCTTATCTTAACCCCGATCTTCCGGTTTGCAAGCATCATCTTAGCTACAAGTCCAGCCGTGTTTTTTTCTAAGGTTGTCGGAATCTTGTCGGCGCCTAGCCCCGTAACCTCCACGGTTACGCCTTCGTCGGTTAGCTCCGCTGACAAGGTGTCGTGGAACGCTTCGAGAGCCAGTCCGAACACGTCGAACCCGGAGCCCATGTTAGCTGAGCTGCAGGGGGCTGACACTTTAACTTGTTTCAAGAGTCTTAACCCTCGTTCAGCACGGAGCTGATCTATCTGCGCTGTGTATTTAAAAACGCTTGGGAAGCCGTTTCTTTCCCTATGTTTTACAGAGTAAAAGAAAAACGTGGTTTACGGCAAGGGAGGCGCGTCTGTTCTTCCTATCCATTCACGTTTCTTCTTTAGGTAATACTTGTATGTTGAGTAGGAGACTTCGGGGGGACACCTGTGATCCACCAACGGGATGAACCCGCCGTCCTCAAGCATAGGGGTCAACCGTTCCAGCTCCTTGTCAACCGCCTTCCCGCCGGCTACTAAAGCCCTCTTGTCAACGTAGCCCAACAGGAGAACGCGGTGTCCAAACTGTTCCCGAATCTTATAAGCATCAGTGAACCTTGCCTCCAAAGGGAACATGCAGTTGATCCCTGCTTTAAGCCAGCCTGGAACAAGTAAAGTTACGTCTCCGTCACTGTCCAGAACGTTGATCTCTACGCCGTACTCTTTCAGAACATCGGTGACCTTCTTGTACCGTGGAACCATGAACTCCTCGAAATGTTTCACAGATATAAGCGGACCCTTACTGTAGCACATGTCTTCCCACCAAGATGCAAAGTCAACCTGCACTGAACGTAACGCTTTCCGAATTATGGCTATCCAAAGATCCACCAATGTGTCCATCATCTCTGCCACCCAATCCGGGTCACGGTAAAGTGCTATGGAGATCCCTTCGACGCCCATCCAGTTCCGCAGCCAACCGTAGAGGCTTCCTATAGAAAGCCCCAGCGGGTAATCCCTGTCCTTATAGTTTTCCGCTATCTCATCCCAGTTTAACGGAAAACGTCCAGGCGTATCGGGGTTCAGAAAAGGCTTCAGTTTTTCCCAGTCTTCCCGGTTCTTCAAGGGATGGCGGATGTAATGAGGCGGCGAGGAAGAACCCACGGTGCGAACGTATATTCCGCCCATGCCGTCGTCAACTATCGCCCGGTTCCCTTCTTCCCTGATTATTCTCGAAGGCAGAGGAGGCCAAAACCCGGTTCTAACAGGCAGCCATTCGCCGCAGTCCCATCCTTCAAGCCCAAGGTATATCTCGATGTCTCTGTTGGTTTTCTTTTCAAGCGGAAGCCCTTCTTTATGCCATCTGTCAATTGTCTCCGCCCAGAACCCGAACTCGTAATCCGGAATCCTATCTACGTCTTTGAACTGAAACGTTCTCAGAAAACGTTCTCTATGATTCAACCTGAACACCTCGAACGAGCTTAAGACTCTTGAATCACAACTATCCTCTGTAGAGGCTATTTAATGATTCCGAACCCTATCAGCCGCCATCTTCCCGCCATTTTCCGGCTGACAGCCACACGGGCTGATTCCTCCGCGCAAACCGGGCGGGTGAGACGGAGCTCCGCCGTGTCACCTTTTATGTTGAGAACCTTGCCGACTGTTGGAGCTGTGCCTACGTCTAGAAGAAGAACTTCTCCGACACCGATCTTTTTAACCTCAGCCAGCTCTTTTGTCCCAACAGCCCGTTCGAAAAGATTGATCTCCAAAGAAAGATCGAACCGGGTTGGAGGAAGAGTTCCCGGTTGCCCAACAAGGTTCCCGATTAAACCGTCAGCCTTCGTTAAAGACGGGTCTAGAAGGGTGCCAACCCCAACCAGTCCCCCGCAATAAGCCTCCTTCACTTCTCTTCCTCCAGCGTGTAGACTAACCACTTTAGTGAACAAGGTCTGATATGTGTTCGATTTTCCACGCGGAGAGATGCCTGGACGAATCTCCAGCTCGTCGCCAATTTTGAAGGTTCCTTGGAAAATTGTGCCACCGATCACGCCGCCGACAAGGTTTTCAACCGGTGTTCCAGGCTTGTTCACGTCGAAGGAACGAACCACATACATCCGAGGAGGCTTCGCAGGGTCCCGGAAAGGAGTTGGAATATTCTGTTCCAAAGCGTACAAAAGAAGATCAACGTTCACCTCGTTCTGAGCTGAAATCGGAATTATGGGCGCGCCTTCAGCTACAGTTCCCTTCGTGAACTCTTTGATCTCCCTGTAGCTTTCCAAGGCACGTTTCCGGTCAACAAGATCAATCTTGTTCTGTGCAATGACGACCTTGTCAATGCCTACAATCTGTACTGCCGCTAGATGTTCACGGGTCTGAGGCTGCGGGCAAGGCTCATCAGCCGCAATAACGAGGATAACGCCGTCCATCACGGCTGCCCCTGAAAGCATGGTAGCCATCAAAGCCTCATGCCCGGGGGCGTCAACAAAACTTAATGCGCGAACGAATTCTCCTTTTGAACCGCACCGAGGACAAATCTCCTGAGTTGAATAGTTACGTGGAGGTTCACATTTTGGACACCGATAAACAACGGCGTCAGCGTACCCGAGCTTAATCGTGATTCCACGTTTCAGTTCCTCACTGTGCCTTGCAGCCCAAACGCCGGTAAGCGACTCAACCAAAGTCGTCTTCCCATGATCAACATGCCCAATGGTTCCTATGTTAACCTCAGGCTGCCGCCTTAAAGGACTAGACTTGTGCCGCACCTCTTCTCGTAAAGCTTCCTCGGTTAAATCGCTCATTCAAGCCGGTTCTCCGTTTCTACTCAATAGAAAATCTTGCGTAATAAATGTGTTTCTAATTGAGAAAAACGTTTACACAGGCGCTTAGATTGCGACAAAAAATGCCAAATCAAACGTTAACTGCAACCTGCAAAAAACAAAACAGCAAAGAAGGAACATCGGACTGCTTTCACGGTTCATACCCTTGGTTCACAAAAAATATCTAGACTTTGGTTCGAAACCAGAAAAATTGGTGCACGCCTTTTAGGGGAGAGGTTTGAAGCCGAAAAGCGCTCAGCAATCGTACGGAAGACTCCAAACCTCTCCTGGGCGTGCGCTAACGGCTTTCGCTTCACCACTCGGGTGAACTTGACTTAGCTGGCTGTCTTTTCACTCATGTTGTTCCTTTTTCAGGATTAGGCGGTTTCAGCGGATTTCACGTTGCATTCAACGTAGTATTGTGCGTTTTCGGTGAAGATGGTGATGCCGATTGTGGTGCCGATATCGTTCACGCTGATGCTATCGGGGCTCGTTATGTAGATTATCATGGTGTTGCCGGAGGCTAATGGTTTATCGTTGCTGTCGGTTGAGAAGCTCGCAACTGTTCCCGAAGTGTACTGGAAGTTTGTCCAGCTGTGACCGCTCGAGTTAGGACAGTTCAGCGAGGTTGAGATGGCTGAAGACAGCCGCAGATAGTACACTGAGGACCATGAGGCTTCGACGCCTCGCACTTTATCTATAACCACGTCTCTTCCGCCGACGTTATCCACCGCAACAGCCGCGAATGCCGTGCCGTTACCGTACACCCAAACCTCTTGCTTCGTAAGCTTCAACTGCTCCTGCTGCGTCCGAGTCGAAGTAATGTTAACAGCATACATCGTGACCACGCCTGCTAAAAGCACCGAAACCACCAGAATAATGAGCGTTGAGACAACGTTGCTAAGCGCTTTCCGATTTCTAATCAGTCTTTTCATTTCATATCCTTCCTATGAATGCAAAATAAGCAGTATCTAGAAGTATTAGGATTTGTGCGTAGAGCAGCTGCACACACAGTTCAGACCTAAAGTTTGGACTGAACGTTCAGACAACGAATTTAGCCAACAGCTTTTTTCACAGCGACCATTTCACGCTTCTGCCGGTCACGGCATAGAGGACACGTGAAATACCGTCGGTAACCGTGAGCATAATCAATGAAGTATCCGTGATCCTTGCATTCCACAACGTAGAAGGGAACCGGGTGTCGCCAGCCCTGTTTCGTCCGCGTGAATATTTGAGCGTAACCGAACACCTTCAGCTCCAACATTTGACGAAAAGAAAGATGCACCATTCTCTTTCGGTCTGGACTTCCGAAATGCCGGTCTACTGCTTGAACCTTCACCCGTTCCCTTCTCCGGAAGTAAAGTCGTTTGACTCGTCGTTAAAAAGTTGTGAACCGCTAGTCCGTACCTTTTATACTGCTGCGAAATTTATGTCGTCAGGTGAGCAACGTTGAAGGCGGATTCTTAGGGACATAGGGAAACCGTTATTTTTCCACAGTTTTCACGGTTGAATCACATGGAACAAGAGGTTTTTATATAACGCTGGATCAATGTTTAGAGGAAACGTGGCAATCAGCATTCAGCCTTTGGTGTTCAGCATGATTAATTGTGAAAGATGCGGGTATCCGTTACCTGACGGCGCGGAATATTGCCCTAACTGCGGGGCTCCTGTTAGAAGAAAACCGGAAGCCGCTGTTCCGCCGGTTGCGCCCATAGGGAAACTTTTGCAGGCAGGAGTTTTGGGCGCCTTTCTTTCGGTTATGATAACCTCTATTGCTCCGCCAAGTATTCAACTGTATTTCATTCCTTCTTTCATCTCGTCCTTGGTCTCCGTGTACCTGTTTAGGGCGAGAAGACTGGATGAAGCCGTGACGATATCTCTAGCGGTGTACCTGTTCGCTGACGCAATTTTAGGAGGCTTAATCTTCGGGTCGATTTATGTGGAGAACATTCCGCTTTCCCAAGCCTATGGTGATTACATGTTGACCTTTGTTGATGTTGCAATGTACGTTGCGGACCCTGTGACAGCCGTCATAGCGGGATACGTCGGCAACAGGCTTATCGCCAAACCCCCGGCGAGGAAACCTGTATCTTACCGGTATGAAAAAAGAAGAGAGCCAGGTGGCATAATCTACAGTTTAGAAGTTCCTCAGGAAAAGTCGTCGGTCGGTCTCTCCCATAACGTTTAAATATCTTTCTATTTAGGTCTTCCCTACTAGCTAGTTAGTCAAAGACAGAGTGACAGCAATGAATGTGCCTAAGGAGATAAACACGTACTGTCCGAGATGTAAGACACATACTGTGCACGCTGTTTCCCTTTACAAGGAAGGACGGAGAAGAGCTCTGGCTAAAGGAGAACGTCATCACAAACGTGAACGGAAGGGTTACGGTGGACAAAAATATCCGATGTTGAAAAGGAAAGCTAAGACAACAAAGAAGCAGGCGTTGAAGCTTCGATGCAAACAGTGCGGTTACACAAGACAAAAGAAAGGAATCCGCTTAAGAAGGATGACAATCCAGTAGAGAAAACAGAGGAGAGGAACAGCGTATGAGCGAATGGGATAAGATTATACCGAAACCGCGAACAGTGTTCCTACAGGTGAAATGCCCAGACTGCGGCAATGAACAGTCCATCTTCAGCCACGTTTCAACCATAGTTCACTGTAACATTTGCGGCGCAACCCTTGCGGAGCCGACGGGTGGAAAGGCTAAGATCAAAGGTGAAATAGTAAGAATTCTGGAGTGAAGTTAAAAGATGACTTTTCTGAGGCGTGAGGAATGGCCGGAAGTAGGCGAATTGGTGGTTGCATCAGCCAATAGAATAACGAGCTACGGCGTCTACGTGGTTTTGGACGAGTACAAGAAGGAAGGCTTCCTTCACATCTCCGAGATCTCTTCCAGCTGGGTGAAGAACATACGGGACTTTGTACGCGAAGGCGAAAAAGTTGTGCTTAAGGTTTTGAGGGTGGATCCTACTAGGCAACATATCGACCTTTCCCTCAGAAGAGTCACGAAAAGAGAAAGAAGAGAAAAGATGCTTCAGTGGAAACAAACTAGAAAAGCTGAAAGCTTGATGCAAAGTGCGTCTCAGAGACTGGGCATTCCGCTAGAACAGGTTTATGCGAAGGCGTGGGTTCCTCTCGAAGAGGCTTTCGGCGAGGTCTATGAAGGCTTGGAGATGGCTGCTAGAGAAGGCGCTGATGTCCTTATAAAACATGGGATACCGAAGGAACTTGCTGAAACCCTCACTGAGGTCGCTAAAGAAAAGATCAGAATCTCCATGGTGAAGACGAAGGGAACCTTGAACGTAAGCTGCACAAAGCCAGACGGGGTTATCAAAGTCAAAGAAGCCCTTCTGAAAGCTCAGAAGGTTAAAGTCCCACATGGAGCAAAGGTCAGAGTGTACGTTGTTTCGCCGCCGAAATACTACATAGAAGTTACGGCTAAAGACTACAAAGAAGCAAACGATGTCATGAGAAGAGCTGCTGAAGCTGTTGTGCAAACCATAGAGAAAGCTGGAGGCCAAGGAGCCTTCCAAAGAGGATAAAATCAATGGTTTGGCTGCTCAGGAAATGCGTTAAATGCGGAGAATATACGCTTAGGAAAGACAGGTGCCCACACTGCGGCGGAGAAACACGGATACCTCATCCAGCCAAGTTTTCGCCTGACGACAAATACGCCGTTTACAAGGGCATGATGAGGCAGCTGAAGAAATGAAAGAGACGACAATAGTAGAAAAGGAAAAGGTTGAACCGAGAAAAGCCGTCCTGATAGAAGGTTTACCTGGCCAGGGCTTGGTTGGAAAGATCGCCGCGGAGTACCTGGCGAGACAGTTGAAAGCCAAGAAAATTGCGGATCTTTATTCTCCTCACTTCGCGTATTACGTCATGGTCAACAAAAAAGGAGATGTACGGCTTCTCCGGTCTGAATTCTATTACTGGAAAAATGATCAAGGAGAAACTGATCTTATTCTGTTAACTGGCGACACGCAAGCACAAACAATCGAAGGTCAATACGAGGTAGCCGACGCCATACTCAGCTTCGCTGAGAAAAACAATGTGAAGATGATTTTGACGATAGGCGGATACCGAAAAGAGGTCAAAGGGGAACCTCAAGTGTTGGCATCCGCAACAAGCCAGGAGCTGCTCGCTAAAGCCACGGAGGCGGGTGCAAAAAACAGTCCAGCCGGCAGCCCGATAGTGGGAACCGCAGGGTTGCTTGTTGGGTTGGCAAAATTCAGAGGGTTGGATGCTGCTTGCTTGTTAGCTGAGACGCCTGGTTATCTTCCTGACCCGAAGGCTGCGAAAAAGGTGTTGCAGGTTATCTCGAGAATGTTGGGTTTCGAGGTTGACCTTTCAGAGTTGGAGAAGGAGATATACAGGTCTGAACAGATAGCGGAAAGGATGAAACGGATCGAAGAACAGCGAAGAGTCCTTGAAAGGGAAAGGAAGAGAATAGAGGAAGAAAAAATTTCTTACATAAGCTAGACAACGAAGTTCGCACTTTTCTTCGAGAACTTCTGGAGAATCTTCTTAATCTCCAAAAGGTCACTTACAGTGTGGTTTATGGCGCTGATGTGAGAGCTTATTAGCTCTTCAACTTCCTGCTCCATGCTTGTTTCAACAAGGTCGTTCTCGATCTGTTCTACAACAAGGTCTGTAAGCTCGTTTCTTCTTGTGACGGATTTGAACGCCTCTTGAATCTTTGTTTTGGTCTCCTCCACATGTGGGCTGGGAAGCTGCCCTTTGCTGATTTTCTCAGCGATTTCGTGAACGATGTCTTCAGCTGACAGAGGTAGAAACCTTTTCGCCGCAATCTCGCCTTCAGGAGTTAAAAAGATTAACAGGGGCACCATGTTTACGCCGTATAGTTCAGCCAGTTCCTCGTTTCTAGGGTCATCAATGTTGACTAGACGTATCTGAATGTCCTTTCTTTGCTGGTTGATCTTCCTAGTTATCTCTGAAAGATTCTTCTCGTTTTCGTACATGTCCGAATAGAAGTACATTATCTCGACTTTTCTATTGTTCAACGTGGTTCCTCTAAATTCAATCCTGTAGAAACCTAAAAAGAAAGAGAAGATGGGATTATTATGTTTTGCTGTCTACATCTTTTTCGTGATTTCTCTGACTACACCCGCAGCGATGGTTGTTCCCATGTCACGGATCGCGAATCGCCCAAGCTCTGGGAACTCAGTGTAGACCTCAAGCGGCAAAGGACGCAACGGTTCGAACCTCACTAAAGCGCTGTCCCCTGTTTTGAGGAAAGACGGATTCTCTTCAACCGTCTGTCCTGTTCTTGGATCGATCTTCTTGATCAACTCTGCGAATCTACACGCAACCTGAGCTGTGTGGGCGTGAAGAACCGGGGTGTATCCTGCAGCTATGGCGGTCGGATGGTGTATGACGATGATCTGTCCAATGAATTCTCTGGCTACTGTCGGCGGGTTACTGGGATGCCCCGCTACGTCGCCTCTTCTGACGTCCTTCTTGGAGACGCCTCTCACGTTGAAGCCTATGTTGTCGCCTGGTTCAGCTCTTTGTATCCTAACGTGATGGGTTTCCATCGATTTTACTTCGCCTGAAACATTTGCTGGCATGAATACTATTGTGTCGCCTTCCTTCAGCACGCCTGTCTCGACTCTTCCAACAGGCACAGTTCCGACACCTGTGATGGTGTAAACGTCCTGTATCGGCAGGCGGAGAGGCTTGTCAATCGGCTTCGCAGGCATCTTGAACTGGTCTAACGCTTCGAACAAGGTTGGACCATCATACCAAGGCATCTTATCGCTTTTCTTCACAAGATTGTCTCCAGTCCATCCAGATGTCGGGACGAAGGCGATGTTAGCCGGGTTGTAACCGACTAGCCGTAACATGCGGCTGATCTCGTTCTTGATCTCCTCGTACCGTTCCTTGCTCCAGTTGACCGTCGGGTCATCCATCTTGTTGATTGCCACTGCAAGCTGTCTGACACCAAGCGTGAAGGCTAAGAAGGCGTGTTCCCTTGTTTGCCCGCCAGGCCCGATGCCTGCCTCGAACTCGCCTTTCTTAGCTGAGACGAACAGTACGGCGGCGTCGGCTTGGCTGGCGCCTGTGATCATGTTTTTGACGAAGTCTCTGTGTCCCGGTGCGTCGATGACTGTGAAGAAGTAGTTAGGCGTCTCAAACTTGAGGAAACGGAGGTCAATTGTGAGTCCTCGTTCTCTTTCCTCTTTCAGAGAGTCGAGAACCCAGGCGAATTTGAAGGTGCCTTTTCCCAGTTTTTCTGCCTGTTCCTCGTAAGCCTTGATTGTTCGGTCGTCAATTGCTCCCGCTAGGTAAAGCAGGTGTCCCATTGTTGTAGACTTTCCGTGGTCTACATGCCCGATTATCACTAGGTTCAGATGGGGCTTTTCCGGCTTGCTCATTCTTCATCCTCCAATCTTTAATCTAGGTATTCATTTTTTGTTGAAATCGGTTAACATTCAGCTCAATCCGTTATTTTAAGTTATCGCTGACGCGTTCCAATCTGTTTTTGGTTTTTCCATGTAAACATGCTTTGTTCATCCAGATTAGGTAATGAAAGATGGAGAAATGAGTGAGTTTGCTTGGTGGTTTCGTCTTTTCGCTTGGAATCTTCCGATGGGACGGGGTTGTCTTGTTTGATGTGTTTTTCGGTGGTTGGTTGAGGTTTATTACCTGAAAGTAACATTTATATATTACTGTATGGTAATTACTTTTTAGTAATAAACGAGGCGAGGCTCAATGACCCTCAAGCTTCAGCTAGTACAAGACGGCGAAGTAATATTCGAGATACCGCTCTCACCCAGCGACTGGCCGAAAGAACAGCTAAAAGAGGAACTGGATTCCATCGAAGAAGACTTCGACAGGTTTTCAAGGATCTTCAACGCCATGTCCAACGAGACCCGGCTTAGAATGATGAAGAACCTCATACAAAAAGAGGACCAAACAATGAACTTCGCAGACTTCATGCACGAACTAGAATTAAACCCGAAGCTAGTCTGGGAGAACGCGAGAAGACTAACCGAAGGCGGGCTGCTAACAAAAACTGGCAGAGGAAAATACAGCTGCTCAGAGTTTGGACAAAGAACGTTCATGATCATGAGCCTTGCCTTGAGACGTTTAATCGAAACTCTTGAAGAGTTAGAAAAAATTTGAGGAGGTGAAGCGTATGGCAGACGAATACTGGGATAGATGGTTCAACTGGAGGAAAAGATCCCCGTTTTTCAGAAACATATTCGGCGACATAGATGAAGTTTTCAGGGAGATGGAGGAGATGATGCAAAGACAATTCGAAGAGTTCTCAAGAAGAACACCTAAAGACCTTGTCAGGGAAAGAACACTGCCAGACGGTACGAAGGTCCGTGAATGGGGACCATTTGTCTATGGGTACAGCGTAACCATCGGTCCAGACGGAAAACCCCAGATCAGAGAGTTCGGCAACGTTAAACCGGAAAGCAGGTTTGGGCGGCCTCAGATTGACATAAAGGAACAGAGGGAACCACTGGTTGACATAATGGAGACCGACGGCGAAGTCAAGGTTGTCGCGGAACTGCCTGGGGTTGAAAAGAAAGACATCAAACTACATGCAACAGAGACAACAATGACAATCTCCGTGGACACGCCTCAAAGAAAATACTACAAGGAGATTGAACTACCAGCCAAAGTTGACAACAAAAACCCGAAGGCCTCATACAAGAACGGGGTCCTAGAAGTCACCTTCAAGAAGAAGAAAGAACGCAAATTCAAAGGTGAGCCAATAGTCCTGTGATCTTCTCCTCCCTTTTTTCAGGTTCCCACCCAACCAAAGAAAAATCTGTGAACGAAGCTCAGCTACCGTCATCTGTTGAAGATTCACAGCGCCGCACATAAAAAGAAAAAGCGAAAAGCATACGTCGCGACAGTTACGTTTTTGTATCATTTAAACTGCGGCATGAACTCAGCGTGAGCTGCTAGGAGCTCCTCCATTATTTTTTTGGCGGCTTTCATATCGTGAACGTACGGGCATGCGAGAATTGCTTGGTACAACAGGTTTTTGTCTCCGCTCAGCGCAGCGTCAACCGTGAGCTTCTGCCAGTTAAGAAGATGCAGAGTAAGCCCTAGGAAAGGTTTAGGAAGATCCCCTGTAACTATCGGGGTTAACCCTCGTTTGTCAACGATGCAGTGGCCTTCAACTATGGCGTCATTCGGCAAGTTCGTTATAGCGCCGTCGTTCGGAAAGTTTATTCCTCCCCATTCTCGGCCTTCATTGGCAATGATGCTCACCATGATGCCTACGACATGCCTTGAATGGTGAAGATAGAAACAATATTGATCAGGATGATCCTCATACGGGGCGCCTGCAACCATTTCCTCGATAAACTTCCACGCCTTAGAGGTCCATCCTAAGGCTGATGAAACCCGTTTCTTCTCCCGTTCCATCAGAGCCCTGCGTTCCGCCAAAACCTCGTCATGCTCCCAGTACATCCGGCAGTGAGACGGGCACACGTTAAAGTAGCCGTATGTTTCAAGAAGCCGCAGCCTGAAATCGTCAACCGGGCTGAGAGATTTCCCAGTTTTCTCTTTGAACTTTTCCTCAAGAAGCGGGTACCCGTCTTCCCCGTTGACCAGAAGATCGACGAGCCATGTGCAGTGGTTGATCCCTATCGCCCTCGGTTTTATATCCGGGTTGTCAGTATACCTTCTTTCGAAAGGCGGCATATCCAACACATGCGGCAGAAAACTCATAGCGAACCCGGCGAAACAGTCGCACAACGCGATGAACCGTACCCTGGTTTCTCTTCGAACGGCGTCCGCCACGAAGTTAGTAGGATTAACATAGCTGATAGCCCAAGCGTTAGGACACAAATCCTCCATCATTCTACAGTATTCAACCGTGGCTGGAATGGTGCATTGAGCCATGAACGTGCCTCCAGGCCCAGCTGTTTCGTCGCCGCAAATGCCGTGTTTCGTCGGAATCTCAAAATCGTATCTCATGTGTTTTTCCCCGCCGATTCTGTAGCTCGGCATGACAAAGGTGGCCCCGTCAAGAGCCTTCTTCGCGTCTGTGGTCCATGTGAACCTCATCTTGACACCCGTTCTTTTGGACAGTTCCTCTCCGAGCTTGGTCAGCAACGGCAGCCGCTTTGGGTTTATATCCATCAAGCATACTTCGCTTCCTTCAAGAACCTCTTTGTTCTCAAGCATCACATACATCAAGGAAGGAACAAACGGGCTTCCGCCGCCTAAAATCACAATCTTCTCGTCCGCCATACCAAATCCTACCGGTTACTTGTCTACGTCTTAGTAATGCGCACCCTAGAGATATCTCTTTCCACAGAAGAACCTATGAAAAAACGAAAAAGACGGCAGAACAATCTTAAACCCGGCGCCTCCCGTTAATCCGTTACCTAAATTCTCAACCGAGGACTCTAGAATCCACAACGCTTATTAATGGCTACGCTGCAGTGAATTGAGGTGGCATCAATGAGGGATCGCGTTTGCCTTCCGAACTCCCAATAATCCATCCATAGTTTACGCCACCACAGAAAACACGTTTTCCCTCAGCATTCTTCCAACAAACGAGCCTTCTAGAAGAAAACAGGCTTATCAAACCGGATGCCGGGATGGCCGAGTGGCTTAGGCAAGCGGCTGCAGACCGCTGTACGAGGGTTCAACTCCCTCTCCCGGCTTCAGAACCGTTTTTTGGCTGAGCAAAATCTGGTTTTTCTGAACAATGCAGAGAAGTTTCTATGCGGATTCTGTTTGTTTCGCTATTTTTATCACGTATTGTTTTGTTTGGGACCGCCTGTAGTCTTCGTTGCCTTCGAACTTGGCGTAAACCTCAACGGTGTCATCCAGATCGGTCCTAGCAGCCTTCCATTCTGCGTTGAATTGGCCGTCAGCCTCGGTTACTGTTGAAACCAGCAGGTCGTCTCGCATTATGTCCTTTTCAAGGATCTTCACCGTAACATTAGGCACAGGTTTCCCGGTTTCAGCCTCGGTGAGTTTTCCGGTGAATTTTATGGTTGAGCCGGGTTCCGCTGATTCTGGAAGCGGGTTCAACACGAGAACTGTTGGAACAGGCTTCGGCGTCTTCTTCGGCTTCGCTTTCTGAAGAATCTGGGTTACAACTGTTCCGCTGGGGATCAGAATCTCCCGGTCCTCGGTTTCTAGAACTAGATGCATAAGTCTGATCTCCTTAACTTCACCGGTCTGCCCGGCAACGGTTAGCTTGTCACCTATCGCGAACGGTCGTGCCAACAAAAGGAAGACGCCGGCGACAACGTGTGAAAGGATGGTTTGAGTGGCAAACCCGACAACTAACCCTCCAAAGGAGCCGAGTGTCAAAGCAGCAGCGGGGTTAACATTGAAGATGCTGGACAGCAAGCCGAGTAGAAGCGCTACGCCTGACACTCTTGTCACGCTTTTTATGGCGGAAGCCGTCGGGTGATCCGTTAATCTAAGCATGTACGTGTACACAAGTCCGCTAACGGTGTTCAACACTAGGTAGCCGAATATCAAGACCAAAGCGGCTTTGATGTATACTAAAGCCGGCAAAGCAAACATTATGATGTTGCTGTAGGGTTCGAGGAAAGGTGGGGTTCCTTCAAACGGGGGTTCGCCAAAAATGTAGCTGATAAAAACTAAGGATGCACCTAACAACACGATATACGTAACTGTTTTGATGCCTCCCATGCGGAGACTTCGCAGTTTCTCATCAACCCTAGCAACATTCAAAGCCAAGGCTACAAACACCTTTGATATTAAAGGAAGAAACAGGTAAATAACGCTTACGTGACGGTGAAAAACGTTTTTCCGAACAAAAAACAGGACAAAAAACTTAAGAAAATCTGATGCTTGATGTCTGTGCCCCGTCAGCTTCAGCGGTTCTTTGACCCTAGCGTGAAAACTAGGTCGTGACCATTGCCTAATATCGTCTATAGTAGCTTCTTCTTCTCTGCGGTCTTCTCTTAGCCCAGCATTCCCGGCAGTAAACCGGTCGATTTGGGTCTGGCTCAAACGGAACTTCGCATTCTTTGCCGCATTCAGAGCAAACCGCTTTGTACATCTTGCGCTCGGACATGCTACTCTTCACTCTCCTTACGTTTTTTCAGTGGCAAGAACTACAGTTACCTTGGAGGGGCTGTTGGTTCCTGCACCGCTGCTGTAGTTGAAGCCGCTTCCATATTAAACTTTCCTTTCCCCGGTGAAGGAGCAACGTTTTTAAGCCCTCATACTCACCGTATTACCTGTGATGACGGACACCATTCTGAGCCTTAGTGATGATGAGATGGAGCGACACTGAAAAACAACAGCCGTCATCAACAGAAACAAGGCTTTTCCGAGCTGGAGTCTTCCTGCAGACGCTAATCGTTCACCGTGAACTCTTTCGCTGTGGAACTGATGATGGCGAGTACGTTCCGTGTTCACGCAGCACATCGGTTACTGCTGATAACTCTGTCAACCGATGTTCCACAGGCATGTCCTCTGTGACCGTGACTATCAGGTTGCCTCCGCACCCGGCTTCTTTTAAGATCTCAAGCGTCTTCCTTCTAACAGCCTCTGTTCCTTCAAGAAGACGACGCAGAAACCATCCATGAAGAACGGCTCGTTATGACAGGATACACATCGATATCCTTTCAACATGACAAGCTGCAGGATTGAAGGTTTTCTGGTTGACCCTTCAGCTCGCCGAAGGTTCACGTATTATTTTCGTCTACGCGAAACGACGATAACAACCAT